>JBKOZO010000116.1:0-12240 GCA_046725935.1 Acidobacteriota bacterium | reverse complement strand
GCCGAGATCGAGGCCCTGGCGAGGGATCTCGCGCTCCCCATGGACAAGATCGACATCATCAACACCAATCGATCGCCGAAGCTGCAGTCTTACGCGAAACGGCTGGAGGAGGTTCGCCGCCGCAACGGCATGACGATCGAGGAGGCGGGCCGCCAGGCGCGCGTGCGCAACGTCTTCGCGCCGCTGATGCTCGACGCCGCCGACGCCGACGGTGTGATCTCCGGCCTGACGCAGTCCTACGCCGACACGATCCGCCCGGCCCTGCAGATCCTGGGCACCGCGCCCGGCGTGCGGCGGGTTTCGGGGGTCTACATCCTGATGCTGAAGAACCGGACGTTCTTCTTCGCCGACACGACGGTCAACATCGAGCCGTCGGCGGAGGAGCTGGCCGAGATCGCGATCCTCACGGCCGACGCCGCGCGGCGGTTCGACTTCGAGCCGCGCGTCGCGATGATCTCCTTCTCCAACTTCGGCTCGAACACGCACGGCAACGCGTTGAAGGTGAAGAAGGCCGTCGGGCTGGTCCACGGGGTCCGCCCGGATTTGAAGATCGACGGCGAGATGCAGGCCGACTACGCCGTTCTCCCCGAGCTCCTCAACGCCGAGTACCCGTGGGCGACCGTGCGCGATCCCAACGTCCTGATCTTCCCGGATCTCCAGTCCGCCAATGCCGCCTACAAGCTGGTATGGCGCCTCGCCGGCGCCGAAGCGATCGGGCCGATCCTCCTCGGCCTGAACAAGCCGGTCCACGTGCTCCAGCGCGGCATCGAGGTCGCCGACATCGTCAACATGGCCGCGATCGCGGTCGTCGACGCGCAGGAGAAGGAAGCGGCCGCGAAGAAGGCGGCGGGTGCGTCGCGCTAAAATCTCCGCAGGCGCTGCCGCACCAATGGCGAATACTCTGCCTTTCCCGACTGCACCGGACGCGGCCATCGAATCCGGCCGCGCCGCGCTGGCGCGGGGCGCGCTGGAAGAAGCCGAGGCGAGCTTCCGGGCGGCGCTCGGGCGCGCCGATTCCGCCGAGGCGTACGAGGGACTCGCGGTCGCGAGCTGGCACCAGGGCGACGCCGACGTCGCGCTCAAGGCGCTCGAGTCCGCTTACGAGCTCTACCACTCCCGCGGCGACCGCGCGTCCGCTGCGCGGGTCGCGACGACCCTCGGTCTGAACGCCGAGCTCCTCTACGGCCGGACGGCCGTCGCCAGCGGCTGGATCCAGCGCGCCCGACGCAATCTCGAGGGTCTCGCGGCGACGCCCGAACACGCATGGCTCGCCGTCTGGGAGGCTCACCTCGCGCTCCTCGTCCACAACGACTTCGACACGGCCGCCCGCAAGATCGAGGAGGCCCGTGCGGTCGCGGCCGCGCTCCGCCTGCATGACGTGGAGCTCCTCTCGCTCGGGCTCGAGGGCGTCGCGCTCGTATCGCGATGCCGGATCGAGGAGGGGATGCGGCGGCTCGACGAGGTGACGGCGGCCGCGGTCGGCGGCGAGATCTCTCCGGAGGAAGCCGCCGGCAACGCCACGTGCTATCTGCTGACCGCCTGCGAGCGCGTGCAGGACTTCGACCGTGCGATCCAGTGGTTCGAGAAGGTCCGTGAACGCTACGAGCGCGTCCGTTACATCCCGGCGTCGATGTTCTGCCGGGACCACCTCGTCGGCGTTCTCCTATGGCGCGGCGAGTGGGCCGAGGCCGAACGCGAGATCCAGGCGATGATCCGCGAGTCGGCGCGCACCGCACCCCGGTTCGCCGAGACGGGGTACCTGCGGCTCGCCCTGCTGCGACACCGGCAGGGCCGCGCGGCGGAGGCTGCCGAGGCGCTCGAGCGCGCCGAGCCCCATGTCGGAGCGAGCCTGGCTCGGGCGGCAATGGCCCTTGAGGCGGGAGACGCCGAGGGCGCGGCCGCCGCCGTGCGGCGATTCTTCCGTCGCATCGCCACGGAGGAGCGGCTCGATCGGGCGCCGGGCCTCGAGATCCTCGCGCGCGCCGAGGCGCTGCGGGGCCGCGGCGCCGAGGCGGACGCCGCCCTCGAGGAGCTGCGCGAGATCGTCGCAGCGGTTCCCACCGAGGCGCTGCGCGCCGGACTGCGCGCCGCCGAGGGTGTCGTCGCGCTCGAGAGTGGTCGGCCGGAGGAGGCGCTTGCCGCGTTCGAGGATGCCGTGGATCTCTACGAGCGCTCGCGCGGCCGGTGGGATAGCGTGCGCGCGCGGCTGGATCTCGCCCGGACGCTCGCCGCTCTGAGCCGCCGTGACGGCGCGGAGCGAGAAGCACGCACTGCTCTCGCCGCCGCGGAGAAGCTGGGCGCCGCGAGAGAGGCCTCGCGCGCGGCCGCGATGCTCGCGTCGTGGTCGGGGAAGGCACTCGCCGGAAGGGGAGAGGACGGCTCCGCCGCAATATCGGGATTGAGCGCTCGCGAGATCGAGGTGCTGCGTCTCGTCTCGAGCGGGCTCTCGAACGCGGCCGTGGCCGAGGAGCTGTGCCTGTCCGGCCACACCGTCAAGCGCCACGTCGCCAACATCCTCCGCAAGCTCGACCTGCCCTCCCGGGCCGCCGCCGCGGCCTTCTTCGCCCGCCAGAAGTCCTCGTAGCTCAGTCCCTTGCGGTGCGAATGGCTCTTTCGGGCCATTTTCGCCCTCTCCCCCAAATTGGCCCGTCCGGTCGAAGTCTCCCGGGCCGCCGATCTCTAGATTGGCGCGCGGGAGTACACGGTATGAAGAAGTCGAGTCTCTGGATTCTGGGCCTGGCGCTCGCGGGCGCCGCGGCCGTGCTCGGGGTGGCGAAGGCCGCGCGTCCGCCGGTGGCTCCGAAGCCCGAAGACGTCTCGACGGCGAGGATCGCGCGCGGAAAGTATCTGGTCACCGCGATCGGCTGCGGCGACTGTCACACGCCGAAGGTGATGGGGCCGAAGGGCCCGGTCGAGGACCACTCGAGGCTTCTCTCCGGTCATCCGGAGGGGACCGTGCTGCCCGAGGCCCCAAAGGCGGTTGGGCCGTGGATCTCAACCGCGTCCTGGGACCTCACGGCGTGGTCAGGGCCCTGGGGCGTCAGCTACACGATGAACCTGACGCCGGACGAGAACACGGGTATCGGAAGCTGGTCGGAGGAGACCTTCGTCGGCGCCCTGAAGACCGGCCGTCACATGGCTGTCTCGCGTCCGATCCTCCCGCCGATGCCCTGGGGAGCGTTCCGGAACCTCACGGACGAGGATCTGCGCTCGATCTATGCGTACCTGCGGACGATCCCGGCCGTCCACAACCGGGTCCCCGATCCGGTCGAGCCGGCGGACGCGAAGACGTCGAAGCCCTGACGGGAACGCCGTCGACTTCTACCGCGGCGGCGCCGCGCGCCGGTTGAGGGCAGCCGTCTGCGGCCGGCTTCGGGCCTGCTCGAGAGCGGCCAGACGCGCGGCGGTGGCTCGCGCTTCCTGTCCCTGCGCTCCCGGGACGTCCTTGAGCAGGCCTTGCGCGTCGCGGAGCAGAGCCTCCGACTCGTCGTAGCGGTTGAGCGCCGTGAGCGTGGCGCCGAGGACGCTCTCGGCGACGCCGATGCGCCAGTCCCCGGCGGGGAAGACTTTCTTGCGAATCCTCAACGCGTCGCGCGCGAGCCGCTCGGCGGCCACGGGATTCCCGCGCGCGAGGTAGACCCGTGCCAGGTAGATCTCGCCGACGGCGATGCGCGCGTGATCGTTGCCGAGTGAGGCCCGGGTGGTGTCGAGGCCCTCCTGCGCGGCGGCGGCGGCTTCGTCGTACTTCCCCTGCTCGAGCAGGGCGCGCGAGAGATTGATCAGCGTGTTCCCGACCCCTGGATGCTTCGGTCCCAGGGTCTTGCGGTCGATGTCCAGGCACTGCCGGAACAGCGATTCGGCACCCGCAAAGTCCCCCCGATCCCCGCTGACGAGCGCCAGATTGTTCAGGACACTGGCGACATGCGGGTGTCCCTCTCCCCGCGTCTTCCGGAAGATCGGAAGCGCCTGGCGGAACAGCGACTCGGCGCCGGCGAGATCTCCCTGGCGGCGCTTCAAGAGCGCGAGATCGTTCATGCTGACCGCTGTCTCGTGGTCGGTCTCGCCGAGGACCTTGCGCCGGATCTTCAGAGACTCCTGAAACAGCGGCTCGGCCTTTTCGTCGAATCCTTGATCCTCGTAGACGCTGGCCAGTTCCACGAGCGTCACGGCCACATCCTTGTGCTCGTTTCCGTAGAGCCGACGCCGCAAGGCGAGAGACTCCGTCAGCGCCTTCTCCGCGGCGGAGAGATCCCCCCGATCGCGCAGGAGCAATCCGAGGTTGTTCAAGGTGTCCGCCACCTGCTCGCTCTCGGGTCCGGCGCGACGTCCGATGGCCAGCGCCTGCTCCAACAGCGACTGCGCTTTCTGGTCGGCATCGACATGGTGATAGACGCGGCCCATCACAGTGAGCATCTCGGCTTCGAGCTCGGGCTGATCGGCGAGCTCCGCATGGATTCGCGCCGCGCCGGCGTCGAGGAGGTCTCGCACAGTCGGCTCTTTTTTCTCATACGGATCGGCCTCGGTCAGGAGATCCGTCAGGAATCCGCTGATCCGGGTGGCCCTCTGCGCCTGGAGCCGGGCGCGGTCGCGCTCTCGCGCCAGGCGCATTGTGTAGAAGCCGACGAGGGCGGCGAGAAGCACGACCACGGCTCCCGCCGCGGCGACGCCGCCCGTGTGCCGGCGCACGAACTTGGCGGTTCGATACGCCAGTGTGTCGCGACGGGCGCCGATCGGCTCGTCGTTGAGATAGCGCTCTATGTCGTCGGCGAGAGCGGTCACCGACGAGTACCGCTCCTCGGACTTCTTCTTGAGCGCCCGGGAGACGATGACGTCGAGATCCCCCTTCAGAGAGCGGCGCAGTCCCTCGGGCGTCGTTCCTCGCGCCGCCGCGTTCTTCTCCCGAGTCTCCGCCGGGCGCGTTCGGATGTCGGCCACGGCGTCCGAGATCCGCTGCGGATCGGTATCGACGATGGCCTTCACGAGGTCGGCGGTGGATTTCAGCGCGGGCTCGGCCGGATGGCGGCCGGTCAGGAGCTCGTACAGCAGCGTCCCCAGGGCATAGACGTCGGTGGCGGTCGTCACCGCGCTTCCCGTGACCTGCTCGGGCGCCGCGTACTCGGGCGTCAGAGCGCTTCCGCCTTCGCGGGTCAGCGCGGTGGCTTCGCCCCCCACGCCTTCGCCCTCGAGAAGCTTGGCAATGCCGAAGTCCAGGAGCTTCACCTGTCCGTCGACATCCACCAGCACGTTGGACGGCTTGATGTCCCGGTGCACGATCAGGTTCGCGTGCGCATGCGCGACCGCGGCCAGCACGTCCAGGAAGAGACGCAGTCGCGCTTCGACGCTCAACTGCCGGGTGTCGCAGTACCGATCGATGGGCTCGCCGTCGACGTGCTCGAGCACGAGGTAAGGCTGGCCGGCCGCCGATAGTCCGGCGTCGACGAGTCGCGCGATGTGCGGATGCGTCAGGCGGGCGAGGATGCTTCCCTCGCGCCGGAATCTCTCCTCGCCGGCCCGGCCGACGAAGCTCGCGTTCAACAGCTTCACGGCCGCCTGGCCTTCGAAGCGCCCGTCGCTGCGCCGCGCGAGCCAGACGCTGCCCATCCCGCCCTGCCCGATGGGCGCGATCAGCGTGTAGGCGCCGACCATCTGGCTCGCCAGCGTCGTCCCCGGCAATTCGGGAGCCGTCTTCAGAAACCCGTCGATGCCCGGGATCGCATAAGCAGCCAGCAGCGTCTCGAGGTCTTCGGCCACGTCCGGCCGCTCCGCGCGCAGTGACGAAAGCAGCGCGTCCCGATCTTCGCGTTCGAGCTCGAGCGCCCGGTCGAGGTACGGGCTGACGGCCTCCCAGCGCTCCTTGCTCATTCCCGCCATAGGCTCGGTCCGGACGTTACGCGGGCATCTCGTCCCGCAGCGCCTCGTAGAGATAGAGACGGGCCTTCTCCCAATGTCTCTGGATCGTGCGCTCAGAAACGCCGCGCATCGCCGCGATCTCGGAGAGCGAGAAGCCGCCGAAGAACCGGAGATCGACGAGCTCGGCGAGCGGCGGATCCGCGGCCGCGAGGTCGTCGAGGGCGGCGCTGATCTGTTCCAGCTCCTTCTCGTCGGCCGCGAGGGCTTCGGGTTCCTCGAGGAAGGACGTGATCTGGAAAGTGCCGCCGCGCTTCTGCGCCTGCCGGCGGCGCGCGTAGTCGATGATCAGGCGGCGCATCACCTTCGCGGCGTACGCCATGAAGCGCGCGCGATCCGGAAAGTCGACGCCTTCCTGCCGCGACATGTTCAGGTAAGCCTCGTGGAGCAGCGTCGTCGTTCCGAGCGTCAGGTTGGATCGGCCGGCCAGCTGGCGCCCGGCCAGGCGGTGGAGCTCCGAGTACAGCGCGGTGAAGAGCGCGTCCGCGGCGGATGCGTCGCCGCGCTCGGCCGAAGCCATGAGGGATCCGATCGTGGCCGGCACGAATAAACCCCGGATACAAGCAAGGTACCACGTGACCCGCCGTGTCGTGTTCGGGACGTCGTTTCCGTTTCTCCTCATGGGACGAGTCATCAAAATGGATGGGAGGGGTCTCGCTCGGGTGTGGGCATCGATCCTGTCGGCCTGTGGCGTCGTCGGCGCGGCGTCGGCCCAGGTCACGGAATTCGCCATCGCCACGGCCGCGGCTGCTCCGATCGAGATCACTCCCGGCCCCGACGGCAAAACGTGGTTCACGGAGCGCGGCGCCGACAAGATCGGTCGCATCAACCCGGACGGCTCGATTCGCGAGATTCCCGTCCCGACGCCAAACGCCGCCCTTCGGGGCATTGTGACCGGCCCCGGCGGTATCTGGTTCACCGAGGAGACCGGCAACAAGATCGGGCGCGTCAACTTCGACGGCTCGATCAGCGAATTCCCGGTTCCGACGGCGAGCGCTTCTCCCCGCGAGATCGCCTATGGACCGGACGGCAATCTCTGGTTCACCGAGTTCGACGGCAACAAGATCGGGCAGATCACGCCGGCAGGAGTCATCACGGAGTTCCCCGTTCCGACCACTTTCGCCCTGCCGGCCGGAATCACCGGCGGGCCGGACGGCAACGTTTGGTTCACCGAGGACGCTGGCAACAAGATCGGCCGGATCACGCCGTCGGGGTCGATCACGGAGTTTCCCGTCCCGACGGTCGGGGCCCTGCCTTTGGGGATCACGACGGGGCCCGACAGCAATGTCTGGTTCACCGAGAACAGCGGCAACAAGCTCGGCCGTGTCAATCCGGACCTTTTGATCACGGAGTTTCCAATTCCGACGGCGAGCTCCGGTCCCGTCGGGATCACGAGCTGGAACGGCAAGGTGTGGTTCGTCGAGCAGACCGGAAACCAGGTCGGCCGCGTCAACGGGGACGGCTCGATCAGCGAGATTCCGGTTCCGACGGATGCGGCCCTTCCCGTCGGCGTCGCGGCGGGCCCCGACGGCAATCTCTGGTTCACGGAGTTCGCCAACGGCGCCAACGCGGTCGGACGCGTCTCGGCGACCCAAGAGTTTCCGGTGCCGACGGCCGCGTCGAAACCCTACGAGATCACCGTCGGTCCCGACGCGCGGCTCTGGTTCACGGAGAACGCGGCCGACAAGATTGGACGCGTCGAGCCGGACGGCTCCATCATCGAGTTTCCGGTTCCGACCTCCGGAGCGAAGGTCAGCTACATCGTGGCCGGCCCCGACGGCAATCTCTGGTTCACCGAATTCGAGGGCAACAAGATCGGTCGGATCACTCCGGCGGGATCCGTCACGGAATTCCCGATCCCGACGGCCGCGTCGCATCCATACTGGATCACGGTCGGGCCGGACGGAAACCTCTGGTTCGCGGAGTTCACCGGCAACAACATCGGGCGCATCACGCCGTCGGGGACGACCACCGAGTTCGCGGTTCCGACAGATGCTTCCGGCCTCTCCGGCATCACCCCCGGGCCCGACGGGAACCTCTGGTTCACCGAGCAAAACGTCGGCGGAAACAAGATCGGTCGGATCACGCCCTCGGGCTCGATCACCGAGTTTCCCGTCCCGCTGGGGCACGGCCCCTACGGGATCGCGACGGGACCGGACGGCAATCTCTGGTTCACGGAATTGTTCAGCGCCAACATCGGCCGTATCACGACGACAGGCATTATTACGGAGTTCGCGGGCACTTACGGATACGACATCACCAGCGGACCCGACGGCAATCTCTGGCTCACCACAGTCGGTTATATGGCGCGCGTCACAACGGCGGGCACGATCACGCCTTTGCTTGCGGCGCCTCCCGCCGCTCCCGGGATCATTGCCGGTCCCGATGGCGCGTTGTGGTTCACCGAGTTTTTCACCAACAAGATCGGTCGCCTCGTGCCGCCGGCAACCACGATCACGCCTTCCTCGGGCACCGCGAGTGGCGGAACGGCGGTCACGATCGCCGGGTTCGACTTTGCGGACGGCGATACGGTCTCGATCGGCGGCGTGGCCGCCACCGGCGCCTCTTACGTCGGCCCCACGCGCCTGACGGCGACGACGCCGCCTCTTCCTGCTGGCACGCTCGATGACCTGAAGGTCACGCGGCCCGACGGCTCCTTCAGCATCGGGCCGAAGGTCTGGTTTGCGGATTTCCTGGACGTGCCCCAGTCGGACGCTTTCCACGATTTCGTCGAGACGATCTTCCGAAGAGGCATCACGGCTGGCTGCTCCGGCGGAAACTACTGCCGCAACAGCTCGGTCACGCGGGCGCAGATGGCCGTCTTCCTGCTGAAGGCCGAGCACGGTTCGTCGCACGTCCCGCCCGCCTGCCAGGGCGTCTTTCCGGATGTCCCGTGTCCGTCACCCTTCGCCGACTGGATCGAGCAGCTCTCCGTCGAGGGCATCACCGGAGGCTGCGGCGGCGGAAACTACTGCCCGAGCAGTCCCGTCACGCGGGCCCAGATGGCGGCGTTCCTGCTGAAGACCGAGCACGGGCCGAGCTACGCGCCGCCCTCCTGCCACGGGATCTTCGAGGACGTGACATGTCCATCCCAGTTCGCCGACTGGATCGAGCAGATCTACGCGGAAGGGATCACGGGCGGCTGCGCGATGAATCCTCTGAAGTACTGCCCCGGCTCGACGGTGACGCGTGGCCAGATGGGAGTGTTCTTGACGAAGACGTTCTACCTGCCATGAAGCGCTCGCGCATGAAAGAAAGCTTACGAAAACGTTTTCACTCGGTAACCTCGCGCCCCCTCCTCTTCTGTACTTGCCGAGACCCATAGCGAACGTCAAGGAGAAATGACGATGAACCGGCGAACAAGCGAGCTCTTTGCAGGTCTTCTCGTGCTCGGCGGGCTGGCGTTTCCGGCGGGCGCGCATGCGCAGATGATCGATCGCACGCAGGCCCCCAACGCGGCCAACGACGGGATCGCCAAATCGCTGGAGGAGGAAGTCGGAGCGGGGCGCGGCGACTGGTCGACGCCCGGTTCGGCCTCCTTCATCATCAGCCGGGATCCCTTCCGCGCGATCCGGCGGGGACGACAGCTCTTCCAGCGCAAGTTCACGCGGCTCCAGTTTCAGGGACCGGCCGTGGACGACGGGCTCGGCGACATCAACACGACGATCGCGATCGGAGCGGGTCTGTCCGACAGCTGCGCCAGCTGCCACGGGCGTCCCCGCGGCTCCGCCGGCGCCGGAGGCGACGTGGTCACGCGCCCGGACAGCCGCGACGCGCCGCACCTCTTCGGCCTGGGCCTGAAAGAGATGCTCGCCGACGAGATCACGAGCGACCTCCGGCAGATTCGTTCCAATGCCTCCGCGTCGGCGCGGACGCATGGCATCCCGGTCACGAAGAAGCTCGTCTCGAAGGGGATCTCCTTCGGCTCCATCACGGCGGCTCCGGACGGATCCTTCGACACGTCGGCCGTGGAAGGGGTCGACCCGGACCTTCGCGTGCGGCCCTTCTTCGCGCACGGGCAGACGATCTCGATCCGGGAGTTCGTCGTCGGCGCGCTCCACGGCGAGATGGGCCTGGATGCCGCCGATCCGGACCTCGCGAAGGCCAGCGCCAAAGGTCAGGTCGTGACGCCCGCCGGAATGGTCCTGGACGGACGGCTCGATAAGATCGAAGCCCCTCCCGTCCCCAACCCGATTTTCGAGCCCAATGGCAACCTGTCAGGCAACGAGGTGCCGACCGCCCTCGTGGATTACCTCGAGTTCTACCTGCTGAACTACTTCAAGCCGGCTACCTACCGGCAGACTCCCGCGACGCAGCGGGGCCTGAAGACGCTCCAGGAGGTCGGCTGCACTTCGTGCCACGTTCAGAACCTCACGCTCGCGCGCGACCGTCGCGTGGCCGACGTCGAAACCGTCTACGACGCCGAGCGCGGGAACTTGAACCGTCTCTTCGCAACGGCGACGCCGCTCTTAGAGACCCGATCCGATGGCAGCGGTTTCCCTCAGCTGAAGACGCCGAAGCTCCAGCCGTTCCTGGTCCAGAACATCTTCACGGACTTCAAGCGCCACGATCTGGGACCCAACTTCTACGAGCGCAACTGGGACGGCAACATGCAGGAGCAGTTTCTGACCCGCGCGCTCTGGGGAGTGGGAAGCAAAGGAGTGTTCGGCCACGACGGCCGCAGCATCAACCTCGACGAAGTCATCCTCCGGCACGGCGGCGAGGCGCAGGGCGCGCGCGATGCCTTCGCCGGCTTGAGCGCCGAGCGCCAGCAGGAGGTCGTCGAATTCCTGAGGTCGTTGATCCTGTTTCCGCCGGACGACACGGCCTCGAACCTGGATCCCGGAGATCGCGACACGCAGCACTATCCGCAGTACGGCCACGGCAGCATCCGGATCTCCGTGCTGTACAACGATCCGAACGACAAGGAGTGAGGCCGGCCCGGCGGCGGCGCTCTAGCGCAGGTATCCCCAGTTATGGAGCTTGTCGGAGTCCTCGGCCCAGCGCTCGCCGATGTCGTCGCGGTAGTACATGTTGGGGATGAGGATGTTGCGGACGCGCGAGTAAGCCTGCTCGCGCGCCTGCTTCATTGTCTGGCCCAGGCCGACGACCGTCAGCACGACGCCGGAGGTGCCCGCGACGAGCCACTGGCCCTCGACGATCTTGGCGTCCTCGATGTGGACCTCTTCGGGCGTGCCTCTCTTGAAGACGATGACGGCGTTCTTCGTGAACGACTCGAAGGTCGCGTTGTCGTCGAAAGGGAAGGGGGGCATGACGATCCGCACGCCGACCTGGAAGCCGCTCTTGACCTTCAGCTTCGGGTCCTCGCCGTGCGCGAGGTCTGCGAGGAAGAGGCCGATCGGCGTGATCATGCCCTCCTGCTGGATGAAGATCGTGGGGTAGCCGAAGCGCGACGTGAACTCGAGGGGATAGATCCCGTTGTTGTTGACGATGCAGTTGACGTCGATGTATCCGACGTAACCTTCCTCGGCCAGCTTCGGAGCCATCTTCAGCAGCGTCTGCTCGAAGATCTTGTTGGGCTCGCTCCAGAACATGGTCGTGCCCATCTCGCCGGTCGGAGGGCCGCTGTTGCCGGGGAAGAGCTTCTTGTGCTCGAAATTGGTGTTGATCGGGTAGACGTAGCTCTTGCCGTTGAAGAACGCGCCGACGGCGACCTCGACGCCGACCACGCGCTTCTGGAGCTGAAAGACCTTGATCTCGTCGGAGAAGGCCTTCTTATAGGCCTCGAGCATACGGATGACGTCCTGTCCGTCCTCTTCGTCGCCGACGAAAAGCCTCCGCTTGACGTTGCCGGCCGCGCCCGAAGGCTTGATGACGTACCTCGTCGGATTCTCCTGGACGTAGGCGATCGCCTCGTCGAAGTTGTCGAACTCCCGATAGGGAATGATCGTGACTCCGGCCTTCTTCAGCTCTTCCTGCCCGAACGAGCGGTCGTCCTCGAGCCGGTCCGTGTAAGGTGTCCCGCCGACGACCGCCTTGCCCTTCGTCCGGAGCGCGACGGCCTTCTCTCCCTGCCCGAGCGTGTCGTCGAAGACGATCACGTCGGCCCAGTCGACGTCCTTCTCCCAGTCGTCCGTCTTGGGGACGAAGCCGTCGGCGATGTCCTTCTCCTCGGGGTCCGCGATGAAGTACCGGACCTCGTGGCCCTCCTTCAGGACCTGCCAGGCGATGTCGCCGACGAGACCCGTCAACGAGACGAAGAGGAACTTTCGCTTTTTCTCCATGAGAGTGGCCGGATTCTACACGGGCGGGCTCAGTCGACTTCTTCGACGAGCCGAAGACCGCCCGCCGCGACGCCGCGGCGCTCGGTCG
>JBKOZO010000115.1:0-39543 GCA_046725935.1 Acidobacteriota bacterium | reverse complement strand
CGGTGATCGTTCGCGTGGGCACGTTCTTCCAATTGACCGTCAGGTTCTGCGATGTACTCATGTTGCTCTCCTGTCGCGGTGAACGTCACCCCAGTGTTCACCTGACCCGCCGCGTGTTACCTCAGTGAGACGACGACCTTGCCTTTTGCACGTCCGGCTTCGACATAGGCCATGGCCTCTTTGGTCGATGCGAAGGGGAAGACTCGATCGACGACCGGGCGAATGATTCCGTCATCGATGAGAGACGTGATCTTGGTCAGCTGGTCGCCGTTCGCCCTCATGAAAAGAAACGAGTATTGTGCCTCGCGGCGCTTTGCTTTCGCCGTAATCCCGTAGCTCAAGACGCCCATGATCGTTCTCAAGACCCATGACGCGCCGATGCTTCGCGCAAAGGCCGCATCGGGTGGGCCTGAGATGGAAATGAGCTGTCCGCCGGGCTTGAGCACTCGCAGAGATTTCTCGAGCGTCACCTTGTCCAGGCTATTCAGCACGACGTCGTAGTCCCGGAGGACGCCTGCGAAGTCCTCCTTCTTGTAATCGATCACGATGTCTGCGCCGAGGCTTCTGACCAGATCCACATTGGCCGTGCTCGTGGTCGTCGCCACTGTCGCGCCGACGTGCTTAGCCAGCTGAATGGCGAATGTGCCCACACCACCCGACCCCGCGTGGATGAGAACTTTTTGTCCCTTTTTCAGATTCGCTCGGTCGATGAGGGCCTGCCAGGCAGTCAAGCCGACCAGGGGAATGGAGGCCGCTTCTTCCATGGTGAGTGCTTTGGGCTTAATCGCCACGTCATCTTCTTTGATCGCAATGAATTCCGCGAATGCGCCGATTCGCCCGTCAGCCGGCCGCGCATAGGCTTCGTCGCCGGGCTTGAATCGACGCACTCGAGATCCGACCCGGACCACGACCCCGGCCACGTCATGGCCCAGAACGAGCGGGAGGCGGTACGGCAGAATGAGCTTGAACTCGCCTTTTCTGATTTTCGAATCCAGAAGGTTGACACCAGCGGCGTGGACCTGGACCAATACGTCATCCTCCCGCGGCTCCGGATTTGGCATGTCGCCAGCCCGTACGCGATCGGCACTTCCGTAACGATCGAGGATGAATGCCTTCATCGCTGTTGCCTATCGATTATTGCTCCAAGACCAGCGTGGGAGGCGGCGACGCTATCAGGGTGTCGAGGTGCAGATCCTTTCGAATGCCGGAGTCCAACACGCCAGTGGGCGCAAATCTGCGAAGCCATCGCAGGCGGCTCGCGAGCCCACCGGCTGTGTATCGCACTCGCGGGCGAACCGCGCTCGCAGCTTTCAACACCGCGTCGGCCACGACGCCCGGTTCGTCGGCAGCCGTCATCACCTCTTTCAGTGTCCTGGCCACGACCTCACGAGCCTCGCGATACTCCTCGAGCTTCGAGTCGGGTTCCAGAAGGTTCGCGTCGAACTGCGTCTTCGTGTACGCGGGCTCGATGACCGAAACCCGGATGCCCCTCGTGCGCAGCTCGTGGTCCAGCGATTCGGAATAGCCTTCGATCGCATGCTTGGTGGCGGCATAGAGCGCACCATACGGCATCGGCAGGAAACCGAGCACGGAGCCGATGTTGATGATGCGACCGTTCCCCTGGCGCCGCATGTGAGGCACGACGGCACGCGTCATCCGGACCATTCCGAAGAAGTTCGTCTCGAAGATCGACCGCGCCTGGTCGATGGAGCTCTCTTCCGCTCCGGCAGGGGCGACACCGAAGCCGGCGTTGTTGACGAGCAGGTCGATGCGCCCCCCCAACCGCATCACTTCCTTGACGGCAGCTTCCACGGATTCATCGCTGGTCACGTCGAGGGGCAGCATCTCGAACGATCGCTGGCCCGCTTCGGCTCTTCGTCTGCTGGTGCCGTAGACCTTGTAGCCAGCTGTCGCGAGCCGCTGCGCGATGGCTTCGCCGATGCCTGACGACGCTCCGGTAACGAGCGCTACTTTGCTCTTCATAATGTCCTTCCTTTCTCGCCCTGCAGTTCCTTGGCTGACTGAAACATCGCTGCGTTCATCCTCGGTGCGGTTCGCTTATGATGCTCATCATATCGAGACGCGAACTGGAGTTCGGCACGGGTCCTAGTGGCATCAGTCGCCGGTGCGGGTGAGGTGTTTGAGCGCCGCTTCGCGCAGCGAGTCCGAAAGGCGCCGGTCGTCGACCGCGCGCGCGAGTACGAGTGCGCCGACCATCGTGGCCACGCTGACGAGCGCGTGCTCGTGCGCGCCCCGCTGCCCCCAGTCTGGTGACTGACGGGCGACGAGGTCGATCATCTCCTTGATGCGACGCGTAGCGGCACGCCGCACCTCGGGCGCCTGCCGCGGCATCTCCGAGCCGAGCGCCGCAACCGCACAGCCGGTCTCCACGCCTTCGACGTGCGCCGTCGAGAGGTAGGCACTCAGCAGCGCCTCCAGCGCATGCTTCGGCGGCGCAGCCGCCGCAATGCGCGCCACAGCGGCGACGCCGTCGGCGCCGGCGCGGTCGGCCGCCTCGACGAGCATCGCCTCGCGCGAGGCGAAGTGGGCATAGAAGCCACCGTGCGTCAGGCCGGCCTCCTTCATGATGTCGGCGACGCCAGCGCCACCGTAGCCGCTGCGCCGGATGGCGCGCGCGGCGACCTCCACGATACGTTCGTGAGTGACGTCTTTTCGTCTTGAACTGTTTCGTTTCAGCGCGGCAGCTCGCATATGATTGTCATCATATGATCTGTCGGCGGCGGAAAGCAAGCGCACCTGTTTGATGCTGGATTCCCGGCGCGCGGGTAGACACTGTTGCGACGAACATACCGGTCGATTCAGCTCATTAGCGTCGCCCTACCGAGTCTAAGTGACTCGTGCAATTTGGGTTAGCTTGGAGCGGGAAACGGGGGTCGAACCCGCGACATCCACCTTGGCAAGGTGGCGCTCTACCACTGAGCTATTCCCGCTCGGAATAGCGGAGGCGAAGGATAGCCGAGGGAGGGCCGAGGGTCAAGAAACCCAGGTCCTGCCAAGGACTCCGCACACGCAGTTGTTCTAGGCTGGCCCCGTGAGGCGCCTTGGCGTATTCCTGGCCGCGGTGGCGCCGCTTCTCCTCGCGGTCGGGGGCGGTTACCGCGCCTCGATCCGCGAAGGGACGCCCGAGGCCTTCGGGGTCGTTCACGCGACGCTGGTACCGATGGACTCGGATCGTGTCCTGGCCGATCACACGGTCGTCGTGGTCGGCGATCGGATCACGGCCGTCGGACCCGACGGCGCGATCGTCCCGCCGGAGGGCGCGGCGATCGTCGATGTCCATGGGGCGTACGTGACGCCGGGACTGATCGACATGCATGTGCACATCCGGCGCGCCGATCTCCGAGCCTACGTGGATGCCGGCATCACCTCGGTTCGAAACATGTGGGGTTACCAGGCGCTTCCGGCTCTGATGCACGACGTGGATGCGGGCGCCGTCCTGGGGCCCGCGATCTACTCGGCGAGCCAGGGACTCGACGGCACTCCCGCAGTGTGGCCCGAGACCCAGATCGTCGACGATCCCTCGCAGGCCGATGCGACAGTCGCCGCACAGGTTGCAGCCGGCTGGAGGTTTCTCAAGGTCTACAACAGCCTCTCTTTAGCTTCCTACGACGCGATCGTCGCCGCCGCCAGGGCACGCGGAATCCGCTTCCTCGGCCACGTGCCCAACCGCGTTCCGATCGAGCACGCGCTGGACTCGGGGCAGGCTTCGATCGAGCACCTGCGCGGGTACGACCTGGCGCTCACGCGCGGGTCGCAGACGGCGACGTTCGCGGCATGGCTGGACATCGACGAGAGCCGCATTCCGACTCTCGCCGCGCATACGGCGACGGCCGGTACGTGGAACTGTCCGACGATGGCGGTCTTCGACGTCCTGACCCGGCAGGTCGACGACGTTTCGCGGGGACAGATTCTGGCCAATCGCGCGGCGATGATCCGCGCTCTGTTCGATGCGGGCGCCCGTCTCCTCGCAGGAACGGATTCGGGAATCGGCTTGAGCGCGCCCGGATCATCGATCCACGACGAGCTCTCCGATCTCGTCGGTGCCGGGCTTTCGCCATACGAAGCTTTGCGAGCCGCGACCTCGGGCGCCGCGGAATTCCTCGAAGAAGACTCGGAGATCGGGACGGTCGCCGCCGGAAAGCGCGCGGACCTGCTCGTCGTCGACGGTAACCCTCTCGAGGACGTGACGGCGCTCCGCTCGATCGAGGCGGTGGTGCTGCGCGGCGCTTGGTTCCCGGGAGGAGGCCGGCGCTCCCCCTTCGTGTTTCGTGTCTCTCCGGGAAGCGGCGAGCGCCGCCCGATCACCCGGCCGTCGCCCTGAGAGGCGCTACTTGAGGTCGCCGGGAGCCGCGTGCAGCTCCCGCGCGGTGCCGCTGCAGTGGTCGCAGACGCGGATGCTGGTACCCCCGAACTTCTTCTCGGGCGCGCACTCGTCGCAGAGCGGGCGCCCGGTGTCGGCGCACACGTAGTGTGCCAGCGCCTCGGTGTGCTTGCGGCAGACCGGAGGCGGCGTCGTCTTGGCGGTCTTGCGGAGCTCGAAGAGGGATCTGAGCTCCGGGATGGAGTCCGCGCGCACGGCGGCGGCGCCGCCCCCGGCGACGAGATCGACCTCGTCCAAGGCGCCGGTGCGGATCAAGCTCCGCATGGCCCGGCGATCAAAGGAATCTCCTTCGAAGCCTATCTTCGCAACGGTATAGCGTTTCTCGGCATCCGGAGCGACGGCGGGAGCAGCGGCTGGGGCGGAAGCAGCTGGCGTCGGAGCGGGCGCCGGAGTCGGCGCGGGAGCCGGAGCCGGGGTGGGCTTCGGCGCCGGAGACGGTGCGGCCTCCCCGCCGGTCGCCTTCAGGTGCAGAAAGACTCGCGCCTCCTCGCGCGACGGAAAGTCCATCGCCTTGCCGCACTTGGGGCAGGCAAAGCGCGCACGAACCGGCGGAATTTTCTCGAGGCTGATGGAAAAGCTGCCGGCGCAGGTAGGGCAGGAAAACGTGTAACGAGACGCGGAGGTTTCGGATTCCATTTCCGGAACGTCGAGTTTAGCACGCGAGGCTCGCGTCAGCGCCGCCGGAGCTCGTCGTGCGGCGCCTCGAAGGCTCCGCGGAAGATCTCGACGCGATCGCCGATGGTCGACTCGACGATTGACACGACGTCGAAGCGGCACGGTCTCTCTCCCAGACGGCGCCGGAGCACGTAGACGCGAGCGGCGCGCGCGATGCGCCGACGCTTCTCGGACGTGACGGCCTCGGCCGGAGCGCCGAACCTCGGGCCCGTCCTCCCTTTGACCTCCACGAAGCAGAGAATGCCGTTCTCCTCGGCGACGAGGTCGATCTCACCGAGACGCGTCCGGAAGTTGCGGTCGAGAATCGTGTACCCGGCGGCTTTGAGCTTCCTCTCCGCGAGCGCTTCCCAGCGCTGACCGACGCCTCGCGAGCCGCGGTAGCCGGCGGTGCGTCCCGGCCAGAGCTTCTCCCATACTCGCAGGGCCAGCTCGCGAATCCCCATCCATCTTGAAAATTGTCGCGACCTAGGAAGCGCGCGCCGTCTGCCTCTCCAGCACCGCACGTGCGGCCATGATCGCTTCGGCTCCGGCGCCATGATCTTCAAACGCGACATAGCCGTCCGGTCGGACCAGCGTCAGGCCCACGTGCGGGGCCGCCCTCAGCTCCAGGACGTCGTCGAAGGCATCGCGCAATCTCGCCGCCGGCTCGTTCGCCGCGGCGCTTTCCGCATCGACGAAGAGCAGGAACCGACTCCGAATCCCCGTTCCTCCGCGCATCGAGTCGTCGAAAAACCGCTTGCCGGGCCCTTCGACGATCGGGCTGCCGGGATAGGCAATGTCGAGCTCGGACAGTCTCTCGACGAAGGCGTGTTGGAACGGCGCCAGACGCGACACCATCGGTATGACAGTGTCGCGCAGAGCCTGGACCACCCGGTTCGGCGTCCCCATGACCTTCGTCAGGACGTGGGTCATCGCGAGAACGTGCTCGATGACGGGAAGGCGTTCGGCGCTGAAGCTGTCGAGCAGCTCCTCGTTGCCGCGACCGCGCAGGTAGAGGTCGAGCTTCCAGGCCAGGTTCCAGACGTCGTGGAGCCCGGTGTTCATGCCCTGGCCTCCGAAGGGGCTGTGGATGTGCGCCGCGTCGCCCGCGATGAAGAAGCGGCCGTCCCGCAGCCGGGCGACGCGCCGGTGGTGGATGCGAAAGTAGCTGCTCCAGTGAAGAGCGAGCGCTTCGATCCCGGCCGGCCCGCGCTCGACGAGGATGCGCCGGACGAGGTCCAGCGACGGAGCGTCTCCCTCCGGTTGATCGATGGTCGCCACGATGCGGCGGCGCGTGGCACTCATCGGGAAGATGGCGAGAGGGCCGAGCTCGCTCGGGCACAGTTGCAGCTCACGCGCGGGAAGCGTCTCGTTGGTCTGGACGTCGGCGAGGAGGAACGAGGCGTCGTAGCTGGCTCCCTCGAACGGGATGTTCAGGAGATGACGGACCGGGCTGTGCGCGCCGTCGCAGCCGACGACGAGCCTGGCCTTCAACGTGATCGGCTCGCCCTTGCGATCCGCCGTCACCTCGACGAGGTCGGCGCGCGGTTGGGCGGAGCGAAACGTCGTCTCGTACTCCACGGCTCCGCCCCGGCGCCGCAGCGTCTCCACGAGAAGCCTTTCGGTCACGTCCTGCGGAACCATCGCGATGAACCGATACGGGCTCTCCTCCGGTTCGAAGACCATGCGCGCGAGCGTGCGCCCGTGCGTCATGACGGCGACGTTCGTGACGCGGTTGGCCGCCTCCAGGAACGGGTCGACGACGCCCGCCATGTCGAAGATCTCGAGGGTCCGGGGAAAGATCGCGAGGGCCTTGGAATGGACCGACTGGGATGCGCGCGTCTCGATCAGGCGCCACCGCAGCCCCCGGCGCGCGCACTCGTTGGCCAGGAACAGTCCGACGGGTCCGGCGCCGACGATCAGGACGTCCGTATCGACGGCGGACACTCTCGTCGCGCTCCGCTCTATCCCATGGCTCGCCGCGCGAGCTCCAGCACGTCGAAGGGCTGGGTCGAGACGCCGATCTCGTCCTTGGCGTTGCCGATCATGACCATGCAGAAAGGGCAGGAAACGCCGACGTTCTGAGCTCCGGAGTCGGCGATCTCCTTCATGCGCGTCTGGTTGATGCGGGACCCGAGCTTCTCCTCCATCCACATCCGGCCGCCGCCCGCGCCGCAGCAGAGACCGCGCTCGCGCGAGCGCTCGAGCTCAGTCAACTGGAGTCCGGGGATCGCGCGCAGAATCCGTCTCGGCGCCTCGTAGCCTCCGTTGTAGCGGCCGAGGTAGCACGGATCGTGGAACGTGATCGTCTCGGGGATGGGCGTCGTCATCGGCACGCGTCCGGCGGCGATCAGCTCGGAGACCAGCTCGCTGCCATGGACGACGTCGTAGTCGCCGCCGAAATCCTTGTACTCGTTCTTGATGCAGTTCAAACAGTGCGGGCAGTTCGTGACGACCTTCTTGACCTTGTAGCCGTTCAACGTCTCGACGTTCTGCTGCGCCAGCATCTGGAAGAGGTACTCGTTGCCCAAGCGCCGCGCGGAGTCCCCGGTGCAGGTCTCCTCCGCGCCCAGGATCGCGAAGGAGACTCCCGCGCGGTTCAGGATCTCGACCAGCGCCTTCGACACGCGCTTGGCGCGGTCCTCGTACGAGCCCGCGCATCCGACCCAGAAGAGGACCTCGACCTGCTTCTCCCCAGCCTCGGCCATGGTGACGACGGGCAGGCCGTGGGCCCAGTCGCCGCGCGTCGCGGCCGAGATGTTCCAGGGATTGCCGTTGGTCTCCATGCCGCGGAACGCGTTCTGGACCTCCTTCGGAAACTCGGCCTTGTCGAGAACGAGATATCGGCGCATCTCGGCGATCTTGTCCACGGCCGGGATGATGAAGACCGGGCACGCGGTCGTGCAGAAGCCGCACATCGTGCAGGCCCAGATCGTGTCCTCGGAGATCCAGCCACCGATCAAGTCCTTGCGAGCGGGCGCGGCGGCGCCGTTTCCGCGGCCCGACGTCTCCGCCAGGATCCCCGGGGTCGCCTCGTAGACGGCGTCGCGCACGTCGCCGATGAAGATCTTGGGGTCGAGCGGCTTGCCGGTCAGAGCCGTCGGGCAGACGACGCGACAGCGGCCGCACTCGGTGCACGTGTAGCCGTCGAGCATCTGCTTCCACGTCAGGTCCTCGACGCGCGAGCTGCCGAAGCGTTCGGTGTTCTCGAGGTCCACCGTCTTCAGCTTGCCCATCGGCTCGAGGTTCATGAAGAAGATGTTCGGGATCGACGTGATGATGTGGAAGTGCTTCGAGTACGGCAGGTAGTTGCCGAAGAAGAGCAGGTCGAGCAGGTGCAGCCACCAGGCGGTTTCGTAGATCGCATGGACCTTCGCCGGGGCGGCCCCGGACAGCGCGCCGGCGATCGCACCGACGACCGGAGCCCACGGCGTCGCCATCGCCGGGTCGAGCGCCACTCTCGCTCCCTCCGCGAGGAGGTCCGTGATCATGAGAAACGCGATCAAGAAAAGGATCAGCCAGGCGTCCATCGACAGATCGAGGCGCTTGGGACGCGCGAAGAGCCGACGGTAGACGGCCATCCCGACGCCGAGCAATGTGAGGACCTCGAAAACGTCCTTGACGAGCGTGTAGGCGTTGCCGGCGCCGCCGCGCAGGAGGACAAAACCCGGAACGATCCCCTCGACGACGAGCGAGATCGTGCGCACGGTCAGGACGACGAACCCCAGGAAGATCAGGATGTGGAAGAAGCCGGCGTAGAAGTCGCGGAACATGCGCTTCTGCACGAAGGCGTACTCGAGCGTTTTCCAGACACGCTCGGGAATCCGCGTGAACCGGTCGTCCGTCCTCCCCGCCAGCAGTACGCGAACGCGCCGGGAGATCGAGTACACGAAGACACCGATCGCCAGGGCGATGAGAAGCCCGAAGAGCACCCGGCCGGGAAGGCCGAAGAGCACGCGCTCGGTGGGAAGCGGCAGCGGGATCATGGCCTCAGTTCGCAAAGATCCCGAAAAGCCACGATACACGGTACATGCGGCCGTTCGGATCCGCGCGCTCGAACTGTTCCCGCCAGCGATCGGGCAAGGTGATCAGGTACACGTATTTTCTCTTCGAATCGATATCACGGAGCAGCCAGCGATGGAACTCGCGCGTGACGGGCCGCCGCGGCGGGCGGTCATAGAAGTAGAGCGTGCGGTCCAGGTCGGAATACCGCGCCAGCGCCATCACGGGATCGCGGCCACCGAAGCGCTGGCGAAGGAGGGAAACCGCCCGGAGGTCGTCGGCAGGCTTGTCCCGCACGATCGCCTCGACGAAGCGCCGCTCGTTGAGCGAGGCGTAGAGGACGAGGAGGCCTGCGAAAACCGCGCGGCGAGAGACGCTCGAGAGGCCCGGCACGCGATCCAGCATCGCGAAGGGCACCGCCATCAGGATCGCCACAAACGGCAGCGCCACGGTGAAGCGGTGGTACGCGGGAGGCGGAATCGTCAGCGCCACGCCGGCGAGAAACGCCGCGAGGATGACGGCGAGGACCAGAAGAAGCTCGCGCGGTCCTCGGCGCCGAAGCGCAAGAGAGAGGCTCACCGCCGCACCGACCAGAAGAAGTGCCAGCGAGAAGCGATCGAACGGCGCGAGGCGGCCGAAATCGTATCCGCCGTGGCCGCCGACGCCGTCTCGAACGAAGGCCTTCAACGACGCTTTCACGTTCTCCGCCACGATCGGCGCGGCGGGAGCGCCCTCCCGGATCGCCCTGCGGTACGGCGACCAGGTCCCCGTCGTCAGCGCGACCTGCTTGAAGCGGCGCAGGTACGAATCGCCGGACGCGAGGTCCCATGCTAGAAACGGCGCCACCACCACCAGCGTCCCGGCCGAGGCGACGAGGAACGTCCGGAGCGCGTGGCGCCCCTTGCCGGACGCCGCCGCGAGGAAGGCGAAGCCGGCGAGCAGCGGATATGCGACGTAACTGCCGTAGTACGCGAGGTAGCAGCACCCGCAGGCGACGCCAGCGATGGCCGCGTCCCGGAGGCGGGCGGAACGGAACGCCCGGGTCGCCCAGAGAAAGAAAACCATCAGTGCCGCGCCGGCGGTGACGAAGCAGAAGCCGAGCGTCTCGAAGTAGAGCGAGATCGCCATGAAGCTGTAGAGCACCACGGCCGCCCAAGCCGCCTTCCGATCCAGGAGCTCCTCGACCAGGAGAAAGAGCGCGGCCGCGGTGATCGCGGCGTAGACCTGGACGGAGAGCCTCAGCGCCGTCGCCGATTCCCCGAAAATCCCGAAGAACCACTGCTGCAGCAGGAAGATCGGGCGCGGGAACGATGCCATCCACTCGAAGCGCTCCGGCATCGAGGCGAAGAAGTTTTCGTGCGCGAAGTCGCGCGTCGCCGAGAAGTAGCCGGTGACGAACTCGTCCTGGTGCGTGCGGAGGGGATCGATCCCCATGTGGACGACCCGGACTACGACCGGGCACAGCGCGGCCGCGAGGACTTCGACGACGCGGCGGGGACGGCGCGCGGCCCGCGGCGCAGGAGTCCCATCGCGGACGGCGACGAGGAAGACGGCGACCGCCGCCACCCAGACGAGACCCATCCATCCGGACTCGATCCCGGAGAACGCGGCCCAGAGACTCGCGGCAACGCCGAGGACCGCGGTCAGGGCGATCCGCTCGATCGGGCCGCGAGCCATGTCAATCCGCCTTTGCGAGCCGTACCCGACCGTCGGCGAGACGGTCCTTCATCGGGTTAGGATCGGGCTGCATGGTCGCGAGTCCCCAAGCGACGCGCCCGCGCCTCTGGGGTCCCATCCTGCGGGAGACCTTCCGCGCGTGGCTCGAGCGCGACGCGTTCACGCAGGCGGCGGCCCTCGCGTTCTTCGGGGTCTTCTCGCTCTCGCCCGTGCTGATCCTCTTCGCCGCGGGCGCGAGCCTCCTCTTCGACCCCGCCGCGGTCCGGCACCAGATCGTCGGGCAATTCGAGCTGCTGATGGGCCACGATCAGGCGCTCGCCGTCGACACCCTGCTGGGACACGCGGCGTTCGAGATGACGGGGACCCTGGCCCGGGTCATCGGAATCGTCACGTTCGCCATCGGCACCCTGGCGGTCTTCGTTCAGCTTCAGGACTCCCTGAACCTCATGTGGGACGTGGCGCCCAAGCCCGGGCCGCTGATCAAGAAGCTCCTCTGGAAACGGGTCATCTCGTTTGCGCTGGTTCTGGCCCTGGGCTTCGTCCTCGTGGTCTCGCTGATCCTGTCCGCCACGATCCACGCTCTGCAGAACTTCGCCGAGCGCTTCGTGGACCTTCCCGCGGCGGCTTTCGAGACCGGGAACGCCGTCATCACGTATGTGCTCGTGGCGATCCTCTTCGCGCTGCTCTACCGCGTCCTGCCGGACGTCGAGATCCCATGGCGCGACGTCTGGCTGGGCGCCGTCGTGACGGCGCTCCTGCTGCTGCTCGGAAAGTGGGCGATCGGCTTCTATCTCGGCCGCAGCGATCTCGCCTCGGCCTACGGGACCGCCGCCTCCATGATCGTTCTCCTCTTCTGGGTGTACTACGCGTCGCTGCTGGTGCTCCTCGGGGCGGTGTTCACCCGCGTGCAGTCGAAGCACTTTCACGAAGCGCGGCGGCGGGCGGAACCCGGCGCGAGACGGGTGAAGGTGGTGAAGAAGGAGCTCCCGACTCCATAGCCTTCCGCGCCGCAAAGAACGGGGTCCCTCGTCGCGCTCGGGATGGAATGACGCGGGCGCTTCGCGCCGCGTCATTCCGCCTTGGCCGCCCGAACCGCCTTCGCGAACTCGGGGACGATCTGGAAGAGGTCCCCCGCGACTCCGTAGGTAGCGACCTTGAAGATCGGGGCCTCGGCATCCTTGTTGATCGCGACGATCACCTTGGACGTCCCCATTCCCGCGAGGTGCTGGATCGCGCCCGAAATGCCGCACGCGACGTAGAGCGTGGGCGACACGACCTTCCCCGTCTGGCCGACCTGGTGCTGATGGTCGATCCATCCCGCGTCCACGACCGCCCGCGACGCGCCGAGCGCGGCATGCAGCGACTGCTGCAGGTCCCGGACGATCGGCCAGTTCTCGGGTCCCTTGATCCCGCGGCCCCCCGACACGATGATGTCGGCCTCGGCCACGTCGAGCTCCTTGGACTCCGAGGCTTCCACGCGCACGACCTTCGCGCGCGGCGCCACGTCCCCGAGGTCCAGGGTCTCGACCTTGGGCTCGGGTGCGCCGTCCTGGGCCTCGGCGGCGAAGACGTTGGGCCGCGTCGTGGCGATCTGGAGCTTCGCCGAGCCGCAGTCGACCTGGGCGCGGGCCTTGCCGGAGTAGACCGGGCGCCACGCGACGAGGCGATCGCCCTGGACCTGCAGATCCATGACGTCGGCGAGCGCCGACACCTGGTGCCGCGCCGCGAACCGCGGGGCGACGTCCTTGCCCATCGCGGTCGCCGCGATCAGCACCGCGTCGGGATTCTCCTTCTGCGTCGCCGCGTCGAGCGCCCCGACGTATCCCTTGTTGGAGTAGAGCGCGAGGTCGTCGCGATCCGCGACGTACACGGTGCCGGCGCCGTACTTGCCGAGGTCTTTGGCCAGCGCGGTCACGCTTTTTCCCGGGAGGACCGCGGCCGCAGGCCCGCCGCCGAGCTTGCGCGCCAGGGAAAGCGCTTCGAGCGAGGCCTTCCGGATTTTCCCGTCGCGCTGCTCGATGAAGACGAGAAACTTCATGGCGCTGTCATCCCGAGGAGCGAAGCGACCACCGGCGGCAGACCCCCCGGCAGTAGGCAACGCCGAGCGAAGCTCGGCGGTAACCGACGAGGGATCCCGAACTCGACCACCCGCATCGCCAGAGCGCACGGGATCCCTCGCTGCGCTCGGGATGACATGCATCGGTGCCCGGGAAGGACGCGCTCATATGACCTTCGCCTCTTCTCTCAGCAGCCGCGCCAGCTCCTTGCCGGCCGCCGCCGGGTCGTCGCCGGGGACCATCTTGCACGCCTGCCGCGGCGGCGGAAGCTCCAGCTTCAACCAGCGTGTCTTCGCTTTGGCCGGATCGGCCTCGGGAATGCCCAGATCCGCGAGTTTCTTCTCGGCGATCGGCTTCTTCTTGGCCGCCATGATGCCCTTCAGCGACGCGTACCGCGGCTCGTTGAGGCCCTTCTGCGCCGTCAGCACGCACGGAAGCGCGCAGTCCACGATCTCGTGCGCGCCCTCGATCTCGCGGTGCGCCGTGATCTTGCCGTCGCCGTAGTCGACTTTGACGACGTTGGCCACGTGCGGCAGCCCCGCGAGCTCGGCGAGCATCGGTCCCACGAGGGATTCGTCGTACCCGACGCCCTTCTGCCCCAGCCACACGAAGTCGTACGTTCCGCCTTTCGCCGCCGCGGCCAGCGCCCGCGCCGTGCCGAGCGCGTCGAGAAAGCCGACGCCGCCCGAATCGATCCAGACGGCTTCGTCGGCGCCGCGCGCGAGGCACTCGCGCAGTCCCGTCTTGGCGCGCTCGGGGCCGACGGAGACGACCGTCACCGTACCGGCGCCCTTGGCCTCCTTGATGCGCAGCGCCTCCTCGAGGGCGAACTCGTCGTATGGCGAGACGATCCACTTCACGTCCGCCTCGTCGATCGACTTGCCGTCGGCGGCGATCTTGATTCGGGTCTCGGTGTCGGGAACGTAAGCGATGCAGACGAGCGAATTCATCGAGCGTCAGATCCTGTTGAGGATGAGGCAGCCGTTGGTGCCTCCGAATCCGAAAGAGTTCGAAAGGACGTAGTCGATCTTCTTCTGTCGCGCCGTGTTGGGCACGTAATCCAGGTCGCACTCGGGATCCGGGTTCTCGTAGTTGATCGTCGGCGGGATGACGCCGTGGTGGACGGCCATAGCGCAGATCGCGGTCTCGAGGCCTCCGGCAGCTCCCAGAAGATGCCCGGTCATCGACTTCGTCGACGAGACGGCGAGCTTCCGGGCGTGGTCACCGAACACCTGCTTGATCGCCTTTGTCTCCGCCAGGTCGCCCAGGGGCGTCGACGTGCCGTGCGCGTTGATGTAATCGATCTTCTCGGGCGCGATGCCCGCGTCCTCGAGGCAGTTGCGCATGACGCGGGCGGGCCCATCGCCGTCCTCGGAGGGCGCGGCGATGTGGTACGCGTCGCCGGACAGTCCGTAACCCGACAATTCGCAGTAGATCCGCGCTCCCCGCTTCTTCGCCGCCTCCAGCTCCTCCAGGACGATCAGGCCCGCGCCCTCCGAGATCACGAACCCGTCGCGGTCGCGGTCCCACGGGCGTGAGGCGCGCGGGGGATCGTCGTTGCGCTGGGAGAGCGCCTTCATGACCGAGAAGCCGCCGACAGCGAGCGGCGTGATGACGGCCTCGGTGCCGCCGGCGATCGCGGCGTCCGCCTCGCCGTACTGGACCATGCGATACGCCTCGCCGATGGCGTGGGCGCCCGTCGTGCAGGCCGTGGCGGTGCAGAGGTTGGGCCCCTTGAGTCCGTACTTGATGGAGATGTTCCCGGCCGCCTCGTTCGCGATCAGGCCGGTGATGAAGAAAGCGGAGATGACCCGGGGATTTCCGCCGCCCTCCACGTATTTTTTCTGCGTCTCCTCGATGATGGGCAGACCCCCGATCCCGGAGCCCACGACGACCGCGAAGCGGTCGCGGTTGGCGTCGGTGACCGGGACCCCGGAGTCCTCCATCGCGAAGTGGGCCGCCCCCATCGCATAGTGGATGAAGGTGTCCATCTTCTTGATTTCCTTCTTGTCGATGAACCGGCCGGGATCGAACCCCTTGACCTCTCCGGCGATGCGGCTGTTGAAGCGCGACGCATCGAACCGCGTGATGGGGCCGAGCCCGCAGCGTCCCGCGGTCAGGGCGTCCCAGTTCTCCGCATTGCCGACGCCCAGCGGAGATACGAGGCCGACCCCCGTCACGGCCACGCGGCGCGGAGAGGAGGAACGGGGCATGAAAGGCTTAGTTTTTCGAGGAGTTCTTCTCGATGTACTCGACGGCGTCTTTGACTTTCTGGATCTTCTCGGCGGCTTCGTCCGGAATCTCGATGTTGAAGGCTTCCTCGAAGGCCATGACGAGCTCGACGGTGTCGAGGGAATCGGCGCCGAGGTCGTCGACGAAGGACGCTTCCGGGGTCACCTCATTGGCGTCGACGCCGAGCTGCTCGACGATGATGCTCTTCACCTTTTCTTCGACGGCCATTCACTCCCCCTTCTTGACCTGACGTCTCAAAAAGACGCCGTATTCTTCCCCAGATGAAAGCCCGGGGCAAGCCCGGGCAAAAGCTACATGGAGAGGCCCCCGCTCACGTTCACGACAGTCCCCGTGACGTAGGCGGCCTCGTCGGACGCGAGGTACGCGACCGCGGCGGCGACGTCGTCGGGCGTGCCCAGACGCTCGAGCGGAATCTCGCCGGCGAGCTTCGTCTTCGCGTCGTCGGTCATCTTGGCGGTCATCGCCGTGGCGATGAACCCGGGCGCGATGGCGTTGCACGTGATGTTGCGCGAGGCGAGCTCGCGCGCCACCGACTTGGTCAGGCCAATCAATCCGGCCTTGGACGAGGCGTAGTTGGCCTGGCCCGCGTTGCCCGTGAGTCCCACGACCGACGTCACGTTGACGATGCGGCCGTAGCGCTTGCGGACCATTCCCCTGACCACGGCCTGCGTGAGCAGAAAGACGCCGGTCAGGTTGGTCGCGAGCACGCGGTCCCACGCGTCGCGGCTCATCCGGAGAATCAGGTTGTCCTCGGTGACTCCGGCGTTGTTGACGAGGACGTGGATCTCCCCGTGCGCGGCGAGCGTCTGCTTGACGCCGGCCTCGATCGAGGCGGCGTCGGCGAGATCGAGCGCCAGGGCCGTGGCCTTGCCGCCGGCCGCGGCGATCTCGGACACCACTCGGGCCAGCGCGTCGGCGGAGCGCGCCGCCGCGACGACGGTCGCGCCTTCCGAGGCCAGCCGTTTCGCGATCGCCTCGCCGATGCCGCGGGAGGCGCCGGTGACGAGGGCGACTTTGTTGTCGAAGCGCTTCATTTCCTGCGGAGTCTATAGGCACCCGTCCGGGTCCCAGGTCCCGGGTCCCAGGTCGATTGAGCCACCGGACGTGGGACTTGAGACTTGGGACTTCTTACTCCGGCTTGGCGACGATATCCGGAAGACTCCTCGACCAGCCATCCACGATCGTCTTCGCCAGGTCCGCGATGGCGACGACGGCGGGGTGGTCGGCCCCCCAGCCTTCCGCCTTGCTCCCGTCGGTGAAGACGACCAGGGCGAAGCGGCCCTTCTTCGTTCGCAGGATCCCTGAGTCGTTGCGCACACCGGCCATCGTGCCCGTCTTCCCGGCCCACAGGTTGTCGGGCGGGAATCGGCGCGCGATCCGGAGGCGGCTGGGATCCGTGTCGAGGTATTCGAACATCTTCTTGGAGGCGTCGGCGTCGAGCAGCTCTCCCCGGGCCACGCGCGTCATCCAGTCGGCGACCTCCGACGGCGTCACGATGCCGAGGCGAAAGCCCTTCCACGGCGAAGGGTCTTCTTCCTTGCGCGAAAGCGCCGGGATCGTGCCCAGCAGCCGCATGTGGTCGAACCCGAGCGACGCCATCCGCGTGTTGATCGCCTCGACGGAGAGACGGTCGATCCAGGCGTTGGTCGCCGTGTTGTCGGACGGCCCGATCATCAGCGTCGCCAAATCGTTCCAGGTCGGCTGCAGTCCCGGGTCCAGCATCAGGAGCGTCCCGGAACCATCGGCCTTGTTCGCCGCGGTCAGCTCCCAGCGCTCCGCCAGGTCCACCGTGCCCTCGCGCGTCCGCGCGATGGCCTCGGTCAGGACCGCGATCTTGATGACCGACGCCGATTCGAACTCGGCCGATCCGTTGTGCTCGTAAGAAAGACCGCTTTCCAGGTGCTTCGCCGCCACGCCCACGCGGCACTGGCACTTCACCTGCGCGGCCGACACGGCAGCGTCGAACGCCGCCGCCGAGCCGGGCTCGGGAGGACGCGTCGTCGCGCATCCCGCCGCGAGCAGGGAGACGGCCAGGACCGCCCTGGCCGATCTACCCATGTCCTTCGACTTTGATGGACCGATCGATCCGCTTGACCAGTCCCGCGAGCACGTTCCCCGGGCCGACTTCGATCGCGCGGTCCACGCCCTCGGCCCCCAGGCGCTGCACCGACTCGACCCAGCGCACGGGCGAGTCGACCTGGCGGATCAGCGCGTCGCGCAGCCGCGCGCCCTCCATCTCGGGCTTCGCGTCGACGTTGGTCACGATTGTGAAGACGGCGCCGGCGAACGCAGCCTCCTCCAGCAGAGGCTTTAGCTTCACGCGCGCCGGAGTCATCAGCGCGCAGTGGAAGGGCGCCGAGACCGGGAGTGGAATCACCTTCTTCGCGCCGCGCGCCATGCACGCCGCGCCGGCCCTCTCGACCGCCGCCGCGTGTCCCGCGATCACCGTCTGCTCGGGCGAGTTGTAGTTGGCGGGTGCGACGACCTCGTTCTCGGCCGCTTCCCGGCAGGCCGCCTCGACGTCGGGCGCCGGCAGGCCCAGGATCGCAGCCATCGCGCCAACTCCCTGGGGGACGGCCTCCTGCATGAAGCGTCCGCGCGAGCGCACCAGCGCCACGGCCTCGGCGAACGGGAGCGCTCCCGCGGCGACCTCGGCGGAATACTCGCCGAGCGAGTGCCCCGCCGCGAAGGCCGCGGCTTCGACCTTCTCGGGGAAGCGGGCCTCCAGATCGCGCCAAGCGGCCACCGAGTGCGTCAGGATGGCCGGCTGCGTGTTCGCCGTGCGTTTGAGCTCGTCCTCGGGCCCTTCGAAGCAGAGCTTCGAGAGAGGAAACCCGAGAACGACGTCGGCCTCGTCGAAAACCGCCCGCGCGGGGGGCGAGGACTCGTAGAGCTCCTTGCCCATCCCGACGAACTGCGAGCCCTGACCGGGAAACAGCAGCGCGAGGCTCACAGCCGTCCGTAGGGGCGGGGCTGGGTTGCCGCCGTCCTGCGGACGGCGTCTCCTGCAGCCGGGAGTCGTCCGTTGGTGGACGGACCGCCCCCGCCCGTCCTGAAAAGGGCGGCCGCAAGGGCCGCCCCTACGAAGTCGGAAAGGAGAACTGTCACCACCGCAGCAGCACCGATCCCCAGACCAGCCCGGCGCCGAACGCCGTCATGAGAATCATGTCGCCGGTCTTCACCCGGCCGTCGCGCACGCACTCCTCGAGGGCGATCGGGATCGAGGCGGCCGACGTGTTCCCATAGCGGTCGACGTTCTTGTAGACCTTCTGCGGATCGATCTTGAGGCGCTCGCCGACGGCGTCGATGATGCGCAAGTTCGCCTGGTGCGGGATGAACAGGTCGACCTGCTCGTGCGTGAATCCCTGCTCGGTCAGCAGATTCTGGGAGACGTCGGCCATCGCCTTGACGGCGACCTTGAACGTCTCGTTGCCCTTCATCTTGATGAACGGCAGCCGCTCTTCGATCGACTTCGGATCGTTGGCCGGGCGGTCGGATCCCCCGCCGGGCATGCAGATGAAGTCGGCGTAGCTGCCGTTGGACTTCATCAGGCTGCCCAGGATCCCGTGGTCCCCCTTGGTCGCCTGGAGCACGACCGCGCCCGCGCCGTCGCCGAAGAGAACGCAGGTGTTGCGGTCCGTCCAGTCCACGTACCGCGAGAGGATCTCGCCGCCGATGACCAGGACGTTCTCGGCCTTGCCGGACTGGATGAGCCCGTCGGAGAGATGGAGGGCGTACAGGAATCCGACGCATGCGGCGCCCACGTCGGAGGCCGCGGCGTTGACGGCGCCCAGATTGCGCTGGACAAGGCAGGACGTCGCCGGGAACGGCATGTCGCCCGAGATCGTGCCCACGAGGATCATGTCCAGCTCCTCGGACTTCACGTGCGCGCGCTTCAAGGCCTGCTCGCCGGCCCGCGTGCAGAGGTCCGAGAACTTGTCGCCCTCGGACACGATGTGCCGCTCGCGGATGCCGGTCCGCGACAGGATCCACTCGTCGGAGGTTTCGACGATCTTTTCGAGATCCGCGTTGGTCAGGATTTTCCGGGGCACGGCCGCGCCCGTGCCGGCGATGCGAGCCCGAATCATCCTTCTACGCCTTGACCATCCGCTCTTCGCGGGCGTGCAGCTCGGCGATCTGGGCCTGGATCTTCTCGGCGAGCTTCTGCTTGGAGAACTCGGCCGCGAAGCGGATCGCGTTCTTGATCGCCTTGGCCGAGGACCGCCCGTGGCAGATGATCACGCACCCCTTCACGCCGAGCAGCGGCGCTCCCCCGTACTCCGAATAGTCGAGGCGCTGCTTGAACCGGCGAAACGCGGTGCGTGACAGGAGGAATCCGACCGACGCCTGGAGCGTGCGCTTGATCTCCTCGCGCAGGAGCTGCTCGACCATCTCGGAGAGAGACTCCGACACTTTCAGGATGACGTTTCCGGTGAAGCCGTCGGTCACGATGACGTCCACCGTGCCGTTGAAGACGTCGCGGCCCTCGACGTTGCCGACGAAGTTCAGGCCGGTCGCCTCGAGGATCTTGAAGGCCTCCTTGGTCTCGTCGGTCCCCTTGGAGTCCTCTTCGCCGATGGACATCAGGCCGATCGAGGGTTTCTTCTTCCCGAAGGCGAGCTCGGCGTAGATCGAGCCCATGACGGCGAATTCCTTGAACTGCGCCGTCTTCGCGTCGGGGTTGGCGCCGACGTCGAGCAGCAGGCAGTGGCCGGTCAGGTTCGGGAGCACCGTGGCGAGGGCCGGTCGGTCCACGCCCGCGATCGTTCCGATGACCATCTTGGCCGAGACCATGGCCGCGCCGGTGTGCCCGGCGGAAACCAGGCCCTCGGCGCGGCCGTCCCGGACGCAATTGGCCGCGACGCGGATCGAGGAGTTGCGCTTCTTGCGGATGGCCGCGGTCGCCGGATCGTCGAACGTCACGACCTCGGAGGCGTCCACGATCTCGACGTCGGGGCCCCGGTAACCCGAGTCCTTCAGGAGCGGCTTGAGCTCCGCGGCGCGGCCGACCAGCAGCGAGGCGATGCCGAACTCGCGGGCCGCGGCCACGGCGCCGTCTACGTTGACGAGAGGGGCATGGTCGCCCCCCATCGCGTCTACCGCGATCCGCACGTTAGGCCCTCAACCCTGATTGAAACACGGGTGCCGGAATTATATCGGCCCGCCCTCTCCAAGTCGGATAGCCCCGAACGCGAATCCAGGGAGAGGGTCCTCCAGCGACTTCCCCTCTCTCGTCGGTTGGCCCGCGAAGCGGGCCGCTCAGAGTCCGAGACTACGTGTTGATCGCCTGCTTGCCCTTGTAGTAGCCGCAGCGAGGACAGACGCGGTGCGGCTGCTTCGGCTCGTGGCAGTTCGGGCACTCCGACAACGCGGGCGGCGTCAGCGCGTCGTGCGCGCGGCGCTTGTCGCGGCGGGCCTTGCTGTGGCGTCGCTTGGGATTGGGCATCGTTCTCCTACACTTTCTCCTTGAGCGCCTTCAGGGCGTCCCAGCGGGGATCGATCGACTCGCGCACGCATGCGCACGCGCCCAGGTTGAGGTCTTTCCCGCACTCGGAGCAGAGGCCGCGGCAATCCGGCCGGCACAGCGGCTTCATCGGAAGGGCCATCTGCACGCGCTCCTCCGCGATCGGACGGAGCCGGACCACGGGCTCGTCGTAGAACATCGCGTCGAGGTCGCCGCGCGACAGCTCGCGCTCCTCGGGGTTCGCGCCCGCGCGCGGGTAGAGCACCAGCTGGAAGGCCTCGTCCTCCCGGAACGGATAGCCCGCCAGGCAGCGGCTGCACTCCAGCTCCCCGTCGTAGACGAGCCGGGCGTCGAGCGCGTACCCCCCCTCGATGCGCCGCACCTCGCCCTCGAGCTTCAGCGGGGAGAGAGCCAGGAGCGGCTCCCGGTCGATCGCCGACACGGGGACCTCCAGCTCGCCGGCGAAGCGCAGGGGCTCGTCGAGCACCGATTCGAGGGAGAGGGACTCCGGGTGTTTCATGGTCGAACCGCGCATTTTACCCGCCCCGTCCCGGGCGTCAAATCGGGCTTCAACCTGATAGCTTGCGCCCCGTGAGAGTCGCGATCGACGCGCGCGCGCTCTTGAACGAGCGGACCGGCATCGGGACCTACACCATGGCGATCGCGCGGGGCCTCGGGGCCCGGAAGGGCGTCGACCTGGGGCTGTTCGCGCCGCGGCCCTTCCCGAAGTCGCTCGACGGAACGGTCCCGGGAAGCGTGCACACTGACCACCATCCCGCCGGCATCGTCTGGCTGCATTCCACACTTCCGGGAAGGATCGCGCGCTGGGGCGCGGACGTCCTCGTCTCGGCGCTGACGATCGGGCCGGCGCGCGGCGCTGTCCCTTTTGTTTCTACGGTGCACGACCTGACTCCCCTCACGCACCCCGAGTGGCACACGCCGCGCACGCTGATCGGCTTCGTCCCCCTCTGGGAGCGCACCGTCGACCGCGCCGCCCGCTTTCTCTGCGTCTCGGAATGGACGGCCCGCGACCTCGCCGCCCACTACCCGGAGACGGCGTCCCGCATCCGCGTCGCCCGCAACGGTGTGGACCGGACGTTCTTCTTCGCGGCCGACGATCCCGCGGCGCGGCGCCGGACCCGCCAGAGGTATGCCAGCGGACGCCCCTTCATCCTTTATCTGGGGACGCTGGAGCCGCGCAAGAACGTGGAGGCGCTCGTGGCCGCCTGCGAGCGGCTCTGGGGCCGGCGCCGATCTCGCGCGGACCTCGTGCTCGCCGGGGGCACCGGATGGAAGACGGCGGGGCTGCACCGCCGCATCGCGCGCTCGGCCTATCGCGACAAGATCCACGTGGCGGGGTACGCGCCGCGAGAGGCGGCCCGCGAGCTCTACCGCGCCGCCGAAGTCTTCGCCTACCCCTCGCACGAAGAGGGCTTCGGACTTCCCGTCGCCGAGGCGATGGCGTGCGCGATACCGGTCGTCACCTCCACAGCCGAGGCGCTGCGCGAAGTCGGCGGCGACGCCGTCCTCTACGCCGAGCCGCGCGACGTCGAGACGCTGTCGCGCCAGCTCGAGCGCGCCCTCGAAGACGCCGCTCTGCGCGAGCACCTGGCGCGCGAGGGCCCGGCGCGCGCGGCCCTCTTCTCGTGGGACGAGGCCGTCGAGCGGACGTCGCGGGAGCTTTCCGACGTCGTCGCGGAGCGGACATGAGCGCGCACCACCCGCCCCGCGTGGGCATCGACGCCCGGAAGCTGACGGACTTCGGCATCGGCTCCTACGTGCGCAATCTCCTCGAAGCGATCGCGCGCCGTCCCGAAGCCCGGGCATACCGCTTTCGCGTGTACGTGCGCGGGGCGGACCTTCCGGCGGTGCCCTCTCTTCCCGAGAACTTCCAGGTCGTGCAGGAAGACTCACCGGGCTACTCCATTTCGGAGCTGACGCGCTTTGCCTGGCGGCTCATGCGCGACCGGCTCGACCTCTTCCACGCCACGCACTACGTCATCCCGCCGCTCGCGCGCGCCCGGGCCGTCGTCACCATTCACGACATCATCCACGTGCTCTATCCGCAGTTCCTGCCCAACCGGGCGGCGCTCTTCTACGCGCGCGTCATGATCCGCCGGGCTCTGAAGCGTGCGGATCGCATCCTGACCGTCTCGTACAACAGCAAGCGCGACCTCGTGGACTACTTCGGCATCTCTCCCGCCCGGATCGAGGTCGTCTACAACGGCGTGGCCGACCGGTTCCGCCCCGAGGCCGCGCGCGTCGACCGCGACCGCGTCGCCGGCAAGTACGGACTGCCCCGGCCCTACCTGCTGTTTCTGGGCGGCGAGAAGCCGCACAAGAACGTGCGCAACGTCCTGCGCGCATTCGCCGAGGCGCGCCGGCAGAAGGCGCTGCCGCACGCCCTCGTGCTCGCGGGCCCGATGCCCAAGAACCGCAGCCGCGTCGAGGCCCTGATCTCGGCTCTCGACTTGGACCAGCGCGTCCTGCGGCCCGGGGTGGTGCCGGAGGAAGACCTGCCCGGACTCTTCGCGGGCGCGGACGCGTTCATCTATCCCACGCTCTACGAGGGCTTCGGCCTGCCCGTGATCGAGGCCATGGCCTGCGGCGTGCCGGTCCTGACGTCGTCGACGTCAGCCCTGCAGGAGATCGCGGGGGGCTACGCCTATCTCGTCGATCCGATCGACGTGGACGCGATCGCGCGCGGGATCGTGGACCTGGCCACGGATCCCAAGCGCCGCCAGGAGTTCGCCGAGCTCGGGAAACGCCGCGCCCGCGACTTCTCCTGGGACCGCGCGGCCGAGGAGACCCTGCGCATCTACGCGGAGGCGCTCCACGTCTCGCCCCGTCCGGCCGCCGCGCCGGGACCGCGACCGGAATGAGAACCGCCGTCGTCCACGACTGGTTGAACGGCATGCGGGGAGGCGAGAAGGTTCTCGAGGCGATCCTCCCGCTCGTCCCCGATCCCACCATCTTCACGCTCTTCCACGTGCCGGGCTCCGTCTCCCCGGGGATCGAGCGCCATCCGATCCACGCGTCGTATCTGAACCTCCTGCCTTTCGCGCGCACGGGCTACCGCAACTACCTGCCGCTCTTCGCCGGGGCCGTGGAGTCCTTCGATCTCTCGGAGTTCGACCTCGTCGTGTCTTCCTCGCACTGCGTGGCCAAGGGCGCCCGCGCGCGGAAGGGCGCGCCGCACCTCTGCTACTGCCACACGCCGGTGCGCTACGCATACGAGCAGTTCGAGCTCTACTTTCCGCGGCCGGGGACGCGCTTCTTCGCGCTCAAGAAGGCAGCCGTTCAGAGGCTGCGCGCGTGGGACCAGGCCACGGCGGAACGGCCGTCGGCGTACCTCGCCAACTCTTCCGCCGTCGCCGAGCGAATCCGCGAGTACTATGGCCGGCCCGCGCGCGTCTGCCATCCGCCCGTCGACGTGGATTTCTTCTCTCCTTCCGCGGCGCCGCGCGAGGATTTCCTCCTCGCCGTCGGCGCGCTCGTGCCTTACAAGCGATACGACCTCGCGATCGCGGCCGCGAAGACGCTCCGCCGCCGCCTGATCGTGGTGGGATCGGGACCCGAGGACGCGCGCCTCCGCGCTCTGGCCGACTCCTCCGTCAGCTTCGAGACGGGCCTGCCGCCGGAAAGGCTCCGGGAGCTCTACCGGACCTGCGCGTACTACGTCCAGCCCGGAGAGGAGGACTTCGGCATCGCCGCCGTCGAGGCCCTCGCTTGCGGCGCGCCCGTCGTGGCGAGGGACCGGGGAGGCGCAAAAGACATCGTGCGCGACGGCGAGAACGGAGCGCTCTACGAGGGACGGGACGCCGATGCGCTCGCGTCGGCCGTGTCGCGGGCCGCCTCCATCGAGTTCGATTACACTTTTCTGCGGGCCTCGGCCCTCCCGTTTCGCCGGGAGCGATTCGCCGAGGAGTTCCAAACGGCGCTGGGAGAGCTTCTGCGGTGATTCGAAAGTCCTCGCGACGCATCGCGGTGCTGCTCGCCGTCTCCGACGTCGGGGCCACCTGTCTGGCTCTCCTGGCGGCCTACTTCCTGCGCTTCCGGGCCGAGATCGTGCCCGTCACCAAGGGCGTTCCGGACGCCGCGTCCTACTACCGTCTCTTGCCCCTGATCGCCGTCCTCTGGCCGATCGTTTATTACTTCTACGGGCTCTACCAGGTCCGCCGCAACCGCTCCCGCGTGGAGGAGGGTCTCTCCGTGCTCGTGGCCACGGGCCTCGCGACCCTGCTTGCCGCGGGACTCGCGACGCTCTACCGCGGCTTCACGTACTCGCGGCTGGTGCTGCTCTTCTTCTTCTTCCTGGACGTGCTCTTCGTGTTCGCGGGCCGCACCGCGATCCGCCGCTACCTGGAGGAAGCCTGGCGCCACGGCGTGGGCGTTCGGCACGTGCTGGTCGTGGGCGCCGGGAGACTCGGGCGCGCGGTGGTGGACAAGTTCCACGAGCACCCCGAGGCGGGGATGCGCGCCGTCGGATTCGCGGACGACCGGCCCGAGAAGCGCGGCTTCGAGTACAACGGCGTCGCCGTCCTCGGAACCACGGCCGACGCCGCGAGGATCGTGGACGAGCGGGGCGTGGACACGGTGTTCCTGGCGCTCCCGCTCGAAGCGCACCGGACCATGCTGGCGGTTCTGAAGGACGTCGGCCGCACCGTCGCCGACGTCCGCGTCGTGCCGGACCTGCTCCAGCACATCACGTTCCGCGCCGGCGTCGAGGATCTCGACGGTCTGCCGGTCGTTCACCTCACGCAGGTGCCTCTGACCGGCTGGATGAGTCTCGTCAAGCGCACACTCGACATCGGCATCTCGGCGTCGGCGCTGCTCGCGCTCTCGCCGCTGCTGGCAGCGATCGCGGCGGCAATCCGGCTGTCGGACGGCCGCCCGGTTCTCTACCGGCAGCGGCGCATGGGCCTGGATGGCCGGCCCTTCGACATCCTCAAGTTCCGATCGATGGTGGTCTCCGCGGAAGAGGAGTCCGGACCGACTTGGGCTTCGGCCGAAGATCCGCGCCGCACAACCGTGGGCCGATTCCTGCGGGCGTGGAGCCTGGACGAGCTTCCGCAGCTCTGGAACGTCCTGCGCGGAGAGATGTCGCTCGTGGGGCCGCGGCCCGAGCGTCCCGAGTTCGTGAGGGAGTTCAAGGAGAAGTTCCCGCAGTACATGCTGCGGCACCGGGTCCGCTCCGGCATCACCGGCTGGGCGCAGGTACACGGCTGGCGCGGCAACACGAGCCTCTCCAAGCGCATCGAGTACGACCTCTACTACATCGAGAACTGGTCGCTCTCTCTCGACATCAAGATCTTGTGGATGACGCTCCGGCACGGACTGCGCCACCGCAACGCGTACTGATGGCCGCGTCTCCTCCACGCTCCTGGCCGGCGCGGCTGGTCGCCACTCTCCAGCGCCTCCCCCGCAGCATCCTGGTCGCCATTGGCTTCGCTGCGATCGCCCCGCTCGCGGTGATCGATTACGTGGCGCCGCCGGAGCTGTCCTTCCTCATCTTCTACGTGGCCCCGATTCTCTTTCTCGTATGGTTCGTGGGACGACAGACCGGCTTCCTCGGCGCGGCCGCGACCGCCCTGTTCTGGTACTACGAAGACGTCGTGTCGCCCCACCGGTGGCCATCCGAGAGCGCCGCCGACTGGAACATCGCGGTGAGGCTCCTCTTTCTCCTCGCGTTTGTTTGGGTCGTCGCGGAGCTGAAGTCGGCCCTCGAGCGCGAGCGCGCCGCCGCCCAGGAGCGCCTCGAGCGGGACGTGCGGATCGCCGGCGAGGTCCAGCAGCGCCTCTTCCCCCACGCCGACCCCCGGATCCCGGCACTCGAGTGCCACGGGGTCTGCGACCCGGCGCAGGGCGTCGCCGGCGACTACTTCGATTTTCTTCCGCTTCCGGACGAACGCTTCGGCATCGCGGTCGGGGACGTCGCGGGCAAGGGGCTGCCGGCGGCCCTCCTCATGGCGAGCCTCCAAGGAGCGCTGCGTAGCCTCGCTTCGCGCGATACCGCTGGACCCGCGGACCTCGTGCGGGTCTTGAACGCGCAGATCCACGGCCTGATCGAGAAGCACCGATTCGCCACGCTCTTCTGGGCGGTCTTCGACGAGCGGCGGCGTGAGCTCGCCTACGTCAACGCGGGCCACAACCCGCCGATGCTCCTGCGCAGCAGCGGCTCGATCGAGCGGCTCAAGACGGGAGGGCCCCCTCTCGGGATCCTCGGGCAGGCGTCGTACGCGTCCAGCTCCGTGACTCTCGCACCCGGGGATCTCCTCCTGATCTACACCGACGGCGTGACCGAGGCCGCGAACAGCGCCAACGACCAGTTCGGCGACGAGCGGCTGGAGCACGTCCTGCGCGAGGCCTCGACGGAGCCGGTCGCGGGGGTCTGCGACAGCGTGCTCGCCGCTGTCACGGCGTTCGAGGACGGTCAGCCCCAGAACGACGACATCACGCTGGTGGCGGCGCGGGCGCGGTAGCGCCTCAGAACCCGGATGCCGCGGAGAAGAGAATAGAAGGCCAGAGGGGTAGCTCCTCGGCGACATTGATCACGTAGGACACGCCGGGCTGGTCCATGACGACGACCGCGTAGCGCAGCCAGGGGTTCTGGCCACGCGGGAGTTCGTCGGAGCACGACGGCTTGACGGATCCGAGTCCCGAAACCTGCAAGGCCGTATTCGCCGGGATCGACACGGTTCGACTCTCGAGCGGAGTGTCGGTGCAGGCCTGATAGACCGTGATTGTCGCCCTCGCGGAAACGGAAGCCGCATTGTAGAGGCCGACGTTGAGTCGCGCCGCTTTCGTTCCGAGGTCCGCTCCCATACGTACCTGCGGCGTTCCGGCCGGGACGAGGGACTGGAACACCGGCATGGCGAAAGCACCGAGATCCGGGAGCGGGTTCGGCGGCGCGGCGCAAGGGGACGGGCACTGGGCTTTCGCGAGGCCCCGGGTTGCGACGAGGACGCCGTCGGGGACCTCGACGTGAACGACCCAGAATTGTGGGAAGGTATCGGGCCACCAGGAGCCCCAGTAGTTCCAAAGGCTCACCGTTTTTCCGGCGGGAACGGAAATCTCGCGAACGTCATCGTTCTGGATCGCTCCGTTGCTGACGTCGAGCAGGCGCACGACCGCGTCCTGACCGGTGGTGTTGTGGAAGATCAGGTCGTCCTGCCAGGCCGTGCTGATCGGCAAAGTGTCGGAGTCGAAGCGAAAAGCCCAGATCTCGGAACCGCGGGCTGCGCCGGGAACAAGTAACGCGGTGAGACCCAGGACGACTGGCCATCCATGCCGCCAACTCATGAGGAGCCTCCTCACGCGAGTTTCTTCAGCCGCCGGACGCGCTCGAACAATTGTTTCACTTTTTCGGGATCCGGATGCATGCCTCCGAACGCGCTCGCGGTGTAGATCTCCACGACCTCGGCCGCGTCGCGGGCGCCGGGCGGTACTTCGCGCCCGAAGAGGCGGGCGACCTCGGCCGGCGGCATGGATTCCGGCACGGTCCCGCGGCGCCGTCCGAGCAGGCGGCGCAGAACGAGGTAGGCGTGCGTCGCGGGGCTCGGGCGAGCGCCGATGCGCCGTGCCAGAAGGAGCGCCAGCATTCCCGCGGCCGCGGCCAGGAGCATGGTGGTGGTGGTGCGCGGCGAGAGGAAGTCCTTCGCGGTCTGACGCCATGCCGCGAGCGTGCCGGTCGCGTCCCCGACGGATTCGCGCAGCGACTCGACCGCTCCGATCTGATCCGCGGCGTCGAAGCCGAGAATGCGCCGGTCGTAGAAGAACTCGATCTCGCGGCCGAAGGCGACCAGGCGGGAAAGGATCGAGAACGCACGCATCGCGGGCGGCACGCCGGCCGGAGGCGTGGGATCCAGGACATGGAAGCCCGTGCCGTCGAGATCGGCCTCCACCCAGGCGTGCAGGTTCTCGGCGCGCACCACGATCGAGTCCGACAGGAAGCCCTCTTCGCCCCCGTAGGAGCCCGTCACCAGGCGCGCGGGGATTCCGCGCGCGGTCAGCATCATCGCCGCCGCGGACGCGAAGTACTCGCAGTGCCCGGCCTTCGAGCGCAGCAGAAAGTGCCCGATCGGATCGCCCTTTGCGCGGGGAGGCTCGAGCGTGTACACGAAGTCCTTGAGGAGGTGGCTCTCGATGCGGCGGTAGATCAGTGTGGGATCCGAGAGGTCGCCCGTCAGCTCGATCGCGTACTTCTGGACTTCCGGCGGAACGTCGGCGCGCGAGATCACGGCGCGTCCCTTGCCCCGGGCGGGCTCGCGCCGCACGTCGGCCTCGTAGTGGACCGTGCCGCGCGACGATACCTGCATGACGCCCTCGGGGAGCTCGCTGGCTCTCCCCTTCTCGACGCGGATGGCCGTCGTCCCGTAGGGAAGGAACAGGAAACCCTGGCCGAAGACGTTCAGGTCCGCCGAGACGACCCAGCTTCCGAGCCTCGACGCATCCGCCGCGTCCCCCCGAAACGCCGATACCTCTCCCCGCCGCGTGCCGCGCCACGGATCACGGAGCCAGCTCCCGTCCTGGTACTCGGTGAACACGGCCTCCCGCAGGCGCAGGCCGTCGGCCGCGGGCAGCGTCGGGCGCGCCGACAGCCGCAGGATCACGCGGTCGCTGCGCTTGGCCGCGCCGAAGGACTCGAGGTCCACGCGATCGGCGGTCATGGCCTTCGAGAAGGCGTCGTCGACGCGGAAGGGCGCCACGACGAATGGCCCGTGCAGCCGGGGCAGCGCGAAGAAGAGCGGGACGGCGCAGGCGACGCCTCCGGCCACGGCGACCACGGAGACTCCCCTCGTCGGGACGGACGAGAGCACTGTCTCCGGAGGCGCCTTGTCGAAATCGGCCAGGACCGCGACCCGCGAGAGCGTCCGGAAAGCGAGCCATCCCATGACCACGAAGTAGGCGAGCGACGACACGTGCGTGGAGGAAGAGGCGGAAGCGAGCGTCAGAAGAAAGAGGATGAGGAGGGCGAGTCTCGCCTCGCTCGGACGCTTGAGCGAGGCGAGCTTGGCCATGGCCGTGAAGAGGAGCAGATGGGATACGGAGCGGAGCAACCCCAGCCGCAGCGTGGCCGTCTCGAGTCCCAGCCAGCCGATGTAGGCCAGGCCCAGGACGTTCTGGGCCGCGTCGGAGAGCCGGACGGGCCGTCCGACGCGGGCGCGCCACCAGAGGAGGGCGACGCCGATCTCGTAGGCGACGAGCGCGAGGCGGTTGGCCCCGTCCGTCCAGAATAGCGGCAGTGGCGCCACGATCGCGGCCGGCGCCAGAGCCAGCAGATACGCGCGCCGCAGCCCGTCGGGCAGCTCGCGCCGCCCCTTCAGGAAACGAACCACCGGACGTCCCCCCGGCGCATCGCGGGAAAATCCGCCGCCATCTCTTTCGGCACCGGCTCCAGGCGCGCCAGCGCGTCGAGAATCCGGATGCGCTGCGCCCGGCCGCTCCGGGCAGCGACCTTCACGCCGCGCGCGTGCAGGCCGACTTCTCCTCCGCGCGAGAGAAGCAGCAGCGCCTGTCCCGCGCACCGCGCGATCGTCTGCTCGAAGCGTTCGAGCGCCGCCGCGTCCGGGGGCCACGCGATGGCGTTGTCGATCGCCAGAAAGAGGACGCGGTCCCGTTCGGCCTCGCGCTCGCGCACGATCAGGCGCCGCATCCGCGCCGACTGTTTCCAGTGGAGGTCCCGCGGGTCGTCGCCCGGCGAGAACTCCCGCAGCGTCCGGATGTCGGATCCCCCGCCCCGCGCCAGAGAATGGGGCCGTCCCCCGGGCGCTTCGTCGGTCGGAACCTCCGGGACGCCGCTGGCGAGCGGCAGCGGGTAGACCACGATCTCGCGAGCGAGCGCCGCCTTGCGGTACTTGCGAAAGAGGCCCAGCGGGAAACGGGACAGCAGACCCGCATCCGCCGTCTGGTGCACTCCGCGGCGGGGGAACGTTCCTTCGACGACCATCTCGCGCGTCTCGCCGGGCTTCAGAGGATCGATCCAGAGCGGGCCGGGCAGCGCCTCGTGCAGAAAGAAGAGGGCCTGGGCCGTGCCGGACAGCTGGTTCTCGAAACGCAGCTTGAGCCAGGCCGGCCGCGTGGCGACGACCTCGCCGACGGTCTCGATCTGGCAGCGCACCCCGCGCACGTTGCGACGCGAGAGCATTCCCGACACGACCATGGCCGCGAGCATGGCGGCGAGCACCAGGTAGAGACCGTTGTTGCCGGTGTTCGTGGCGGCAATCGCCACGACCAGGCACAGGAGGATGTAACCGAGGCCGAAGTTCGTGATGCGGATTTCCCAGTCGGGGATGAGGCGGGTCATACCGGAACTGGCACTTTGCTCAGAATCCGACGCACGATCTCCTTCTCGCGTCCGCCGGCGCCGAAGCCGTCCGACGACACCGACAGGATGCGGTGGGCGAGAACTGCCTCCGCCACCGCCTGCACGTCGTCCGGCGTGGCGAACGTTCGTCCCTGGAGAAGCGCGTGCGCCTGCGTCGCGCGAAACAGCGCCTGGGCCCCGCGCGTGGAGACCGGGAGGCGCAGCTCCGCCGTCTTGCGTGTTTCCTTCACCAGGGCGTGGAGGTAGTCGAGCAGCTTCTCCGACACGTTGACCGTCTCGGTTTCTCCCTGGAGCGCGAGCACGTCGGAGGGCCCGAGCACGGAGGGGATCGCGGCCAGGACGCGCTCGGCGCCTCCGCGCCGGAGCAGCATCTTCTCTTCGTCCGCGGCGGGATACCCGAGCGAGAGGCGCAGGAAGAACCGGTCCATCTGCGACTCGGGCAGAGGATAGGTTCCCAGGTACTCGACCGGGTTCTGCGTCGCGACGACCATGAACGGCTGCGGAAGCGGCCGGCGCTCGGCCTCGATCGTCACGGCCGCCTCGTTCATCGCCTCAAGCAGCGCCGACTGGGTCTTGGGCGTGGCGCGGTTGATCTCGTCGGCCAGCACGACGTTGGCGAAGATCGGACCGGGATGAAACTCGAATCGATCCGTGGCGGCGTGGAAGACGGAAATGCCGACGACGTCGGCGGGCAGCGTGTCGCTGGTGAACTGGATGCGGCGAAAGTCCAGCGAAAGGCTCCGGCCGAGTGCCCTCGCGAGCGTGGTCTTTCCGACCCCCGGAACGTCTTCGATCAGGACGTGTCCCCTCGACAGAAGCGCCGTCAGCAGCAGGTCCACGACGCGGGGTTCGCCGCGATAGGCGAGCCCCACGTTCTCCCGCAGCTTCGCGAGCGCGGCGGATGCGTTTGTCATCGGATGTCCGTGTCTCCTTCTAACGGCTCCGCGCCGCCGGCTCTTCCCGCTCGCGGAGCTTCTCCACCGACGCCTTCAGCTCGCCTTCCCGCTCCAGGGGCAGCACCAGCACGCCCTCGGGCCCGGCGACGATCGCGGTCTCCCGGACCCCCGGCGCGAGGACCGGAACCGGGGATAAGACCAGGTTGCCGGCGGGATCGCCTCCGCCGCGCAGATCACGCACCGAACGCCAGCTGCCGACGTCGCTCCAGCCCGCGTTCAGCGGCACGGAGCGGACGCCGGATGCCTTCTCCATCACGGCGTAGTCGAACGAGATGTTCGGAAGCGTTTCGAAGTCGGCGGCCGCTCCCGAGTCGACGTAGCGCTCGACGCCCGCGAGAAGGTCGGAAGCCACGCGGCGCGCCTCGGCGAGCAGCCGCGAGGGCCGGAAGACGAAGATCCCCGCGTTCCAGAGATGCCGGCCGGAGCTCGCGTACTCGCGCGCACGCGCGGCGTCGGGCTTCTCGATGAAGCGGCGCACCGCTCCATCCTCGGTCTCGATGTAGCCGAAATCGGTCTCCGCGCGCGTCGGCGGCACAGCCAGGATCACGACGCTGGCGCGATCGGCCTCCACCGCCGCAGCGCCGAGCGCCGCGCGAAACGCCGCCGCGTCGCGGACGGTCTGGTCCGTCGGGACGGACGCGGTCACGGGATCCCCGTCGCGGACGAAACGCGCGGCGGCGGCGAGAATCGGAGGCCCGGAGTTGCGCCGCGCGGGCTCGGCGAGAACCCGATCCGGCGGGACCGCGGGCAGCTCGCGCGCGAGGAGCGCGGCGTGCCGCGCGGACGCGGCGACCCAGACGTCGCGCGACAGAGGCTCCAGCCGCGCGAAGGTCTCCGCGAGGAGACTCTTCTCCGAAAGCAGCGGCAGAAACTGCTTTGGCCGCTCCTCGGTCGAGAGCGGCCACAGCCGCGTCCCGCAGCCGCCGGCCATCAAGAGGATGCGCATTACTCTCCCCCCTCACCCCAACCCTCTCCCCCCGACGGGGGGAGAGGGGGATAAAGAAGGACACCGCCAGGGGCAGTTCCGCCTGTCACTCCCACTTCACTCCCAGCATCTCGACTTCCGGAGACAGGGTAACTCCGAACTTCTTCCGGACCTCGTCCCGCATCCGCTTCATCAGCGCGAGAACGTCGCCGGAGCCGGCTCCCCCTGTGTTCACGATCACGTTGGCGTGTCGGGGAGAGATCATCGCCCCCCCGGACCGCTTTCCTTTGAGCCCGCACGCCTCGATCAGGCGGCCCGCGTAGTCGCCGTCCGGATTCTTGAAGACGCTCCCGGCGTTGGGCTCGGAGGGCAGCGCGCCGCGCCGCTTCTCCGCCACCGTCCGCGTGCGGCCCTCGATCTCCTCCTTCGGCGCGGGCGTGAGCCGCAGGACGGCGCGGCTGACGATCTCCCGCGTCTCGATCAGCCGGGTCCAGCGGTACCCGTGCGGGATCTCCGCCGCGGAGACCTCGCGCCTCTCCCCCGACTTAGAGACGAGGCTCACCGTTTCCAAGACGTTGAAGATCTCACCGCCGTACGCGCCGGCGTTGATTCGTACGGCGCCGCCGATCGAGGAGGGAATCCCGGAGATCGCCTCGATCCCCGAGAGGCCCGCTCGCGCCGCTGCCGCGCAGACGCCGCCGAGAGCCGCGCCTCCCCCCGCCGTCACGCGCGGACCCTCGATCGTCACCCTCAGGAAGTCACCCTCCAGCCTCAATACGTATCCGGGGAATCCGACGTCGGCGACCAGGATGTTCGACCCCATTCCCAGAAGCGCCAGGGGAAGCCCGTCGGACGCCGCCGCCGCCAGGACGCGGGCGAGCCCCGCCTCGGTGCGCACGCGGCAGAGGAAACGGGCGGGGCCCCCGATCCGCCAGGTCGTGAATCGGGCCAGGGGCTCGTTTTCCCCGACCGTGCCTTCCTCGGGCGAGAGCGTCAGACCCATCGCGAAAGGGCCGCCAAAAACACGGCGGCGTAGGCGCCCCCGAGGAGGTCGTCGGCGACGACGCCCCATCCTCCGGAAAGCTCCTGGACGCGCCGGATACCGAGCGGTTTGAGAATGTCAAACCCGCGGAAGAGAACGAACGCCACGGCCCAGGCCCACCACGGCGTCCCGGGAACCAGGGGCACGGCCGCGCAGGCGACCATCTGGCCGGCGACCTCGTCGATGACGATGCAGCCCGGGTCCTCCGAAGACAGCGTGCGGCACACCGGAACCGAGACCGCCACGCCCAGTAATCCGACGGCGAGCCCGGACATCAAGAGTCCGACCGGGGAGCCGAGAATGCCTCCGTGGGAGCGGAGAAGCCACGACGCCGCGAGGCCCAGCAGCGAGCCGGCCGTGCCCGGAGCGACGGGCGAGAGTCCGGCGCCGAATCCCGTCGCGATGAGCGCGGGGAAAGGATGCGCCGCGAAGGCGCGGCGGGCGTCGGACATTGACACGGGGTCGTGCCGGAGAGAAGATTTCGCCGTCCTCATCGCGTCCTGCCCCGCCCTTTCCGAAGTCTATAATCGCGCAGAACGCGCGGAGTTTCTGCCTCGATGAGAAAGGTGAGGACATGTCCAGCGTGAAACCTAACGAAAAATGGCGCGCCGTCGAGACGGCGCTGACACAGATCGAGCGGCAGTTCGGCAAGGGATCGATCATGCGCCTCGGCGAGCGGCCCGAGCAGGCGATCGCAGTAATCCCGACCGGATCGCTCGCGGTCGACGCCGCGCTCGGCGTCGGCGGAATTCCCCGAGGCCGCGTCGTCGAGATCTTCGGGCCCGAGAGCTCCGGCAAGACGACGCTGTCGCTGCAGGTCGTCGCCCAGGCCCAGAAGGCCGGCGGCCTCGCCGCGTTCATCGACGCCGAGCACGCGCTCGACGCCGAGTACGCCAAGAAGCTCGGCGTGGACACCGAGAATCTCTTAGTCTCCCAGCCCGACAACGGCGAGCAGGCCCTGGAGATCGCCGAGATGCTGATCCGCTCCGGCGCCATCGACGTCATCGTGATCGACTCGGTGGCGGCGCTCGTGCCCAAAGCCGAGATCGAAGGCGAGATGGGCGAGGCGCAGATGGGACTCCAGGCGCGGCTGATGTCGCAGGCCCTCCGGAAACTCACGGCGATCGTGTCGAAGTCGCGGACCAGCCTGATCTTCATCAACCAGATCCGCGAGAAGATCGGCGTGCTCTTTGGCAATCCCGAGACCACCACCGGCGGACGGGCCCTGAAGTTCTACTCCTCGATCCGCATCGACATCCGCCGGATCGCTTCGCTCAAGGACGGCGAGACCGTCGTCGGCTCGCGCACGAAGGTCAAGGTTGTCAAGAACAAGGTCGCGTCCCCGTTCCGCCAGGCCGAGTTCGACATCAACTACGGCGAGGGGATCTCGCGCGAGGGCGAGCTGATCGACATGGGACTCGAAGCCAAGCTCGTCGAGAAGTCCGGGGCGTGGCTTTCGTACGGAGACCTGCGCATCGGTCAGGGACGCGAGAACTCCAAGCAGTTCCTCAAGGAGAATCCCGAGCTCTCCGCCGAGATCGAGCGCAAGCTGAGGCAGAACCTCGGTCTTCCCGTCGCCGGTGTCGAAGCGGCCTCCGCCGCGCCGGCGCCCGCCACCGCGGCCGAGGTCCGGGAGAAGGAGAGAGAGAAGGAAAAGGCTCGCCGCTGATTGACGAGCAATCGGGAAGAACATCGGCGACAATCCCGTTGCCGATGCCGATGATTCGCCGCTTCCACGCCCGCCTCGGTGCGGGCGTTTTTCTTCTCCTCGCAACGTCGCTCCCGCTCCTCGGCGCTGAGCGTCTTCGCGTGGCGGCCGAGCGCCCGGATGGGTGCCCTTCCCCGGCTCCGCCGGTGCTGGGAATCGCTCGCCTGGAGACGCCGCTTCCGGAGGGATCCGATCCGGCCTCGTGCGTGTTCGTGGCGCGCCTGGAAGGCCTGACCGACGCCGAGCTCGACGCGGCCACCGCGAAGCTCGCCTCGCTGCACGGCGCGCCGGGACTCGTCCTGGCATTGCCGGCCGCGGATCCCGAGCTCTTCGCATATGCCGTCAAGCGTCTGGCGTCGACGTTTCGCTCGGCCTCCGCCGAGGGCCGCGTCGCTCTCGACTCGCCGCAGACGCTCGACGCCGACGCCCGGGAAGAGCTCTCGCCGTACGTCGACGCAGAGGTCGTGCGCCCCGGCACGCCCGCGCCCGAAGATGCGTCGCGCCGGCTGTGGGCGATGACGGCGGCGTCTTCGACGGTTCCGGCAATCAACGCCGCCATTGCCGTGCTGACCGAGTTTCCTTCGGCCGAGCTCGTCGGCGTCGAAGCGCCGGAAGGACCCCTGTCCGACTCCGACGTCGCCGCGCTCGCGCGGCTCCAGGCCTACTTCCGCGGAGAGGTGTCACCGGATCCGACGGCGACCCGGCGCACTTCCAAGGACGGCGCTTCGGCGCCCGTCCTGCGCTACTTCGACGCCAAGGCCTTCACGCCGATTCTGCTTCTCCCGCAGGATCCCGCCGGCGAAGCCCGCATCGAGCTGACCGGCGGCCCGTTCCTGCGCGCGAGCGTCGAGAACCTGGCCTCGGGCGTCAAGCGCGACTTCGAGCTGAAGGGCGCCTCCGCGCTCACGCTGGACCTCGCGCGCGCTCCGCTCGCCGTCGTGCTCCGCCCGGCCGCCCGCTCCGGGTCGGACACGCGGGCGGCCGTAGAGGTGGGCGCCGAGCGCGGACTGACGGCCGAAGAGATCATCGCGCGCGAACGCGCCTGGGACGCTGGACAGCGCGAAAAGCTCCACTCGTACATCGCCCTCATGGACACCTCGCTGCGGTTCCGCATCGCCGAGCTCGCCAGCTCTCTGGATTTGACGATCGTGGGGTCCTTCTTCTGGGAGCGCGGCAAGTCGCCGGACTGGGAGTGGCGCGAATTCTTCTTGAACGGCGTGAAGTGGAAGGGCCGGACGATTCCGAGGCTGCCGATCCTCCAGCCGGACAAGGTGACCACGGTTCCCCTCGACATCCGCCTCACCGAGGAATACCAGTACGAGCTCGGCGGAGAGACCGACATCGACGGCCGGCCCGTCTACCGCGTCCACTTCCGTCCGAGGGAAGAAGCCGGAGACAAACCGCTCTACCGGGGCACGGCGTGGATCGACCGGCAGACCTTCGCGCTGCTGCGCCGCGAGACGATCCAGTTGAACCTGCACGGCGACACACTGTCCAACGTGCAGTCCGAGTACTACAGCCCGGTCCCGGGCTCCGACGACGTCTGGCTCCCGCTGCTCATCCGCGGACAGCAGGTCTTCTCGACGGCGGGCCGCACGACCGCGATCGAGCGGTACGTCACAATGAAGGACGTCGAGCTCAACCCGCCCGATTACGAGAAGCGCCTCGCCGACGCCTACGCCTCGAAGTCTCAGATGGTCCGGGACACGGACCAGGGGCTGCGCTACCTGGTGCCCGACCCCGCGGATCCTTCCAAGCGCGTCGTCGAGGACAAGCTCTCCCGCAAGAGCCTCTTCGGCCTGGCCGGGACCTTCTACCAGACCGGCAACGATTACCCGCTGCCCCTTCTCGGCGTCCAGTACTTCAACTTCGATCTCTTCGGAAAGAACAAGCAGCTTTCCGTCTTCTTCGCCGGCGTTCTGCTCTTCGCCAACTACACCGACCCCTCCTTTCTGGGGACCCGCTTCGACCTCGGCGCCGACGTTTTCGGCGTGGCCATCCCGTTCTCCGAGTCGAGCTATCGCGACGGCAAGGAGGTCGTGCCCGAGAAGATCAAGCACCTGCCCGAGTCCTTCCAGGTCAACATCGGCCATCCGCTGGGGACATACCTCAAGGCGACCGTGGGCGTCTTCGCGTTGTGGGACAACTACCAGCGCGACTCCGACACGGGCCCCAATTTCGTCACACCCGTGGACACCTGGACCACCGGCGCGGAGATGCGACTGAACTGGAACGACTCCGGCTACAACCTGTCCGGGCGCGGTGGTTACTACTCGCGGCAGAACTGGCAGCCGTGGGGAGACCCCGCGACCTCGGGCTACAGCCCGACGCAGAAGGACTACTGGCTGTGGTCCTTCGAGGCGCTCAAAGGTTTCTACTTCGAGGACTTTCGCAAGCTCCTGATCAAGGTGTCCTACCTCGGAGGCACGGACCTCGACCGCTTCACCCAGTGGGACTTCGGTCCCTTCAGCCGGAACTCGATTCACGGCTTCTCCAGCGGCTCCCTGCGCGCCGAGCGTGCCGGGTATGCCACCGTCTCGTACGGGATCAACATCGAGAACCTCGTCCGCTTCGAGGCGATCTACGACCAGGCGATCATCACGAATCCTCTCCAGGGAACCAAAGACACGTACTTCTCGGGCGCCGGCATCTCGACGGCGTTCAACGGTCCCTGGGACAACACGCGGATCCGCGCCGAGATCGGCGTGCCGGTGGTCCGCCACGGAGTCTCGGGCTTCACGATCAACGCGCAGATCCTCAAGCTCTTCTGATTCGCGATTGGGCTTGAAAATCGGCCGCCGCTGCGCGACCATCGATTCAGTGCACAAATCCTGAAAGGAAGTGACCATGCACGGAGTGCGGAAGCTCCTGGCGGCCGGTGCTCTGGGTGTGCTGATCAGCGGCGTGGCTCTGGCCGGCGGCATCATTCGATACGTCGACGCGGCCGCGACCGGCGCCAACAACGGGACGAGCTGGGCGGACGCGTTCACCGACCTCCAGTCGGCCCTGGCGATCGCCGGGGCCGGGGACGAGGTCTGGGTCGCCGCGGCGACTTACAAACCCACAGCGACGGCGGACCGAACGATCTCCTTCGCGATGAAGAACGCCGTCGGCATCTACGGCGGCTTCGACGGCACCGAGACGCAGCGCGGCCAGCGCGACCCGGTCGCCAACGTCACGATCCTCTCGGGGGATATCGGGACCAGCGGCGACGCCTCCGACAACAGCTACCACGTGGTGATCGCGGGCGGTACCGTGACCCTCTCGGGCCTGCTCGACGGCTTCACGATCACCGGCGGGCAGGCCAATGCCGTCTCCCCCGACGACGTGGGGGGCGGCGTGTGGGTCAACGGCGGTGCTCCGACCCTGACGGGCCTGACGATCAGCGGCAACTTCGCGACAACCTCTGGCGGAGGAGTGCGCGTGACAAACGGGGCACCCGTGCTGGACCGCTGCTCGATCCTCTCCAACTCGGTCGCTTTCATGGGCGCGGGCGGAGGCCTGAAGTCCGGAGGCGGCAGCAACGTCGTCATCAAGAACAGTGTGTTCCGCGGCAACGTCATCTCGAGCGGCCCCGCCGGAGCCGGAGGGGTCGAGAGCGCGGGAGGTATGACACTTGTCAACTGTGTGATCGCCCAGAACAACCCCAACGGCCTGCAGTTCATCTCCGACACGAACACGATCGAGAACTGCACGATCGCGCACAACACGGCCTACGGAATCTCCTTCGTCCTCAGCAACAGCAACACGCTCACCAACTCGATCCTGTGGGGGAACGGCACGGCCGGAACCTTCGTCAGCGGATCGACGTTCAGCGCCAGCTATTGTGACAACCAGGACGGCGTCAACGGCACCGGCAGCATCTCCGCGAATCCGCTCTTCCTGGCCCCTCCCGGTGACCTGCGCCCGGGTGCCGGCTCGCCGGTCGTCGACGCCGGCAACAATGCGGCCGTGCCCGTGGGCACGACCACGGACGTGGCCGGCCTGCCCAGGTTCTTCGACGACCCGGGCGCGCCGGACACGGGAGCGGGGACGCCGCCGATCGTGGACATGGGCGCCTACGAGCGCGTTCCCCT
>JBKOZO010000114.1:0-6250 GCA_046725935.1 Acidobacteriota bacterium | reverse complement strand
GGCCCGCTCCATCATCACGAGGACTTCGGCGGTGCGATCCTCTCCGCGTCCGGCTCGCGGGCTGTCGTCAACCGAGTCACCTCCAATCACAGCCCGCTTTCGAAAACGTCGCATTGGCACTCGTTTGTCAACCTCGAGGATGACGCGTGCCTCGCCTGCACGGTTCACCGCGACGTCGGTCTCGTCGACCATGCATCTCTCCCCGTTCCGAGCCTGATCGCCTCTCTCGCGAGCGACGCCGTCGCGGCCTGCCGTTCCGCCAGTCCGGCCTAATCTTTCACTGGACCGACGATTCTCCGACGGTTTACGTCATGCGCGATGTGGGAGCGGCTTCCGGAGGGACCCGCCAGAAGCTCGGTCGCGCAACGGCCGTCGCGAAACGGCGCGATCAGGTCACCATATTGGACGAGACGCTTTCGGTGAAGCTGGCCGTCTGCACAGCGAGAGGCCGATGCACGCGGCTTGAGCGCTAGGCAGATCCTTCCCTCAGCACCGCGAGCATCGTGAGGTCGTCGGTGGGCTCGGTGTCGGCGCGGTGCGCCTCGACTTCGGATTCGATGCGCGAGAGCAACGCCGTCGCCGACGTGTATCCTGCGGACACCACCGCGAGGAGACGGTCCTCGCCATAGAACGCCTTCGACGGGCTGCGCTCCTCGGTCACGCCGTCGGTGAACGCGAGCAGAAGGTCTCCCGATTCCAGACGCAGGTCTCGCGGCGTGTACTCCATGTCGGGCATCGCCCCGACCGCCGGGCCGGTCGGCATCAGACGCTCGAGCGCGCCCGAGCGCCGCCGGATAATCGGCGGCTCGTGGCCCCCGTTGACCCACGCGAGCTTGCCCGTGGCCGGATCGAGCAGCGCGAGGAACACGGTCGCGAACATGTTCGAGCGTCCGTGGGTGCGCGCGATGTAGTCGTTCGTGATGGCCACGATGCTCCGCGCCGCCGGACCAGCGGTCGTCCCGCCCGCGTGCAGTTCGGCGAGCGAACGCAGGAGGCTGCGGAACAGGGCCATGAAGAGCGCCGCGCCGACGCCCTTGTCGCAGACATCCGCCAGCACGAGCGCGATTCTCCCGTCCCCGACCGCGAACGCGTCGTAGAAGTCTCCGCTGACCTGTCGGGCCGGACGGAAGGCCGCGGCGATCTGCCAGCCCTCCGGCTTCGGCAGCGATTCCGGAAGAAAGTCCGTCTGGATCCGGCGTCCAATCTCCAGCTCGCGTTCCATCTCGCGCGTCCGCAGGCGTTGCTGGTCTTCGAGCCGCTTCTTCTCGAGCGTCGCGGCGATGCGGGCGCGCAGCACGACCGGGTGAAACGGCTTGGGCAGATAGTCCGTCGCGCCGAGCTCGATCGCGCGGGCCACGCTCTCGATCTCGTCCACGGCCGAGATCATGATCACCGGCACGTGATTAAGCGCCGGGTCGGCGCGCAAGCGTTCGAGCACGCCGAACCCGTCCAGCTCCGGCATCATGATGTCGAGGAGCATCAGGTCCACGTCCCCGGCCGCGAGACGCGCGAGGGCCTCCTTCCCGTTGGCCGCCAGAAGGACCTCGAGGCCCATCGCCTTCAGGCGCCGGGCGAGCAGGTCGCGGTTGACCTCCGTGTCGTCGACCACGAGCACGCGGCCGCGCGGCGCGGTCACGGGCTCGGTACGGGAGATCGCGAGGCGGCCAGAAGCTGCCGCAGGTAGGGGACCTGCCGCTCGGCCGCCTTCTCGCCCTCCTCGATGACGTACGGGATCTTGTCCGTGTCGAAGAGGTGAATCTTGTGGGCGAACTGCGGAATGATCGGAAAGATCTCGTGGTGGTGGGCGAGATTGTGGAAGGCGTAGTTTGCCTTCAGGAGATTGTTCGACGTGATGCTGGAGAGCTGGAACGCGAAGCGGAGCACCGAGGTCACGCGCGTCTGGTAGGGACTCTCGAAGCCCATCGTGATGATGATGTCGGCGCCTTCCTTGATTGCCACGCCGATCGGCATCGGGTCCGAGAGAAACCCGTCCACGTACGTGCGGTCCGCGATCTTCCAGGGCTGAAAGATGTAGGGGATCGCGATCGAGGCGCGGATCGCGTCGATCAGGCTGCCCTTCGAGAAGACGACCTGCTCGCCCGTGAAGAAGTCTGTGGCGGTCAGAAAGAGCGGAATCTTCGCGTGTTCGATCCGCACGTCGCCGAAGCCTCTGCGGAGCCGGTCGAGCACCAGGCGGTCGTCAACCAGGCCGAACCGCTCGTCGAAGCCGAAGATCCCGGGCAGGATCGCCGCGAGCACGGCCCGCGTGTTGCGCTTCTTGGTGATTTCCCGCGTCCAGAGCTCCCGGGTCTTGCGCTCCGCGTCGGCCAGCTCGTACCCCATCGCGACGAAGGCGGCGTAGAGCGCGCCGCCGCTGCAGCCGACGACCATGTCGATCGGGATCCGCTCGCGCTCGAGGACCTTGAAGAGGCCCAGCGCCGCCGCGCACTTGACCGAGCCCGAGCCGATGACGACGGCCACGCGTCCCCGCTCCAGGCGCGCCGGCGGCGGGGCGGTGACGCTCATGCGCGGGCGGGGAAGCTCGCCACGGCCTCGTCGATGTCGCCGTAGAGCTTGAGAATGTGGGTGAAGCCCGCCAGATCCAGCACGCGCCGGACGTCGGGCTGCACCGCCGCCAGGCGCAGGTCCCCGCCGCGCTGGCGCGTCTCCTTCACGGTCTCCAGCAGCGCGCGCAACCCCGCGCTGCTGGTGTACTCGACGCCGGAGAAGTCGCCCACGATGTCGATGAAACCTCCGCCGACCTGTTCGCGAAACGAGGCCACGAGCGCCGGCGCCGTCGCGCCGTCCACGCTGCCCGCGATCGCGACCACCGTCACGTGCGCGCGACGCTCGACCTGGATGTTCATCGGCGAGGTCTCCTTTTCACCAGAATCAATCGATTGCCGCCGCCGGGATCCGGTCCGTAATCTACATCGTCCACGGACGCGCGGATGAGGTGCCATCCCAGTCCGCCGATGGGGCGCTCCTTCCAGTCCGCCGAAAGGTCGGGCCGCGGGACGGCGGCCGGGTCGAAAGGCCGCCCGCGGTCCCGGAGCGTGACGCGGAGCTCCTCGCCGAGCGACTCGACGGCGATCTCGATCGCGCCGCCGGCCGTGCCGTCGTAGGCGTGCTCGATGATGTTCGTGCACGCCTCGTCCACGGCGAGCGTCAGGGCGCTGCAGGTTTCCGCGGGCGCGCCGGCCTGGCGGCACGCCTCCGCGACGAAGGCGCGAATCCTCGCCAGGTTCTCGAGCCGGGCTTCGACCGAGAGCTCCGCAGGCACGAGTTGCTATGGCCGCGGCCGGCGCGCCAGGAGTGCTTCGATCTTGCCGAGCAGCCGCGGCAGCTCCACCGGCTTCGTGTCGAAGTCGTCGCAGCCGACCGTGCGCGCCCTCGCCTCGTCCTCGGCCATGGCGTGGGCCGAGAGCCCGATGACCGGGATCGCGGAGGTCGGATCGGTCGACTTGATGCGCCGCGTGGCCTCCCACCCGTCGAGCACCGGCAGCGCGAGGTCCATCAGGATCAGGTCCGGCCGCTCGCTCGCGGCCTTGGCCACGCCTTCCTCGCCGTTGGCCGCGATCGCGATCTCGTAGCCGCGTTTCTCGAGCCGGCGCGAGAGCATGTCCCGCGACAGCTCGTTGTCCTCGACGATCAGGATTCGCCGCATCGCAACCCGCTACGCCAACGCGCCCGCGCGGTAGCACTCCAGGACCGCGAGCAGCCGTTCGTAGTCGATGGGCTTGAGAAGATACTCCGACGCTCCCAGCGAAAGGGCGCGGCTGCGGTCGTCCACGATCGTGACGACCACGACCGGCGTGAGCGAGAGCGCCGCGTCACGGCGGATTTCCTGCAGCACTTCCCAGCCGTCCATGCCGGGCATCACGATGTCGAGCGTAATCAGGTCGGGCCGCTGCGCGCGGGCGAGGGCGAGACCGTCGCGCCCGTTCACCGCGGTCAGCACCTCGAAGCCGTCCTTCCCGCAGACGCGCTGCAGCAGGTCGCAAACGGCGGGATCGTCGTCGATGACGAGCAGGCGCGGCCGCCCCGCGCGAGCCGGCACGGGAGCGACCGCGGACACCGGCGGAAGGCGCACGCCGCTCTGGGTCGTCAGCCGGACGGCCGTCGCGTCGCCGTCGAAGTTCTCGATCTCGCCCGGCAGGCGCACGGTGAAGGTGGTGCCCTTCCCGGGCGCGCTCTGGACTTCGACGTCGCCACCCATGAGACGGCAGAGCTTCTGCGTGATCGCGAGACCCAGGCCCGTGCCGCCGTACTTCTTCATCGTTCCGGCGTCGGCCTGGACGAAGGCGCCGAAGAGCCGTTCGACCTGCTCCGGAGTCATGCCGATGCCGCTGTCCGTGACGCGGAAGAAAACCCAGTTGCCCGCAGGCCCGACGTCGCGCCGGACATCGAGCGTGACGAGGCCTTTCTCGGTGAACTTGCCGGCGTTCGAGAGCAGGTTCAGCAGGACCTGGCGCACCTTGGTGACGTCCTCGCGAATCGACCCGATGTTCTCCGGGCAGTCGATCTCGAGACGGTTGCCGTTCTTCTCGACCAGCGGACGCGCGGTCACCGCGGCTTCCTCGACCACGCGCGCCACGTCGAAGGTTTCCAGGTAGAGCCGCATCTTCCCGGCCTCGATCTTGGACAGGTCGAGAACGCCGTTGATCAGGCCGAGCAGGTGCTTTCCGGCCGTCTGGATCTTCTGGAGGTCGGGCACGATGTCGGCGTGGCCCGCGGTCTCGGCGTCCTCGGCGAGCATCTCGCTGTAGCCGAGGATCGCGTTCAGCGGCGTGCGCAGCTCGTGGCTCATGTTGGCGAGAAACGCGCTCTTGGCCTGGTTCGCGCGCTTCGCGGTCTCGTTGGCTTCGAGCGCGGACTGGAGCGCGCCTTCGATGACCGTGTACTGCTCCTGGATGCGCTGGTTCTGCGCGGCCAGCTCCCTCTTCGCCCGACGGACCCGCCGGGTCTGGACGTACGACTGGTAGGCGAAGATGGCGGTGAAGGAGAACGTTCCCAGCACCGAGAGAATCGTCGTCGCTGCGCTCGCTTCCGTGTCCACGTGGAAGCCCAGGAATGCGCCGACGAAGACCATTCCGGCGCAGAGGCTTCCCGCCGCCCACAGCGCGAAGCGCGCGCCGCCCACCGAAAGGCAGGCGGCGATGATCGCCGTGACCATCGTCATGGCCGGCAGGGGAGAGAACGCGATGCCGGCCGTCCAGCAGCCGATGATGAAGGCGTCGAAGAGCAGGTTGCGCATCTCCGCCGCCTTGGTGTCCGGCGAGACTCGGGCGGCCACGTAGGCGAGCTGCGGCCAGATCAGTCCGGTGAAGAGGATCGCCGTCCAGAGCCAGAAGCCCTTGGGCGTGTCCCAGTAGTAGGACAGCAGGAGGAGGCCGACGATGCCCATCGCCGGCACTCGGACGCGATAGTCGAGGGCGACGAGCGGGTGGACCTCGTGTCGGGGTTTTTCCATCGAGAGCGGCGGCGAGTCTAACAGGCCACGCGGGCGTATGATGCGCGTTGCCGATGGCGAGCGTGTCGCGACGCCGCTTCCTTCGCCAGGCGGCCGCCGCCGCTTCCGCGACCTGTGTGGCGCCGCTCTTGCCCGCGAGCCCCGGCCAAGCGAAGAGCGGCATGCGCGGAACCGAGGCCATGGAAGACGCACTCGCTCTCCTGGCGCCGACGGGCCCGGAGTATGCGGGGCGACTGGCGAACCACGGACCGATGGCCGCGGAAGCGCTCGTCGAGCTCGCGCGGCCCGACGCCGTCGTCCCGTGGGTGGAGAAGTACAAGAAACGCCTGCGCGACCATCCGGCCGGCACGCGGCCGATCGATCCGAAGAGCTGGCGCGGGGCTCTCGGCGACGGCGACCGCGTCGGCGACTGGATCGTCTTCTTCCGGCGCGAGGTCGAGGAGCGTCCCTGGAAGGCTGTGCTCGCCGACTGGATTCCGCGTTTCTCGCCGGGTGTCGTCGCGGCGGCGTTCCACGGAGCGATCCGCACCGCCCACGCGGTCCGCAGCCTCGAAGCGACGGATACGCCGGCGCGGCGGCGCGAGCTCGCCGAGGGGCTCGGCTACTGGGCGTCGACGTACAACGCGCTGCCGGAAACCTCGTCTCCCGCAAAGCCGCCCGCGGGGCGCAAGCCCTCCGACGCGGTTGCCTCCGTTCCGCTACTGCCTTCCGAGCGCCGCATCATGAACGGCAACATCGTCGAGAGGCTCTCGCCGCTCGATCAATTCCCGCCGTTTG
>JBKOZO010000113.1:0-5311 GCA_046725935.1 Acidobacteriota bacterium | reverse complement strand
TACATGGTGGAGCGGAGCCGGCGGATGGCGGCGATTGCTCTGGTGCTGATCGCCCTGGCCGGCTGGGGCCTGACCCGCGTCCCCACCGGTTTTCTCCCGACGGACGACCAGGGCTACGTGATGGTGGCCGTGCAGGTCCCCGACGGCGCGTCGCTCGAGCGCACGCAGAAAGTCATGGACGAGATCTCGAGGATCGGCCTCGCCGTGCCCGGAGCGGATCACGCCATCGCGATCGGAACGGGCGGCCCCTCGCCGCTCGCGGGGGACGTGTCGCTCGCCAACGCCGGCATCGTCTACCTGATGCTGAAGGACTGGGGTCAGCGCGGCAAGGGCCAGGACCTCGACCACGTGACCGCGCGTTTGACGCGCGACCTCGCTTCGGTCCAGGAAGCGCGCACGCGCGTCCTGGTGCCTCCGCCCATCCAGGGCCTCGGCGCCTCGAATGGCTTCCAGATGCAGGTCGAGCTGACCGACGGGACTTATGATTTCCAGCGCCTCCAGCAGATCACCGACCAGATCGTCCGCGACGCCAACGCCTCGCCCGCCGTCCGCGACGCCTTCACCGCGTTCCGGGCGTCCGTGCCGCAGGTGACGGTGAACGTGGACAAGACCCAGGCCGCGACGCGCAACGTCAACGTCGGCGACGTCTACAACACCGTGCAGATCTATCTGGGCTCGAGCTTCGTGAACCTGTTCACGCGCTTCGGACGCAATTACATGGTCTACCTGCAGGCGGATCCGATGCGGCGCGTGACGACGGACGACGTCAAGAACCTTTACGTGCGTAACTCCTCGGGCGGCATGGTGCCGGTGGGTGCGATGGCCGAGATCCGGCCGGCCCTGGGAACCTCGGTCATCTCGCTCTACAACCTTTTCCCCGCCGCGACGATCAACGGAATGCCGGCCCCGGGCTACAGCTCGGGCCAGGCCCTCGACGCGATGGAGAAGATCGCGCAGCGCGCCTTGCCACGGGGCATGGGCTACGAGTGGACGGCGATGTCGTACCAGGAGAAGCTCGTCGGAAGCTCCGCCTACTTCATCTTCGCGCTCTCTATCCTGCTCGTGTACTTTGCGCTCGCCGGCCAGTACGAGAGCTGGATTACGCCGGGCGCGGTCATCCTCGCCGTGCCCATGGCGTTGCTCGGCACGGCGGCGGCGCTCGTGGCCGTCGGGTACTCGAACAACATCTACGTGCAGATCGGCCTGGTGCTCCTGATCGCGCTCTCGGCAAAGAACGCGATCCTGATCGTCGAGATGGCCCGGGAGGGCCGCGAGCAGGGCCGGAGCATTCCCGAGGCCACGGTCGAGGCCTCACGCGTCCGATTCCGCCCGATCCTCATGACGTCGTTCACGTTCATCCTCGGCGTGCTGCCGCTGGTCCTCGCGAGCGGCGCCGGCGCGGCCGCCCGCCGGTCGCTCGGCATCGCCGTCGCGTCGGGAATGCTGGCCTCGACCTGCCTGGCCGTGCTGTTCGTGCCGGCGCTGTTCGTGGTGCTCCAGAGGTGGATCGAGCGAAAGAAGCCGGCTCCTGCGGCGGCGCCTCCGCCGGCATCTGCACCCGCTCCCCCGGGGAGAGGCAGCTCTCCGGCGGCCGCCTCTCTCAAGTCCCCTCTCCCCCCGGCGGGGGGAGAGGGCAGGGTGAGGGGGGCGTAACCCTCCCTTGCTCGCCAAGTTCTTCATCGAGCGGCCGGTCCTCGCGAACGTCATCGCGTTCGTGACGATCCTGCTCGGCGCGGTCGCGCTGGGCGTCCTGCCGGTCTCGCAGTATCCGCCGATCACGCCGCCGACCGTCCAGGTCACGGCGAACTACCCGGGTGCCAACTCCCGCACGCTCGTCGAGACGGTGGCGCTGCCCATCGAGCAGCAGGTCAACGGCGTGGAGGGCATGATCTACATGCAGTCGACCTCCACCAACGACGGCCGCTACACGCTGATCGTCACGTTCCAGGTCGGTACGGACCTCGACCTCGCCCAGGTCCTCGTCCAGAACCGCGTCGCCGCGGCGCTGGCGAGGCTTCCCGAGGCCGTGCAGCAGCAGGGCGTCGTGACGAAGAAGAAGTCGACGGCCATCCTCCAGATCGTCACGCTGACCTCGAAGGACGACCGCTTCGACGCGCTCTTCCTCTCCAACTTCGCGACGCTGCAGCTTCACGACAAGCTCGCGCGCGTGCCGGGAGTCGGCGACGTCACGGTCTTCGGCATCGGGCAGTACAGCATGCGCATCTGGCTCGACCCGGCCCAGATGCAGCAGCGATCGCTCATGCCCTCCGATGTCGTCTCCGCGGTGCGGGCCCAGAACGCGTACGTCGCGGCCGGGCAGCTCGGCTCTCCGCCGACGCGCCCGGGCGAGCCCTTCCAGATGTCGATCGACCTCGGCAGCAACCTCTCGCGGGCCGAGGAGTTCGAGAACGTCATCGTGAAGGCCTCGAGCGGGCAGATTACGCGCCTGCGGGACGTCGGGCGTGTCGAGCTCGGCGCCCAGACCTACGGCCAGTTCTTCAAGATGAACGACCGGGTCGCCGGCGGCATCGCAATCTACCAGCTCCCCGAGGCCAACGCGCTCGACACGGCCCAGCGGGTGCGGGCGAAGATGGCCGAGCTCGCCCGGGATTTCCCGGAGGGCCTGGATTGGTCGATCCCCTTCGACACGACGACGTTCGTGAAGGAATCGATCAACGAGGTGTACCACACGCTGTTCGAGGCGGGGGTTCTGGTTCTGGTGGTGATCGTGGTGTTCCTGCAGGACTGGCGGGCGACTCTGGTGCCGGCGACGACGGTGCCGGTGACGATCATCGGGGCGTTTGCGGCGATGGCGGCGATGGGTTTCTCGATCAACCTGTTGACGCTGTTCGCGGTGGTACTGGCGATCGGGATCGTGGTGGACGACGCGATCGTGGTGGTGGAGGGAGTGTCGCAGCACGTGGAGCGCGGGCAGACACCCAAGCAGGGGTCGATCGACGCGATGCGAGAGCTGATGGGGCCGATCATCGGGATCACGTTGGTGTTGATGTCGGTGTTTTTGCCGCCGGCGTTCATGCCGGGGATCACGGGGCAGATGTACCGGCAGTTTGCGCTGGTGATTGCGGCGACGGCGTTGATTTCGGCGGTCAACGCATTGACGCTGAAGCCGACGCAGTGTGCGTTGTGGCTGCGGCCGCACGATGCGAACAAGAAGAAGAACTGGTTTTTCCGGGGGTTCAACGCGGTGTACGAGCCACTGGAGAGGGCGTACGTGCGAGTGATTCGGTACATGGTGGAGCGGAGCCGGCGGATGGCGGCGATTGCTCTGGTGCTGATCGCCCTGGCCGGCTGGGGCCTGACCCGCGTCCCCACCGGATTCATCCCGACCGAGGACCAGGGCTACGCGATGGTCACGGTGCAGCTGCCGGACGGGGCCTCCCTCCAGCGCACCGAGAAGGTGATGGACGAGCTGGCCCGGATCTGCCGCGAGAATCCCGCGCTCGACCGCACGATCGCCATCGGCGGACTCTCGCCGCTCGACAACAACGCGTCGCTCGCCAACGCCGGGATCATCTATCTGATGTTCAAGGACTGGAGCGAGCGCAAGAAAGGCGAGGACCTCCTCTCGATCTACAAGGACCTCTCGGCGCGTCTCGCGAAGTATCAGGATGCGCGGACCATGGTCCTGGTGCCGCCGCCGATCCAGGGCCTGGGCCTCTCCGGCGGTTTCCAGATGGAAGTTGAGCTGACCGACGGCTCCGAGAACTACGAGCGTCTGCAGGAAGCCGCGGATGCGATCGTCGCGAAGGCGAGCCGCGACCCGGCGATCCGCATGGTCCTGACTCCGCTGCGCGCCTCGGTTCCGCAGGTCACGATCCACGTCGAGAAGACGCAGACGGGCAACCTCGGAGTCAATGTCGGCGACGTGTACAGCACCGTACAGGCCTATCTGGGCTCGACCTTCGTCAACCAGTTCACGCGCTTCGGGCACCAGTACATGGTGTACGCGCAGGCCGACGCGCCCTTTCGGCGTCAGGTGGCCAGCCTCGCCGGCTACTACATGCGCTCGGCGAGCGGACAGATGGTTCCCCTCGGCACCGTCGCCTCGATCGAGAGAACGCAGGGCCCTGCCGTCGTGACGCTCTACAACCTGTACCCCGCCGCGACGATCAACGGCGCGGCGAACGAAGGGTTCAGCTCGGGACAGGCGATGCAGACGATGGAGCGGATCGCGCGCGCGACGCTTCCGGCCGGCATGAGCTTCGAGTGGACGGCGATGTCGTATCAGGAGAAGCTCGTCGGAAGCTCGACGTACTTCATCTTCGCGCTCGCGATCCTGCTCGTCTTCTTCGTCCTCGCCGGGCAGTACGAGAGCTGGATCACGCCGGCCGCCGTGATCCTCGCCGTGCCGCTCGCGCTGCTGGGAACTGTGTCGGCGCTGGTCGGCCTGCGCGTCGCCAACAACCTGTACGTGCAGATCGGACTGGTGCTCCTGATCGCCCTGTCGGCCAAGAACGCGATCCTGATCGTCGAGATGGCGATCGAGGGGCGCGCAGCCGGCAAGAGCCTCGTCGAGGCCACGATCCACGCCTCCCAGGCGCGCTTCCGCCCGATCGTCATGACGTCCTTCACGTTCATCCTCGGCGTCCTGCCGCTGCTGCTGGCGAAGGGGGCTGGAGCGAGCGCCCGCAGGTCGCTCGGACTCGCCGTCTCGACGGGCATGCTGGCCTCGACCTGCTTCGCCGTTCTCTTCGTGCCGGCGTTCTTCGTCGTGCTGCGGGGCTGGGCCGAGCGGCGGCGCGCGGCGCCCACAGTCGCGGCCCCCGCGCCGGCCGGCCCGGCTTGAGCTGGAAACCTGGTGTGGGGATAGAATCCCGTCACTTTTTCGAAACGCCCTTTCTCGGAAAGGAGATTCGAACCATGCGAGGCGACAACCTTCCAAAGGTGTTCTTTCGAGCGGCCGCTTTGGCCGCCGCCGTCGCGGCGCTTCCGACCGCCGCGGCGCGGGGGCAGCAGGGCCCGATGATTCGCGAAGCGATCCAGCGCAAGCTCGCCGCGATCAAGGAGTCCGCGGCCGCGAACAAGGCGGCGCTCCGACAGTACGCGTGGACCGAGACGGTCGTCATCACCGCGCGGGGGGAGGCGCGGCCCGCCAAGCAGTTCATGTGCAAGTACGGGCCGGACGGAAACGTCGTCCGGACGCCGATGGGTCCGCCGCAGGAACAGCAGAAGGCAGGACCGCTCAAGCAAAGGATGATGGAGAAAGCCAAGGACGAGTTCGAAGCCGAGATGCAGAAGATTCGGGCGACGATCGGCCTCTACGTTCCGCCCGACGGCCAGAAGATGGAGC
>JBKOZO010000112.1:0-5873 GCA_046725935.1 Acidobacteriota bacterium | reverse complement strand
CTCGAGCACGCGCGAGATCGGCGTGCCGTCGACGATCCCTTCCAGAGCCGGCACGCGTTCCCGCAGGGCCTCGAGCCGTTCGGGCTCGAGCGTGAAGTCGTGCGCGATGACGATCGGAACTCCGGGCTCGAAGAGCGGCGCCAGCGCGCTCGCGATGCGGAAGCCCTGATCGCGGGCGCCGCCGGGGAGGAGCCGTTCGGCCGGCGTCCGCGAGAAGTCGACGTCGAGGAAGACGCCGTCCACGCGGCGCTCCGCCAGGAGTCGCCGCGCCGCGGATGCATCCGGCGCCGCCAGAAGCTCCACGTCCCTCGACGCCGGAGCCAGGCGCGTGAAGGCGTCCACGTACTCCGTGCCGTCCTCGATGACGAGCAGGACCTTGCGCCGAGAAGTGTTCACGCCGGCTCCTCGAGCGCCGGCAGGTCGAGCACGATCGCCTTCGTGAAACCGCCTTTGGGGGAGGGCGCGATCTCGAAGGCGCCGTCGTTCTTGCGGAGGACGTCCTCGATCACGCCCCAGCCGCGGTCCGAGGGCCGACCCCGCAGCAGCTCGGCCGAGAGCGCGCCCGGCAGGTCGTCGGCCAGGGCGATCCGCAACCGCGGTTCCCCCGTGATCGGATCGCGGCGCTTTTGCGCGGAGAGGCCCAAGCGGACCGGCCGCCCGCGCGGCTCGTCCTTCGGGGCGAGGGCGTTGGAGAAGAGATTGCGCCACAGCGTCTCCCAGTCGGCTGCGGGCATCCGCAACAGCGGCAGCTGGCTCTCCACCCCTACGCCTCCGATCGTCTCGAGCTCCGGCTGGACCACGCCGATCTCGGCCGCGACGCGGGCGAGCAGGGCGCGCAGCGCGTCGGCGCGCACGGGAAGCGCGGCCGCCCGGTCGAGCGAACGCTCCATCTCGGTTCCCGACGCCAGGACGAACGAGCGCGCGGCGTCGTTCAAGATCCGCGCGAGGCGGCGGGTCGCTCCGGGCGGCGGATCGTCGTCCTCGGCGATGCGCTCGAGAGGCCTCCGGGCGCGGCGCAGCGTCTCGAGGCCCTTGAGGAGCCACGAGAAGACGGGGTCACGATGCCGCAGGTTCAATCGCACGCGATCCTGGCTCGCGATCGCGCGGAGCTCGTCGATCGCGTTCTGGGTCTGGGCGATCAATCCCACCGAGTTTCCCTCGCCGTAGAGCCTCGTCCCAAGCAGGCGCGCGGCGTCGACGCTCTCCCGTCCGCCGGCCTCGATGCGTGCGGCGCCGTCGGAGAGCAGCAGGCCGCCGTGCTTCAACGCCTCGTGGCGCACGCGCCCCAAGACCGGCCGAGCCTCGGCGGCGCGAGCGGGATATTCGTTGAGCCACTCGGCGAACGTCCTGCCGGACCGCCGGCGGTACAGTGCGACTCCTCCGACGATCGCGGCGAGTACGACCGCGGCGGCAAACGCCCAGGCGGCGGCGCGCCTCTGCCCTTCGAGGCGCGCGATCGCGGCCACGGCTTCGGCGGCCCGCGATCCCGCCGGCGCTTCGTCGCGGTAGCGGCGGTAGAAGTCGATCGCCTCGGAGCGGCGGCCCTTCTTCTCGGCCGCCTCGCCCAGCTGGAAGAGCGCCTCCGTCGAGCCCGCGGCCGCCGCGCGCCGCCACGCCTCCTCGGCCGTCCCCGAGCGTCGGGGGTCGCGCTCGAGAGCGCGCGCCAGGCCTTCCCAGGTCGACGCGCGCGACGGGTCGGCCTCGCTCGCGCGCTCGAGGGCCGCGATCGCCTTGTCGCCTTCGCCCCGCTTCTGGTGGATCGAGGCCGCGAGCTCGGGCGCCGAAGAAAACGACGGATCCTGCGCCTCCGCCTCGGCGAGGAGCATCAGCGCCGTCGCCAGCGATTCGGAATCGCCGCGCGCAGCCAGGACCCGGGCCTTCTGCCACAGCGCCACCGCGCTCGAAGCCGGCTCGGGCGGAAGCGGCTCGGCGGGGGCGGGCGGCGCGGTCTCCGGCGTGCGGGATGCTTCCCGGACGCGGCGGGCCAGCGTCTCGCGCAGGGCCCGGGTTTCCTCGCGTTCCTGGGGCGTGGCGGTCTGGAGAAAGCGGTCCAGGCGCTCGAGCGCCGTCGGCGCGTCGCCGAACTCCGCCCAGCGCATCGCCGACCGCCGCAGCAGAGGACGCAGATCCGGCCGGAGCGCCACGGCGCGGTCGAGCATCGCCAGCGACTCCTCCTTCGCAGCGCGGTCCGGCTCTCCCCAGAGCAGATTCGCGAGAGCGCTCAGGGTCTCGACGCGTCCGGGATCCGTCACGACGGCGGCGCGGTAGGCGCGGATCGCGGCGGAGGTGTGTCCCGCGCGAGTCTCCACGGCTCCGAGAGCGTCGAGGGCCTCGACGTAGGTCGGCGCGAGGTGCAAAGCCACGGAAAGCTTCTCCCGCGCTTCGCCCAGACGCCCGGCCGACAGCGCGCGGCGCGCGTCGGCGAGGGCGAGCTGCGCCTCGACCGGCGGTTCGGCGCCCGGCGGGGCGACCTCGGCGGCCTCGGCTTCGAGAATGAGCGGGCGCAGGTGCGTCTGGATCAGCGACCCGTCCTCCCCGCGCTCGTCGAGCATCCGCGCCAGCGCGGCGTAGCGCGCGATCGCCTCCCGCCAGCGCCGGCGCTCCTCGGCGCGGCGCGCGACGAGGAAGAGCTCCGCGGGTGTCAGCTTCCCGGCGTTTCTCTCGGCCGCCGCGGCCAGAAGGTCCACCCCCTCTTCGGAATCGCCCGCCGCGAAGGCGAGGTCGGCGCCCTGGAGCGTGCGGTCGACCGAAGGCGAAAGGCGGCGGGCCGCGCGCAGGCGCTCGCGGGCGCGGGCGAGCGCCGGTCCGTGAGGATCGCGCGACGCCTCGGCGAGGAGAACATCGGCTTCGGCGTAGAGATCGTCGCCGTCCTTGATGCATCCCGCCGGAGAGGGCTCGTCGGGAGACGCGGCGAGTGCCGCGAAGAGAAGAGCCAGGCCGACGCGGACGAGCATCTCAGCGCTCTCCGCGAGCCGACAGGCCGAGCTTGTTGAAGCGCAGCCGCACGGCGCGCGCCTCGCGCCGCGAGCCAGTCATCAGCTCCGCCATCTTCTCGAAGTCTCCGCCGGCTTCGCGAAACAGCGAGCGCAGCGTCGCGCGCTCGAGCTCCCGGCGAAATCCCGCCACACTCGAGGAGCGCGGCCGCTCCAGGACCAGCCGCCCGGCGCGTGGCTCGGACCGGCCGCCGCCCGACAGCAGGTCGAAGAGGAGCCGCGCATCCAGCGGGATGCGGACGCGGCCGTTGCGGTCGCGGACGGCGCCGGGTCCCGCGTAGACCGCCGCCGCGAGCGCGTCGGTCACGGTCATCTCGAACTGCCGCAGGTTTCCGGGCCAGGGATGCTTCTCCATCGCGCTCCAGCCCTTGCGCGGCAGCACGAAGACGACGGGCGCCGTCGAGCCGCGCGCCTCTTCCTCCGACAACGCGAGCGCGAAGTCGCCTTCGGGCTCGGGGCCACCGGCCGCTCGCACCAGAGCCGCGACTGCGCGGCGGCGGCGCGGGTCCGAGAAGAACTCCGCCGCGCAGGAACGCGCGAGGTGCGGCAGATCGTCCCGGCGGTCGGAGAGCCGCGGCAGCTCCAGGGCGAGCGACGGGTTCAGGCGCATCAGCAGATCCGACCGGAAGCCCCCGTCGGCCACGCGGCCCGAGAGGTCGGCGTTGGAGGCGGCCACGACGCGGGCCGTGTGCGGGGTCTCGGACGCGCTGCCGAGGCGCCGGATCGCGCCGTCGTTCAACGCGGTCAGGAGCATCTTCTGGGCGTCGGCGGCGAGATTCTCGATCTCGTCCAGGAAGAGCGTGCCGTCGGCGGCCGATTCGAAGACGCCCTTGCGGTCGGCGATCGCCCCGGTGAAGGAGCCGCGCAGCGCGCCGAAGAGGGCCGCCGGAAGGAGGCCCTCCGGAACCGTCGCGCAGTCGAAGGCCACGAAGGCGCCGGCGCGTCCGGAGAGCGGGTGGATCACTTCGCGGACCAGGAGACTCTTGCCCGTTCCGGTCGGGCCCGTGACCAGCAAGGGCATCGGTGTCGGGGCCAGCGCGGCGACCTTCCGCCGCAGCTCGCGCATCGAGGGGCTCGATCCCCAGAAAAACCGGCCTGTGCGCTGCGGCGCGTCGCGCTCGGCCAGCACGCGCCGCAGCAGGCGCGCCAGCCCTTCGCCCCCTTCCTCGCCGCCGTCGGCGGCATACGTGAACGCGTCGGCCTTCAGCGCGATCGCCTCGTCCTCGAACGGGATCTCTTCGTAGGCCGTCGTCAGCACGACCGCGAGGTCGGGACGCCGCCGCCGCAGACGCTCGAGGATGAACAGGCCCTGCCGGTCGCGGCGCTCGCGCCGCAGCCGCTTCGCCGCGGCGTCGTCGCCGAGCGGTTTCTCATCGGGGAGAAGGTCTTCGTCGGAGATGTCGAACCGCAGGTCCAGCACCACGGCGTCGGGCGCGCGGCGGCCTTCGAGCAGCGGCGCCGCCTCTTTCCAGGAGCGCGCGTGGCGAGCCTCGCCGACGGCAGAGAGCTCGAGCTCCGGAGCGAAGCGCGCCAGCGCGTCGGCCGTGCGCGGCTGATCGTCCACGACGAGGACGCGGGCGGCGGCGCGGCGGGCGGTCACCGCGAGTCCCTCGCCGCGAACGCGAGCGCGCGGCACTCCTCGGCGATCGCGCGCGTGAGCCCGTCGAGACGCTCGAGCTCGGCGCGCGACAGCGACGGGAGCTTGCGCGACAGCGGTTCGAGCGTCTCGAGGCTGCGCCGGATCCGGCGGAGCGGTTCGGCGTACGGCGGTCGCTCCGAGAGCGAGCTCCCGCCCTCCCGCATCCATGCCCGGAAGACTTCCACCGCCGGAACGACGCCCTCGGGACCCGAGCGGGTGGCGAGCACGTCGGCCGCCAGGCGCGCGCGCAGTGCCTCGGTATCGGCCTCGATCGCAGCCGGAGCCGACAGCCGGATGTACTTGCCGAGGTCGTGGCGCAGGCGCGCCGCCGTCCCGGCCGCTCCGGCCTTCTTCTCGGCCTTTCCGGGTCGAGCCCTTCCGGCCATTCCGGCTTCGGAGGATATGGCCGGGCGCGGCCCGGGCGCAACCGCCCTTTGAACCGATTTGGAGCGCGAGTCTCCGTTTTGGAGTGAGACTTCGGAAAAAACGGCCCTTCCGCCGGGCACGCCGCTTGAACTGCATCGGCTCGTTCGCCGACTCGAGAAGGAGGCCGCGATGGAGACACCCCGACCAATGCCGAGCCCCGGACCCGATCCCGACGAGAAGCCCCGATCCCTCTCCCTGCGCCGCTTCCTCGATCGCCTGCCGAAGGCGGGCGACGAGATCCCCTGGCGGCCGATCCGCCGCGTGCTCCTCCTCATCCTCCTGGTCCTCGGCGCCGTGGCGCTGTGGCGAGCGGCGCAGAAGGGTTTTCAGAGCATCGGACCCGGCTTCGTCGCCGTGTCGGCGAACCGGTTCACGGGCTCCCTCGAGGAGCTGCCGCCGGGAACACACTTCCGCCCGGCGGCGCTCTACCAGATCCATCCGGTGCGCGTCTCCGACCAGCTCTTAACCGACGACGCGCTGACGGTGACGACGAAGGAAGGCGTCAACGCCCGGCTGACGGTCCAGGCCCGATGGGCGATCGACCGCAAGGGACTCCTCTCCAAGTGGGCCGCCCTTCCCGGAGAGCCCGCGCGCGAGCTCGTCGGCCCGGTGCTCTTCGCGGCGTTCCGGACGGCCGCTCCGCGCTACGAGGTCATGAAGCTGATCTCCGAGAAGCGCGAGGAGCTGGCCGCGATCGCCGGCGCCGCCGCGCGGGAGCGCCTCGGGGAAAACGGCATCGTCCTCAAGGAAGTCCTGATCGGCGACCTCGTGCTCCCGCCCGAATTCGAGAAGGGACGGCTCGCGATGGTCGACGA
>JBKOZO010000111.1:0-4196 GCA_046725935.1 Acidobacteriota bacterium | reverse complement strand
CTCTGAAACAGATTCCGGACGGATTCGTGACGGAGCTCGTCACCGCGGGCGATGCTCTCTTCTTCTGGAACAAGGGCGAGCTCTGGCGAAGCGACGGTTCTTCCGACGGGACTCTTCTGCTGCAGGACGGCCTGGATCTCTTTGCCGGTCCCGGTCCGTTGGTGGTTGCGTTGCCAAACGGGCTCGAATACTTCGTCACGCAGGGAGAGTCGGGGGCGGATGAGCTGTGGCGAACCGATGGGACACCGGAGGGTACCGAAGCCTTTGCTTCGCCGGGTCCGCTGATCAGTCGGCTGGCGGTCATCGGCGACCGCCTGGTTTTCGCAGTCCGCGAAGGGCCGTCGTCGACGTCGATCTGGGTCAGCGACGGAACCGGCCAGGGAACGAACCGGGTGATCGGCCTGGACATCTCGCCCGCTTTTTCTCTGGTGTTCACGATCTCCAGCTCGCTGGCCTATTTCGTCGACCACCTGGCGCACGAGCTCTGGCGCACGGACGGGACGGCGGCGGGAACGATCCGAGTGGCGGCGATCGACGGGATGTCTCTCACGGACGTCAACGGCGTGCTCTTCTTCGCCGGCGACGACGGAGTCCACGGTCAGGAGCTATGGACGAGCAATGGGACACCGCAAGGGACCGGAATGGTCCGCGACATCTGGCCGGGTCCGATCGGGTCCTCGCCGACTTCGCTTCGGAACGTCGACGGCATTCTCGTTTTCGCCGCCCACGACGGCAGCAACGGGAACGAACCCTGGCGCAGCGACGGCACGAAGCCGGGAACGGTCATGGTTATAGACGTCAATCCCGGTGTCGGATCCTCGAACCCGTTCGGTTTCACCCGATCCGGCGATCTCGTCTTCTTCGGGGCTGACGACGGAGAGACCGGCCAGGAGCTCTGGGCGATGCCCGTCTCTGCCGTCCGAGACGTCTCTCTGCCGCGCCGGCCCGCAGCGCGGGTCGTCCGCCGCGACACTGATCCCGGCGTAGGATCCGGGTCGTGAACCGCGACGACCTCCTCTCCGCGCTGGCGACGCACGCGCCCTCGGACGCGCGCGAGGAGGAGTCGCTGGCCTGGATACGACGATTCGTGGCGGCACCGGCGGACCCGTTCGCCCGCGAGAATCCGGAGGGGCACGTCACGGCGAGCGCGATCTTGGCGCGGCCCGACGGCTCGGAGTTCCTGCTGCTGTATCACCGCAAGCTCGGCCGCTGGCTCCAGCCCGGCGGCCATGTCGAATACTCGGATGCGTCCGCCTTCGACGCGGCGCTGCGCGAGGCGCGCGAGGAAACCGGGATCGCCGATTTCGCTACTCCACTCGAGCGGGCGATTCTCGACGTGGACGTGCACGCGATCCCAGCACGGGGGAAGGACCCGGCGCATCATCACTTCGACGTGCGCTACCTCCTGACGACTTCGGCGGAGATCGACCGCCAGGCGGCCGAGGACTCGGAGCGGCCGATGAAGTGGCGCCGGCTCGAGGAAGCGCGGGAGGCCGGCGCCGACGCGTCGCTGATGCGGGCGCTGGAAAAGGCGCGAAGGGCGCTCGCGCACGCCGGGACTCCGGCATGAGAAAGACCTACTCGTCGGAGACGATCGCAGTGTCGTTCGACCCGCGGCTCTGCATTCACGCGGCGCGATGCGTGGCGGGAGCGCCCGAGGTCTTCGACCCGAACGCGCGGCCGTGGATCCGGCCCGAGAACGCCGGCGCCGACAAGATCGCCGAAGTCGTGGCGCGCTGCCCGACCGGGGCGCTCCGCTACGAGAGACGCGACGGCGGTCTGCCGGAGGCCGTGCCGCACGAGATCGCGCTGACGCTCGAGAAGGACGGGCCGATCTACGTGCGCGGGCCGATGCCTCTCGTCGACGGCGCCGGAAATCGCTACGAAGACGCCGGACATCGCTACGCGCTCTGTCGGTGCGGCGGCTCGGGTAACAAGCCGTTCTGCGACGGAACGCATCGAACGATGGGATTCGAGGGCTGAACGCCGCGAGCGTTTGCAAGGGAGTCTGGACTCGCCATCGGTTCGCGGCTCTCCAATCACGGGATCCCTCGCTGCGCTCGGGATGACGGTTTTTAGGATGTCATCCCGAGGAGCGGAGCGACGAGGATCCCGGACTACGGCGTAACCGTCGGAGTGGCGGCGCGCAGTCTCCTCGGGACCGGGATCATCGTGGGCGCGCGCTCGGTCGTGCCCTGGAGGATGACGTAGACCACGCCGACGGCGATCACGAAGACGCCGGTCGCGCGGTTGATGGTCACGAGTTTCCGGAAGTCGAAGTGGCGGCGCAGCAGGTGCGCACCGCCGCAGAGGATGATCCACCACAGCGCCGAGCCCAGAAAGACGCCGCCGATGAGCTCCGCCGTCAGGATCGGCCGGCCGCGCACCACGCCGATCCCCATCGTCGTGAACACCGCCGCGAAGGCGACGAACGTCATCGGATTCGTCAGCGTCAGCATCAGGGTCGAGAGGAAATCGCCCGTCAGGCCTCTGCCGCCGTTGCCGTTGAGAGAGTTCTCCCGGGGCCGAGGCTTTGCGAGCAGCAGCCTCAGCCCCATCAGGATCAAGATGACCCCGCCGATGCGCTGCAGCCAGTTGCGCTCGGTGATCAGGAACTCCGAGATGATCGTCGCACCGAACGCCGCGACGGCGCCGTAGAGCGCGTCCGCCGCCGCGGCTCCCAGACCCGAGACCAGGCCTGACAGCCGTCCCTTGGCGATCGTCCGCTGCACGCAGAGCGCCGCGATCGGGCCGACCGGCGCGGCGAGGCAGAATCCCACGATCAGGCCCTTGATGAAGAGGTTCTGCATGGGCGAGCAGCTCGTTGGGTCGAAGCCTATCTCGCCTGTTTCGGGAGAGGCTTATGTCCCGAACGAACCGGTGGGCGGCTCGCCCTCGGGCTGGAAGATCTCCTCGATCAGCGAATCGAAGATTTTTGCGATCCGAAAGGCGAGTGCCAGGCTCGGATCGTTGCGACCGGTTTCGATCGCGTTGACGGTCTGGCGGGATACGTCGAGGCGGTAGGCGAGCTGGGCCTGCGACCAGTCGCGCTCGGCTCGGAGGATCCTGAGGCGATTCCGCATATCGATATGGAAACTATTATTTACATTATGACAATTTAAGTTGTCTTGCACATAAGCTCAGTGGAAAGTCGCCTCTACCGCTTGACTTACGCCTTTATTACGCCTATTTTCGTTCCTTCTACTTATAGGGGGCGGCCATGGGCGCTGCAGCAGTCGAGCGGTTCCTGGAGGGACTGGAACTCCAGCGCAAGCCCGCGGCGCTCTCTCTTCTCTCGGGGCTCGGCGCGAAGCTGACGCGCGCGTCGGATCTGCCGTCGTCCTCGTTACCGCGCGATCCGCTTCCGACGACCGTCGCCGCGCTCGATCGTCTTCTCTCGGGAGGCCTGCCGCGCGGGGGCTTCGTCGAGGTTTCGGGCCGCCGCTCGTGCGGACGCTTCTCGATCGGCATCGCCACGCTCGCCGCCGCGACGTCGAGCGGCGAAACCGCCGCGCTCGTGGATCTGGGCAGCCACCTCGACCCGCAGTCGGCCGAAGAAGCCGGCGTGGATCTGACGCGCGTTCTCTGGGTGCGCCCCGCGAAGCTGAAGGACGCCGTCGCGAGCGCCGAGATGACGCTGTCGGCGGGATTCCCGCTCGTCGTCCTGGACCTGGGGCTGCCGCCGCTGCGCGGACACTTCGTGCCCGACGCGGCGTGGGTGCGCCTCGAGCGCGCCGCCCGGCAGCGGCACGCGATGCTGCTGCTTCTGGCGCCCTATCGCATCAGCGGTGTCGCCGCCGACGCCGTCGTCGCGGCGGACGCGATGCGGCCGGTCTGGCGCGGCGCGGCAACGCCAGGCGCGCCGAAGCTTCTCGCCGGCGTCGCGTCGCGCCTGATGCTCCAGAAGGACGCGCGCGCGCGATCGGGGATCGCCGAACAAATGGGACTTCGAGTGGACGCCACCCTCTCCATCCCCTCTCTCCCCGCCACCGGGGAGAGAGGGACTTTTTCGAGGCCGTCCTCCCGAGCGGCGTCCTCCACGGCCGTCATCCCGAGGAGCGGAGCGACGAGGGATCCCGTACTCGATGAAGAAGGCCGCGTGTCGAGCCCGGGATCCCTCGCTGCGCTCGGGATGACGTCTTGTGACGCCGGTTCGAATGACGCACTCGCCTCCCGCGTTGCAGCGGTGTGATCGC
>JBKOZO010000110.1:0-6953 GCA_046725935.1 Acidobacteriota bacterium | reverse complement strand
CGCCTGGACCGGGAAGGCCTCGCCGACCGAGTCGAGCTTCTCTTCGAGGACTACCGCAACCTCACGGGGCGCTTCGACAAGGCCGTGTCCATCGAAATGTTCGAGGCCGTGGGACTGGCCTACTACGACGATTTCTTCTCGGCCGTCGACCGTGCTCTCGAGCCCGGCGGCACGATGCTTCTCCAGACGATCACCATGAACGAGGCTCGGTTCGCGCGCTACCGCCGCCAGCCCGACTTCATCCGGCGCCACATCTTTCCGGGCAGCGAGCTCGCATCGCTTTCCGAGATCGAGAAATCCCTGGCCCGCGCGACCGACAAGGCGGTGATGGAGGTCGAGGAGATCGGCCCTCACTACGCCGCGACGCTCGCGGCCTGGCGCGAGCGGTTCCTCGCGGCGCGCGACCGCGTCCGCGCCCTGGGCTTTCCCGAGACGTTCATCCGCATGTGGGACTACTACCTCGCCTACTGCCAGGGAGGCTTCGCCGAGCGCCACATCGGCGACGCCCAGATCCTCCTCGCCAGGCAGGCCGTGCCGGTCCGGGAGACCGGGAGCGGCCGGGTCGCCTCGCACGTCCCCGGGCCCCCGGCGTGACGGCCGGCGAAGCCTTCCGTCGCCGCGTCGGGGAGCCCATCCTCCAGCAGCTGACCCAGGGGCTCTCGCCGGATCAAATCGCGCTCACCTGCTCCGTGGGCCTGTGCATCGCGGTCATTCCGGTCATCGGCGTGACGACGGCCCTCTCTTTTCTGGCGGCGTGGGCGCTCAAGCTGAACCAGCCGGTCATCCAGACGATCAACTGGACGTCGTACCCGCTGCAGCTTCTCCTGATCTTTCCGTTCATCCGGATTGGCGAGAAGATCTTCGGAGCGCCTCGGCTGAAGTTCTCGCTGGAGCAGCTCCTCGCGATGGGCAAGGCCGATCCTCTCGGGACCATGGCGTTCCTGGGTTCGACCCTCGCGCACGCCGTCGTGGCGTGGTTGCTGGTCTGCCCGGTGCTCCTCGTCGTCGTCTTCTTCGCGACGCGCCCGCTCTTTCGCGCCCTCGCGCGGCGCGTCGCGGCGGTCCGGAAACCCGACGTCGGCGATGTCGCCTGAGACGGCCGCGACGCCCCTCGAGCGCGCGACGCCGGCGCTCGGTCGCGCGCTGTATTTGAAGCGCGAGGACACGCACGAGCTCGGGGCGTTCAAGTGGCGCGGGGCGCTTCCGACCGTCGAAGAGTACCGGCGGCGGGGCGCATCCGCGGTCGTCACGGCGTCCACGGGCAATCACGGCGCCGCCACCGCGTGGTCGTGCCGGCGCACGGGCTTGAAGGGAGTCGTCTACGCGCCCGAAGGCGCGTCGCAGACGAAGGTCGCGCTGATCGAGAAACTCGGCGCGGAAGTCCGGCTCTTCGGACGCGACCTGGACATCGCCAAGGACGAAGGGAAACGGTTCGCGCGCGAGTCCAATCTCCCGTTCTTCGAGGACGGCGTCGAGCCGTCGCAGTTCGCCGGTTACGGCGCCATCGCGGAGGAGATCCTGGACCAGGCTCCCGCCTCTCCGGCCGCGGTCGTCGTCCCGGTGGGCAATGGCGCGTTGATCTGCGGCATCGGCCGCGCCGTAAAACGACGCAGCCCGCGGACACAGGTCGTCGGGGTCGCGGCGAAGGAAGCTCCGGTAATGGCGCTGTCGTTCGAGGCGCGCCGGCCCGTCGAAAGCGCCCGGATGGCGACGTTCGCCGACGGCCTGGCCGTCCGAGTCGCGATCCCGGAAGCCGTCGAGAACGTCAACGCCGTCGTGGATCGCTTTCTCCTCGTCTCCGAGCGGCGCATCGCAGAGGCGGTCGGCGCGTTCGACCGCGTCGGCATTCGCGTCGAGGGCGCGGCCGCTGCGGGGCTCGCCGCGCTGCCCGATCTGGCGGAGCTTGAGGGTCCGGTCGTTCTCGTCGTCACCGGCCGAAACATCGACCCGGAGCTCCACCGCCGCGCCGTCGAGCGCCCGGAATCGTTTCCGAACTAGGGTCCGGCCGGCTCGAGCAGTTCCCAGATCTGGACCGCGCTGCGGAGATCGGGTGCGACGCCGTCGGGCTCGGGTGTGGCGTCGATGCGCCGAAAGTCGCCGATCCGCGGCGAGTCGCCGGGCGCGAAATAGGCGCGCCACCAGAAGCTCGCGCGCATCAGCGGGGTCGGCGGCGCGTCGATCGGATAGGCGGAGCCGGGATAGCCGGCCGAAGCCGCCGCGACGCCCATGTTCGGATACGGGTTCTCGAGAACGACGAACCTTGCGCCGTTTGCGCGGAGAAACCGCGCCACGTCCCCTTCCCGAGGAGACAGCAGGATGCCGAGAGAGTTCTCGAACTCGGTCCGGCCCACCGCGGCGCCGAAGTTGTCGACCAGAACGGGCCGCGCGCCAACCACGTCGAAGAGGTGTCCCCACGACCACGGAGGCAGGACGCGGCCGGGCCGCGGGTTCTCCCGCAGAACGCCCGCGGCGCGGATCCACGGCGCGGCCCGCGGCGAAACGGGCGGAAGAGGACGCAGAACACGTCCGGCCGCCAGAAAGGCCGATGGCACGAGGAGCACGCAGGCCGCCACCGCCACGAGCCCCTTCGAAGCGTGCGCGCTCGCCAGATCCGCGACGACGAGCGCGCCGGCAACCGCCGCGAGCGACGCCGCCACGATGAGGAACCGGTTCGTGCCCGCCGCGGCGACGGCGTAAACCACGGCGAAGCTCGCCAGCACCCCGCGAAATCCCGAACGCCAGCGCCGGTCCAACGCGATCGCCGCGACGAGCAGCAGCGCGCCGCCGCCGAGGAGCGCGAGATCCAGCAGGAAGACGCTGTCGCGGCGGAAGAAGAGAGGTCCGAACTCCGTGATCTGGGCCAGCCACGGATCGCCTCCAAAGAAGCGGGACCCCGACAGAAGCGCCGGCAGCGCCGTCGGAACCGTGGCGAGCGTCGCGGCGCCGACGAGGACGGACAGCGCCGCGGCTGCGATGCGCCGCGCGCCGCGCGAGAGGAGCCAGGCGTCGGCCGCACACGCGGCGGCGGCTCCCAGAAGCGCGGCCACGTGCGGCACTCCGAGGAACCACTCGTCGTCGGGTCGGCCGGCGGGCAGCGTGGCGCGATACACGAGCACGGTCGCCGCGGCGATTCCGAAGCCGGCGGCGCCGGCCGCGCGCGCGGAGACGCGATCGGCCCGGAAAAGAAGAACGCAGGCGGCGGACACAGCCGCCGCGAGGAGCAATGCAGGCTGGATCAGGAGCGCCGCCGCGAGCACGAGCCCGAAGATGGCCGCGCGGGCGAAGATCGTCTCCCTTCTCGCCTCGCGCACGCCGTAGAGAGCGCCGAGGATGCCGAAGACCAGCAGCGGCTCGAGGAAATGATGGTCGATCGATCCCACGCGCGACCGGTCGAGGAAGGGCACGCACAGCGCGAGGGCGGTGCCCGCCAGGATTCCCGCCAGCGCTCCCCGCCGCCTGGCCAGGACCGCGGCGAGAAGTCCCGCGCCGATCGCCGCGATGACGGGCGGAAACCACACCGCGCGCCGGAGCACGGCCACCGGTGTGTGGCCGCCCATCGCCGTCGCGGCGGTTCCGGCGGCGAGGTCATAGAGAGGCGGCCACGGACAGAACGCTCCCGCAACACCGCGCGCCGGATCGAAATCGAGGACGGTCAAGGGATGCAGCGCGGAGTGCACGATCCGCTTGGCGTGGTAGAGCTCGTCGACCGGATTGACCTGCGGAGAGGCCCCCGCGAAGGCCACGCGGGCGTTCGACGCGCGCACGGCGAAGGCCAGGAGGAAAACGGCGCCGCCGATCGCCGCCGCGGCCCACCTCGAGCGAGAACCCGGCTTCAAGCGCTCCGCGACGCCAGATCCGTCGTGGCCAGGAATCGCGGCGGCTTTCTCGCTTTCGTCGCCTGTTCGAACGCGAAGGCGATCTTGAAGAGCGTGGCCTCGCTGCCGGCGCTCGCGAAGAACGAGAGGCCGACGGGAAGCCCGAAGTCGTCCCCCGCGGGCACGGTCACGTCCGGATATCCCGCGATCGCGGGCAACGACGAGCTGCCTCCCGGGCCGTAGTCGCCGTTGACCAGATCGATCAGCGTCGCCGGACCCGAGGTCGGCGCGATCAGACAGTCCAGCTTGTGCTTGGCGAGCGTCTTGTCGATGCCCTCCGCGCGCGAAAGGCGCGTGTCCTTGGCGAGCGCCTTGACGTATGCCTTGTCCGTCAACGGTTCCTTGGCTTCCGCTTTCTCGAAGATCTCCTGGCCGAAATAAGGCATCTCGCGGTCCCGGTTCTGCTGGTTGAACGCGATCAGGTCCTTCAGCGTCTTGTACTGGGTGCGCTCGCCCAACGACGCGAGGTAGGCGTTCAGGTTCGCCTTGAACTCGTAGAGAAGGACCTCGAACTCGCTCTCGTCGGTCTCGCCGACGGTCCCGATGTCCGCGGGGTCCACCACGATCGCGCCCTGACGGCGCATCTCGGCGATCGCCGTCTCGAGCACGCGATCGGCGCCCGGACTCTGCCCGGTGAGCTTCTTGCGCGGCACCCCGATGCGCGCTCCGGCGAGGCCGCGGGGATCGAGAAACGCGGTGTAGTCCACGGGCGCCTTCCCGGCGAGCTCGCGCGTGGCCGGGTCCGCCGCGTCGAAGCCGGCGAGCGCGGTCAGCAGGGCGGCCGCATCCGCCACGCACCGCGTCATCGGTCCGGCCGTGTCCTGGGTGTGGGAGATCGGGATGATTCCCGACCGCGATACCAGGCCGACCGTGGGCTTGAACCCGACGAGCCCGCAGTTGTTCGACGGGGAGACGATCGATCCGTCGGTCTCGGTTCCGACCGTGAGCGCGCAGAGATTCGCGGCAGCCGCCGTTCCGGATCCGGAGCTGGAGCCCGAGGGATTGCGATCCAGCGCATAGGGATTGCGGCACTGGCCTCCGCGGCCGCTCCACCCGCTCGAGGAGTGCGTCGAGCGGAAGTTCGCCCACTCCGACAGGTTGGCCTTGCCGAGGAGGACCGCCCCGGCCCCGCGCAAGCGCGTCACGACGTGGGCGTCTTTCGCGGGGATCGCGCCGAACAGCGCGAGCGAGCCGGCCGTCGTCTGCATCCGATCGGCGGTTCCGATGTTGTCCTTGATCAGGATCGGGATGCCGTGGAGAGGACCCCGCACCTTCCCCGCCTTGCGCTCGGCGTCGAGGCTCTCGGCGATCGAAAGCGCATCCGGATTGATCTCGAGAACCGACCGCAGCATTGGTCCCTGGCGGTCGAGCGTCTCGATGCGCGCCATGTATTTCTCGCACAGGCTCCGGGAACTGTCCTGCCCGGACTCCATCCGCTTCTGGAGATCCGCGACTGTGGCCTCGTCGAGCTCGAAGGCTTCGGGAGTCGGCGCGGGCGGGGCGGCCGGCGCCGCATCCGCGCGGATCGCTCCAGCCGTCAGCGCGGAGACGCCTCCCAACGCTCCGAGCTTGAAGAGCGCGCGCCGATCGAGGGCAGACCTCATGGTTGTCCTCCTGCGAGTTGCCGCAGAGATATCACGGACGCGAGGTCAGCGCCTCGATGAGCGCCGAGCTTCCCAGAGGTTCCCCCGTCGCGTCTTCGAGGATCTCGTCCATCGTCCGGCTTCCCCCTTTCGAGAAGAGCCGTGCGCGCAAGTACTCCCCGGCCTGGGGTCCCCAGGAATCTCCGAACTTTCGGTTCACGGCGCGATGCACCTGGCGTCCGACCATCTCGGCGAGGACGTAGCTCTGCAGGTAGATCGGGCCGGTCGCGTAGAAAGGATTGAACACCCAGACCGGGAGGCCGTGCGTCGAGACGCCGACGTGCGCCTGGAAGAGGCGGTCATAGGCGGCCGGGAGATCCGGTCCCGGATTCGCGTAGGCCTCGAGCTCGAAGAGCGAGGAGGCGATCCGCTGCCTCAGGTCGTAGAGGCTGCCGAGCCGGTACGCCTCCGCCAGCCGGGTCGCTTCCTCGCGGGAGAGCCCGAAAGAACGCACGGCCACGTCGGGTTCGTAGAGGCAGAGCGCCATGACCTGGCCGAGGCCCTCGTCGAAGGGTTGGGCGTAATTGCTCTGTAGGAGAAACGTGGGCTCGGAGTCGTAGCAGTAATGCAGCGCGTGCCCGGCTTCATGAAGGAGCGTGTCCGTGAACGTCAGCCCCTCGTAGGTGTTGACGAGCATGCAGACCTCTTTGCCGTAGAGGATGGGGTACGTGCCGCCGCCGAAGGCGATGTCGGCGACCTTCAGCGTCACCGGCAGCTTCGCGAAGTCGTATCCGAGGGAAAGCGCCAGCGCCTGGACTCGCGGCCAGGCCTTCGCGCGGGAGAGAGCGCGGTCGGTCTCCGGCCCCGAGAGCCTCGAAAAGAAATAGTCGAGGTCCCAGGGCTCGAGCGTCTCGACGCCGAGCTCGCGCTTCGCGCGGGCGGCGAGGCGGCCGAACTCTTCCTCGGTTCCGCGCCGGATCTCATCGAACGCCGCCTTCATCTTCCCGCGGTCGACCTGATTGCGGCGCAGCATGAAGTCGGCGAAGGACTCGCCGGCGTCCTCGCGAGCGAGCTTCTCCCGGAGGGCCATCGCTTGGCGCACCCGCGCTCCCGCCATGCGCTCCATCTCGGCGCGGGCCTCCCAGGCCTGGCGGCGCTTGGAGCGGTCCGCGTCCTGCGAGACGATCGTGTTGAGCTCCGCCCGCGCGATCTTCTTGTCCCCGACCGTGAATCGCGCCGCGGCGTACGTCTTCTCGAGATCCTCGGTCAGAGCGGCGAGCTCCGGGTCCCCGGCGATCCGCGCGTCGGCCGCTTCCTCGAGGAAGAGGCGCCGGCGGCGCTCGACGAGAGGCTCGGCGAAGCGGGTCTTCGCCAGCGTCTCGGGAAACGACGACGCCGTCAGGACCTCGCGGATCCGGGCGCGGATCGCGAGGGTCGAGGCGCCGGGATCGCCGAGCGCGACGCGGTACTGCGCTCGCCAGTATTCCGCCCAGAG
>JBKOZO010000109.1:0-23958 GCA_046725935.1 Acidobacteriota bacterium | reverse complement strand
GCCATGGACTGCCCGCGGCCCTCCAGGTGCGCGACGTCTACACGGGCCTGCGGATGGCGGTCGAAAGGGACTTCAAGATCGTGCGGACCGTGGAGCGGCTCAACCGCATCATCCATGAGTCGCGGCTGACGACCCGATTCGTCTCGCTCTTCTACGGCGAAGTCGAGGACGACGGGAACATGATGTACGTCAACGCCGGCCATCCGCACCCGCTCCACTTCCACGGGGCGAGCGTGACGCCGCTCCTCCAGACAGGGCTGGTCCTCGGGCCGACGGCGAACGCGACCTACAGCCGAGGATACCGTCGCATCGAGCCGGGCGACGCACTCCTGATGTACACGGACGGAATGGTCGAGGCGCACAACGACGATGGCGAGGAGTTCGGGACGGGACGGCTCGCGAAGGCCTTCGTGGAGCTGCGCGACCGGCCGGCGGACGAGATCGCGCGGGAGCTCGTCAAGCGCGTCGCGGAGTGGTCTGGCGGGGGGGAGCCCGAGGACGACTTGACAGTCGTGATCCTGAAGCGCCACTTCGGCTCCGCGCCCGCGGTCGACGACCGCATCGGGACTTCGGGAGCCTTCACCGTCCCGAAGACGGTTGCCTAGCCGGCGCTTACGCCTGGCGGCTCCGGAAAAACGCGGCGGTCGTTTTCAATCCCTCCGGCAGCGGCGTCCAAGCCGGGAGACCGAAATCCTTCCGGACCAGCGTCGAGTCGAGGACGCTTCTTTTCTGCTCGCCAGCCGGCGCGGGGACGTGCGGGGCGGACTGCGTGTAGCCGTACTCCTCCGCGAGCAGCTCGAAGAGCCGATTGACCGAGGTCTCGACACCGGTGCCGAGGTTCCAGACGCCGCTTTTGTCGCTCTCCGCGGCGCGGGCCGCCGCTTCGACGAGATCGCCCACGAAGACGTAGTCGCGCGTCTGCTCTCCGTCGCCGTTGATCTTCAAGGGACGATGGCCGAGCATCGCTTCGGAAAAGATCGCGACGACGCCGGCTTCGCCCGTGCCGTCCTGCCATGGGCCGTAGACGTTGGCGTAGCGGAATACCTGGGTCTGGAAGCCGTGGACGACTCGGTAGTAGTGCATGTACTTCTCGATCGAGAGCTTGGCGCAGCCGTAGGGTGAGACCGGGTTGGTCGGATGGGACTCCGGAGCGGGACGGCCTCCCTCGGGTTCGCCGTAGATCGCGCCGCCGGTCGAAGAGAACAGGACGCGGCGGGTTCCCGCGCGCCGCATGGCCTCGAAGAGCATGAGGCCGCCGATGACGTTGGCGCGCGCGTCGCCGACGGGATTCGCGACGCTGTGGCGCAGGTCGATCTGCGCCGCATGATGGGAGACGAAGTCGATCTTTTCCTCGCGGAGCAGCGGCTCGAGATCCGTCGACGCGATGTCGGCCTCGACGAAGCGCGCCTTCTCCGGCAGGCGTTCGCGGCGACCGGAGGAGAGGTCGTCGACGATCACGACGCGGTGGCCGTCGCTCAAGTGCCGTTTGGCCATGTGCGAGCCGATGAAGCCGGCGCCGCCGGTGACGAGGACATTCATAGAATGCGCGAGTCCTTTCGAACGTCCGCATGATAGCGAACCGCCGCCCCGACCCGCGCCTCGCCTTCGATCCGGGCGCACTCGGCCTCCGGGAGCCGGACCGCGCGTTCTTTCGGCGCGACACGGTTCGCGTGGCGCGGAGTCTCCTGGGTGCGTGGATCGGCCGGCGCTGGCACGGCAAATGGTACGGCGGACGCATCGTCGAGACCGAGGCCTACCTCGGAGCCGCCGACCGCGCGGCGCACTCCTGGGCGGGCCGGCGCACGCCGCGCGTCGCGCCGATGTACCTGGATGGCGGGCACCTCTACGTTTTCTTTGTCTACGGGATGCACTACTGCGCCAACGTGGTGACGAGGCGGGAGGGAATCGCGGAGGCCGTCCTGCTGCGGGCGGCCGAGGGACCGGAGGGCGCGCCGGTCCGGCTTCTCTCGGGGCCCGGCCGGCTCTGCGCCGGCCTCGGCATCACTACGCGGGAAAGCGGGCTCGACATGCTCGCGCCGGACGCGTCGGTACGCCTGTGGCGGCCCGCGCGGTCGCGCGTCGAGGTACGCATCTCTCCCCGAATCGGCGTGGACTATGCCGGCGCCGCGAGGGACTGGCCGCTGCGGTTCGTGGACGCGGCGTCGCCCGCGGTCTCCCGGCCCTAGCGGGCGAGGCGCTCGGCGCGTCCGTCGGCGACGCTCCGATCGAGGAGCTCCCAGAGCTTGGCCTCGGCCTGGCGCTCCAGCTTTTCTTCCCGTGCGTCGAGCTCCCGTTCCTCGGAGGCAAAGGCGCGCTGGCGGTCGCGAAGGTCCCGCGACTTCTCTTTGAGGGATCGCTCGCGCTCGTCGAGCTCGGCTTCGCGATCCCGCGCGGCCGCTTCGGCCTCGGCGTCCTCGACGCTCTCGTCGGGGGAGTCCAGCTGCTCTCGCGCCGCCTCGATGTCGTCTCTCTCGGAGTCGAGCGACTCGTCTTCGCGGTCGAGCGCGGCCTCCCGGCGCGAAAGCTCCTGCTGCTCGGGAGCGAGGGCCTCCAGAGGCGAGAACAGGTCTTCGGCTTCCGAAATCAGGCTCGCATCGCGGATGAGGTACTCCGCACCGGACCGCCGGAACCACAGGAAGTCGCCGGAGAACCGGCGGCGGAGGCGCTCCAGGTTGTCGAGGGAGCCGCTGACGGACGTCTGCGTTCCGCGCTGGAGGACGTAGGCGTCCGAGGTCGACGGCTTGGGCGCGCCGAAAGCCGGCACAGCGAGCAAGAGGCCGAGAACGAGCGAACGTGAGGCCATGGGGACTCCTCCCTTGCTCGAGATACGCGGCCGTATCGGTGAGGTTTCGGTGCCCGCAGGGCAGGACTCCGAGCAAGCGGAGGCGACGGTCAGTGCGGCAGGAGCGGCAGCTGCCCGGGCCCCGGCTCGGACGTGGCCACGACGGCGTTCTTGCCGCCGTGCTTGGCCCGGTACAGGGCCGCGTCGGCTTTGTCCACCAGCTCCTTCTTCTCCCGCGCGTCGTCGGGGAAGGCCGCCAGACCGATCGAGACGGTGGCGCGCAGGACCTCTCGCGAATCCGGCATCCGGAAGAGGCGCTCGTAGACCCGCCGCCGCACGCGCTCGGCGACCAGCACGGCCTCGGCCACGGGCGTCTCGGGCAGAACCAGGGCGAACTCGTCGCCGCCGTATCGCGCCAGCAGGTCCATGTCGCCGCGGACCTCGTTGCGGATCTCGGCCACGATGCCCTGGAGGATCGCGTCCCCGACCGGATGGCCGAAGCGGTCGTTGATGGACTTGAAGTCGTCGATGTCGAGCATCACGACGGTCAGGGGGCGCCCGACGCGCTCGGCGCGGCCGAGCTCGCGCTGGAGCACCTCCTGGAAGTGGCGGTGGTTGTAGGCGCCCGTCAGCGAGTCCCGGATCGACTGCTCGCGCGCCTCGTTGTACGACCTCGCGTTCTCGATCGCCGTCACCGCCTGGTTGGCGAAGATCTCGAGCGAGCGCACGACCTCGACCCGCGGCGACTGTCCGCTGCGTGGCTCGTCGACCGAAAGACACCCGAGGAGCCGGTCCTCGGCGTAGAGCGGTATCCAGAGCAGCTCTCCCGGCTTCCACGCGTCATCTCCGGCGTCGAGGACGTTGCGGGACGCGCGCACGGGCTCGCGGGGCGACGCCTCCCGGACGTGGAACGACTTGGAGACGCGGTTCTTCTCGGTCCAGTGGCGAGTGATCTCGCCGGCCGGCACGTCGCGGCCGGCCATCGAGGACCAGCGGTCTCCGAGGCCGAAGTGCGCCCGGGGCGAGAAGACGTTTCGCTCGCGGTCGTAGATCGAGAGAACGACCTCCTGGAAGCCGAGGCCCCGGGCCACGGCCGTCGCGATGGACGGGAAGAGGTCGTCGAGCGTCCGGTTCTTTTTCAGGTCGTTGGAGATCTCGAGGATCTGGTTGAGCGTCTCGGCGCGCTCGCGGTTGCGCTGGGAGAGCTTTTCCACCTGCGCGCGAACGGAGCGGTCCTGGAGGACCAGGGCGACGTGGCTCGCGATGGCGCGCGCGGAGCCGAGGGCCGCCTCTCCGTGCAGGGAGGGGGAGGAACCCTCCAGGATCAGAAGTCCGGACTGCATCTCGAAGGTCGTGAGCCTCAGGCGAACCTGGTAGTGCGCTCCGGAGCGGAGCCGCAGGTCGCGGGAATCGCCGGTCAAGAGCTCGGGCTCGTCCCCGTCGCTGCGCCGCTCGTCGAGCCGGGCGCGCCGGGCCCACGCGGCGACGTCCGACCGGCTCGCCGTCGAACCCTCGGAGACGTGCGCCACGACGTCCGTGTCTCCGATCGGCCACTCGAGGATCGCGATGGCTTCCACCGGGAGCAGTTTCGCGAGAGCCGCGAAGACGCGCTCGTAACGATCGATCCGGGCGCTCACACCGAAGCTCGTCGAGATGTCGCGCATCGCGTTGAGCTCCTTGTTGCGGCGCGAGACCTCGGCCACGCGCCTCTCCATCGTCGAAAGGCTGCGCATTACGAAGGAGGCCAGGACCACGGGGAAGAACGCCAGGAGCATGCCGGCGGGCCCGTAGGGACCGTAGACCAGGATCTCCAAGATCACGATCGGGGTCAGGAGCAGCAGCGCCGCGAGCTGGAAGAGCGCGATCTCCAGGAGTTTCTCGCGGGGCACGGCCCGCGACAGCTCCAGGAAGGCGAAGACCAGAGCCGTGTTGATGAAGAAGAAGACGAGCAGGGCTCCGGCCGAGAGCGCGGCCGTCGTGATCCAGCCGGCGGCCGCCGAGTGGAGCGCCTGGCAGAACAGCGCCGCCGCGGCGTAGGAGATCGCGAGTTGGGCGATGTCGAAGGAGTTGGAGAGCCGCAGCCTTCGGGGCCGGACCAGAAGCTTCGAGATCGCATCCGCGACGATGCAGACGAGCATGGCCGCGCCGGGCGAGTTCAGCAGCAGGATGGCCGGGATCAGCGCCGCCGACTCGACGCCGACGTAGTTTCCGGCATACCGCACGCGCAGGCGGAAGGCGAGCGTCGCCAGGCCGATGAAGAACAGGACTTCCGGCCACCTCTCCCACGGGACCCCCGGCAGGAGAGCCGCGAGCAGGGCTCCCGCGGCGGCGCAGACCGCGATCTGCAACGCGCGCAGCGCCCGTCCGGACCTCAGCGCCGGAGCCTCACGCATTGGGGCTCCGATTCTTCCAGCGGATCACGCCGTCCTTGTGGAGCTTCTGGAAGATCATCAGGACGTCGAGCTCCTTCATCGGAGAGATCTTCATGATCGACTTGACGTCCCACTGACCGTTGATGCGCGACAGGACGAAACCCTCGTGCGGCGTGAACGGCCGCGTCGTGAGGGCATGGAGAGGGATCGCGAGCTCGGGAACCTTCTCGCCGGAGACTCCGTCTTTGCCGAGGGCGCCCTTGATCGCGCGCGCGGCCGCGCGCAGCGCGTCGCTGGTGCGTGCGGCGGCGGGGTCGAGCTCGTGCGCGGCCTTGAACATGCGGTAGGCCGCCTGGGGGTCGTCCTTCAGCTGGGCGCGGCCCCGCTGCAAGAAGTGGTCGATCTCGCTCCCGGCGGGGACCATCGCGGGAACCGCCGCCGGGCGCGGCCGCCCCTCGGCCAGGCGCATCGTCCCGGTGCGCATCCCCTCGGCGACGAGCTTGGAGACGTTGAACTCGGGGTTGTGCGTCTGGAGCGCGATCTCTTCGATCGTGCGCTGGCCGTCGATGTAGGGGACGATCAGCTTCTCCCGGTCCGAGAGGGCCTCCATGTCCAGGGCCCGGATCATCTCGGGAACGACGGTCGAGTCGGGGACGCGCTGCCGGATGAGCTGCCACTCGTCGTAGCGGCGCATCCCCTCCATGATGATGCCCGTGACGTCCAGCGACAGGGGCACCATCTTCTGGTCGGGCAGGTCCCCGTCGACGAATTCGAAGCTTCCCTCGGTCCAGAGGAAGACGTCGTAGATCGATTCCTCGGCCTTCTTGCGCATGAGGCGCAGAAGGTCCGCCTCAGCGATGGCGTTGATCATGACCAGGATCTTGCCGAGGAGGATCTGGGATTCCTCCTGGACCTCCATGGCCATCTTCAGCTCCTCCTCGCTGATGTAGCCGTGGGAGACCAGGAAGTGGCCCAGGTACTCGCGCTGGTCGGAGGAGGAGGTCGAGGCGATCCGGCCGTCCTGGAAATAGACGCGCTTCTCCACCCCGTGCCCGTCGATCAAGAGCGTGCCGGTCTTGGAGCCCAAGGAGAGCCACTGAAACAGCTCTCCGAGCTGCATCGTCTTCAGATTGCCGGTGATTCCCACCTGTGTGGTCTCGAGAGCTCTATTCTAGCGCAAGAGACTGTGGGGCAGTGATTTCCGGGCTTTTTGCCTACTCGATTGGAGGGTTGTAGGACGGAATCCCCGTGACGGCCTCTCCGATGATCAGCGTGTGGATGTCGTGCGTTCCCTCGTACGTGTACACGCTCTCGATGTTGGCCAGGTGGCGGAAGACGGGGTACTCGTTGACGACGCCGTTGGCGCCGAGCGTCTCGCGGGCGAGCTTGGCGCACTCCCGGGCGACCCAGACGTTGTTTCGCTTGGCCATGGAGACGTGGTGCGGCTTCATGGTCTTGTCGTCCTTCATGCGGCCCAGGCGCCAGGCGAGGAGCTGCCCCTTGGTGATTTCGGTGATCATCCAGGCCAGCCTCTCCTGGACGAGCTGGTGGGCGGCGATCGGGCGGTCCTTCCATTGTTTGCGGCTCTTCGAGTATTCCAGCGCCGCGCCGTACGTCGCCATGGCGCTGCCCAGCGCGCCCCAGGCGATTCCGTAGCGCGCCTGGGTCAGACAGGCCAGGGGACCCTTCAGGCCTTCGACGGCGGGAAGGATCGCGTCGCCGGGGATCCGGCAGTCCTCGAACGCGAGCTGTGAGGTGACCGACGCCCGCAGGGACATCTTTCCCTTGTGCTCGAACGTCGAGAACCCCTTCGTACCCTTCTCGACCAGGAATCCCCGCACGACCCCTTCGAGCTTGGCCCAGACGACCGCCACGTCGGCGATCGAGCCGTTGGTGATCCAGGCCTTGGCGCCGTTCAAGACGAAGGCGTTGCCGTCCTTCTTGGCGACGGTGCGCATGCCCGCCGGGTTCGAACCGAAGTCGGGCTCCGTCAGGCCGAAGCAGCCGATCGCCTCGGCCTTCGCGAGCTTCGGGATCCAGCGGTCCTTCTGCTCCTTCGAGCCGAAGGCGAAAATCGGGTACATCACCAGTCCGGACTGGACCGAGACGAACGAGCGCAGGCCCGAGTCGCCGCGCTCGAGCTCCTGCATGATCAGCCCGTAGGAGATGTTGTCGAGCCCGGGCAGCCCGTATTCGGCGATGGTTGAGCCGAAGAGGTGCATCTGCGCCATGTCGGGCACGAGCTCTTTCGGGAAGCGGCCCTCCCAGGCCGCTTCCTCGATGATCGGGAGGACCTTGTCGTCCACCCACGATCCCACGGTGTCGCGCACCAGGCGCTGCTCTTCGGTCAGGAGGGAGTCGAAATCCAGATAGTCGGTCGAAGCCAAGTCGGAGCCCTCCGCAAAGGGCGGTCATCCTATCGCAACACCGGCCGCCGATCACCAAGCCGCGGCGCCGGACGGGTTAGACTCGACCGAGCATGAGCGTTTTCCTCGGGGGCTCGGCCTATGCCATGGTCCGCGACATCGCCGAGGGTTACATCATCGCCACCGAGCTGACGTTTCGAAAGTTCCAGCCCGGCGATTTCCAGCAGTTCGGCTTCGAGGCCGACAAGCTCCTGCGCGAGATCCGTGGGAACGTCCCGCCGACGGGGGACGTGGACGCGACCCAGAAGCGCCACCGGCGGATGCAGCGGCTGCAGCAGGCGATGACGATCGCCAACAACGTCCGCTCGAAGCGTTGAGCCGTCCGGCGCGGGCGCCCCGGCCCGGCCGCGAGGTCGCCCTCGCCGCGCTCTTCTACCTCGGGTACACGGTGCTGGCGACGTGGCCTCAGGCCGCGCACCTGTCCGACACGATGGCGGATCTCTGGGACGCGAAGCTCTCGTCGTGGATTCTCCACTGGGACTACGTGCAGACGCTGCGCGATCCGCTGAACCTCTTTCAGGCGCCGATCCTCCACCCGGCGAAGTACGTGCTCGCGTTCTCCGAGAACATGTACGGCGCCGCCGTCTTCGGATTCCCGCTGCTCGCGGCCGGCGCGTCGCTGGTCGTGAACTACAACGTCCTCCTCCTGCTCGGCATGTTCCTTTCGGGCCTGGCGGCGTGGGCTATGGCTCGCTACGTCACGGGCGACGCCGCCGCGGCGCTGGTGGGAGGCCTGGTCTACGCCTTTCTGCCGTACAAGCTGGCCCAGCTGGCGCACTTCCACATGGAGTGGGGCCCGTTTCTCCCCCTGGTGTTCCTCTTCCTTCTGCGCTACCTCGACGGAGGGAGGCGGCGGGACGCCGTGTTGCTCGGCGTGTGCTTCGCGTGGAACGCGATCACCTGTATCCAGTACGCGTTCTTCACCGGGTTTCTCGTCGCGATCGTTCTCGCATTCGAGGGAGCCGTGGGCAGTCCCGATCGCGGCCGGCGGCTCCGAGGCGCCTGTCTGGCGATATTCCTCGGGTTCATCGCGTTTCTGCCCTTCGCCGTTCCGTACAAGAAGGCCACGGATCTCTACGGCATGCGCCGCACGGTCGGCGAGATGACGTTCTACTCGGCCCAGCCCTGGTACTTCCTGTCGGCCGGTGAACGCAACAAGTTCTGGGGGCCGGTCACGACGCGGTGGCGCGGACCGGAGGGCGATTTCTTCCCCGGCCTCGTCCCTCTTGCCCTGGCGGGGATCGCGATCGTGCGGCTGCGCCGGCGGGCGGCCTCGGCGCCTGACCCGGAAGCCGACGTCGCACCGGCTCGCCGCCGGCTCGCACGCCTCCTCGACGCGGTCAGCCTCGTGCTCCTCGCCGCCTGGCTCGCCGCGCGCGCAACGCCGAATCTTCGCGTGGGGCCGCTGAGCCTCGGCGACGCCGGGCGTGTGCAGGTGTTCCTGACGATGGCGATCCTCGCGCGGCTGGCCGTCGCTTTTCCGAAGAGGAGCCGCTACCGGAGCCTGTCCGACTTCCTCCGCCGCGCGCCCCTGGACCGCAGGGCCATGCTGCTCCTGCTCATCGGCTTTGCCGGGATTCTCATTTCCCTGGGAGGCCACACTCCCTACTACCGTTTCCTGTTCCAGTCCTTCGGATCGGTCTTCCGGGGAATCCGCGCGGTCGCGCGCGGCGTGGTCCTGTTTCAGGCGGCGATCGCCGTTTTGGCGGCGTGGGGGCTCTCGCTGCTCACCCGAAATCATTCGCGGGCCGTCCGCGGCTCCTGGATCGCCGGAACGATCGCCCTGATCACGCTGGAATATCGGGCATTTCCCCTTCGCACGCTCATGTACGAGTACAACTTCCGCCCGGTCCCGGTCTACGAGTGGCTCCGGGCGGCATCGGTACCCGAAGGCGTCATCGAGTGGCCGCTCGGGTTTCCGTATGACTGCGAGTACACGTTGCGGCAATCCGAGCACGGAAAGCCTCTGGTCAACGGACACTCGAGCTTCGCGCCGAAGCCGTACGAGCGGCTCCAAGCGCTGCTTCGGCTCCGGCCGATCCCCGATTCCGTCTGGACGGCGATGGCTTCGCTGGACGGTGGGCTTCTGATCTACCATGCCCACGAGACGCAGGGCCTCGGCCTCGCGGCCTACGCCCAGGCCCTCGACCGCGCGCTTTCTACCGGCGGCCTGGAGCTCGTGCGCAGCTTTCCCCACGACGACGGCGAGGACTTCGTTTTCGCGCCCGCCGGCGCCGCATGGGCGCAGCGTGCCCGGCAGGGAGAAGCACAGCGCGAACTGCGGACCACATACGACTCCGCGGCTCGGGCGGTCCGCGTCGAAACATCACGGTTCGCCCCGCCGTTTGCCGGCATCACGTTCCCCGAGCCGGTGACGCCGGGCCAGTGGCACGGCGGCTGGGCGCTCGACGACTCGGGCATCGCGGAGATCCAGATCGCCTCCGAATTGGGGCCGGTGGGAGGTGCCTTGCTTCACATGCGCCACCCCGGTCTATCGGACCTGTTCCCGGACTACTCCGAGGCCAAGGACAACCTGGGCGGCTTCGGGTTCGCAATCCCGAGTCTTCCGCCGGGCCCCCACACGCTGACGTTCACGTTGATCGCCAACGACGGCGGCGTGACGGTCCTGACCCGGCCGATCATGGTCGCGGCGCCTCCCGCACAGCCGCGTTCTCGCTGAGCAGGGCCTCGTAGAGTTCCGGGTCCGCTTCCCAGCGGCCGTCCCGGTAGCGCCAGATCGCCGGAAAGCGTTCCAGCATCGGACGCGCGGCGGGGCCGCTCCGCTGGTTCTTGCTGACGAAGTGACCGTGCGCGACGCCATAGAGGCGATCGAGCCCCGGGAGGAACCAGTCCGCGTCCTCCTCGCTGTAGACGAGCCGATCCGGGTGGGTGAGATAGAAGCGTCCCTCTTCCTCGCTTCGCGCGAGCCGCGCCTGCCAGTAGGCACGCGTTCGGACCGTTCCGGGCAGAACGGCCGCGAGGGTGACGAGGAGCGCCGCCACGCGCCAGCGCGGCAAGGCATACCGGCCTACGAGATAGGCGCCCCACAGGAACACGACGGTCGATGCGAGGAAGACGGCCCGGTACCACGTGCCGGGAGTCTCGTGAGTCAGAAGTACTGCCGGAGCGGTCGGGTACGCGGCGGCGAGCCCCGCCGCGAGGACGCCCGCAAGGAGGAGGCACGACCGCAGCGCCGGGCCGGGCTCCCGGCGGAGAGCCCACGCGGCGGGCGCGACGAGCATCGGAACCAGGATCCATCCGAGCGCGCCGGCGGAGAACGTGTACGGGAGGGCGCGCAGGTACCGGAGATAGTCGCCCGCGGAGATCGCCGGATGAGGATACGCGTCGCCCGAACCGAGCATCGCGAATCGGTATGCGGCATACGCCATGACGAGGACCGCGGTGCCCGCGGCGACTCCACGGCGCCGGTGAGCGATCGAATAGGGGATCGCGAAGGCGGGGACGGAGGCCGCGTACGTCTCCTTCGACAGCATCGCCGCCACGAGGAGGAGGAGGAAGAAGAGCAGCGTGAGCCCGGCCGAGCCGCCCGGGGGACGCCGGTAAAGGCCCTCGAGGACGCAGACGGCCGCGAGGCTCCACGCGAGTCCCTCCATGTAGTGCCGCGCGCTCGTGAACTCGTGGACGGCGATGGTCGCCGGAAGACACAGCCACAGACCCGCGGCCACGGCCGAGGTGACGGGAGGCACTCCGAATCGCGAGAGCACCAGGGAGACGAGAAGCACGCAGGCGACCGTCGCGATGGCGTCGTGGACGCGAGCCGCCGTCGGCGAGATGCCGAAGGCGTGCGTGTCGATCCAGTAGGAAAGGACCTGCATCGGAACCAGCGAAGCGCCCGTGCCCCATCGGCGAAGGATTCCGGGGTCGGTGAAGATCGCGGCCGGACTGGAGATCGAAGCGGCGGCTGCGAACTGCAGCGGATCGTCCTCGAACCACCAGGCCGACGTCGAGGCGAGCCAGAAGACGACGAAGAGGGTCGCGAAGACGAGCACCGCGACACCGGGCCATCGCCGCCATCCCGGCGCTTCGCCAACCGCGGCCGACATCGAGCCGGGATCTTAACCGCGCGGCGCGCGCCCTCCGCGATGCCGAACCCCTTATAATCCGCGCCCTCATGGACGCGATTCCCATCTCGAAGATCGGTGTGCGCGCGGGCGGGCCCGCGACGGTCCGGGGCTGGCTCTACAACAAGCGCTCCTCCGGGAAGATCCAGTTTCTGATCGTCCGCGACGGGACCGGTTACCTCCAGGTCGTCCTGCCGAAGGCGGAGGTCGCGCCGGAGGTGTGGGAGGCGGCCGAGAAGGCGACCCAGGAGTCGTCGGTCTCGGTCGTCGGGACCGTCCGCGAGGAGAAGCGCGCGCCCGGGGGCTTCGAGATGACGGCCTCGCAGGTCGAGATCCTGGGAGCCTCGCCCGAGTACCCGATCACGCCCAAGGAGCACGGCGTCGACTTCCTGATGGGCCTGCGCCACCTCTGGATGCGCTCGTCCCAGCAGCACGCGGTGCTCCGGGTCCGCTCGGAGCTCGAGCAGGGAATCGGCGACTTCTTCTACGAGCGGGGCTACGTCCGCATCGACTCGCCGATCCTGACCGGCTCCTCGGTCGAGGGAACCTCGACGCTGTTCGAGACCGACTATTTCGGCGACAAGGCGTATCTCTCGCAGTCCGGCCAGCTCTACCTCGAACCGGCCGCGGCCGCGTTCGGGAAGGTGTACTGCTTCGGCCCGACGTTCCGCGCCGAAAAATCCAAGACCCGCCGGCACCTGACCGAGTTCTGGATGGTCGAGCCGGAGGTCGCCTTCCTGGAGTTCGAAGGATTAGTCGAGCTCGCCGAGGACTTCATCGTCTACCTCGTGGAGCGCGCGCTGAACCGCTCGGGCGAGGACTTGAAGAGGCTCGAGCGCGACGTCACGAAGCTCGAGAAGATCAAGAAGCCGTTCCCGCGGATCACCTACCGCGAAGGGATCGAGCAGCTCCAGAAGAGGGGTTTCGCGGTGAAGTTCGGCGACGACCTGGGCGCCGACGAGGAAACGGCACTGTGCGCGGACTCGGAGCGGCCCCTGATCGTGTCGCGCTTCCCGGCGGCCATCAAGTCCTTCTACATGCAGCCCGACCCGAAGGATCCGGAGGTCGTCCTGGGCCTCGACATGCTCGCCCCGGAGGGATACGGGGAGATCATCGGCGGCTCGCAACGCATCCACGATCTGGCGCTGCTCGAGAGGCGTCTGGAGGAGCACAAGCTGCCTCGCGAGGCTTACGAGTGGTACCTCGACGTGCGGCGCTACGGCACGTTCCCGCACTCGGGATTCGGGATGGGCCTCGAGCGGCTCGTCGCGTGGGTCTGCGGGATTCACCATCTGCGGGAGGCGATCCCGTATCCGCGCACGCTCAAGCGGATCTATCCCTGACGCCATGAGCTCCCGAACGCTCCCGACGATCGGCGTGATCTCGCTGGGCTGTCCGAAGAACCTCGTGGACGCCGAGGTGATGCTGGGCCATCTCCAGCGGGCGGGTCACGAGATCGTGGCGGACGCCGAGGCCCGCGTGGTCCTGGTCAACACCTGCGGCTTCATCGACCGCGCCAAGGAGGAGTCGGTCGAGACGATCCTGGAGCAGCTCGAGCGAAAGAAGCGCGGCGAGATCGACCGGGTCGTCGTCGCCGGATGCATGGTCCAGAAGTACGGCCGCGAGCTCGCCCAGGAGATGCCCGAGGTCGACGCGTTCGTGGGCTTGGACGAGCTCGAGAACGCGCCGGCCGCGGCGCAGGGCCTGCCGACACTGCCGCGGTTCATCGAGAAGCCGCTGGCGACTCGGCTCTACGACGAGCGCGCGCCGCGAGTTCTCTCGAGGCGCCGCGGTTACGCATACCTGAAGGTAGGGGAGGGCTGCGACAATCCCTGCACCTTCTGCACGATTCCCCAGATGCGCGGAATGCAGCGCAGCCGCACGGTGGAGTCGCTGCTGGCCGAGGCCCGGTCCCTCCGGAACCAGGGCGTATCGGAGCTGGTGCTGATCTCGCAGGACACGACGCGCTACGGCCAGGACATCGGCGCCGGACGCGATGGCCTGGCGCGCCTGGTCGAGGCGTTGCTCGCCGGGACCTCGTTTCCATGGATCCGGTTCCTCTATGCGTATCCGAAGACGCTGGACGAATCGGTTCTGCGCCTGATGGCGGAGGAACCGCGTTTCGTCCCCTACGTGGACATTCCGCTCCAGCACGTTTCGCGGCCGATCCTCTCCGCGATGCGTCGCGGCGGCGACTCCGCCGCGTATCGGAAGATGCTCGCGCGCATGCGGGAGCTGGTTCCGGAGATCGCCGTGCGCACGACCTTCATCGTCGGATTTCCGGGTGAGGGCGAGGCCGAGTTCCGAGAGCTCTGCGAGTTCGTTCGATCGGCCGAGCTCGACAACGTCGGAGCATTCGCGTATTCGCCGGAGCCCGGCTCGGGTTCGGAGCCCCTGGGGGATCCGGTGCCGGCCGAGGAGAAGGAACGGCGCAGGGACTTCCTCCTGTCCTTGCAGCAGCCAATCGCCCGAAAGAAACTCCGCGCCCTGCGCGGCCACGATGTCGAGGCGATCGTCGAAGGCCCTTCCGCCGAGCACGAATACCTCCTCGAAGGGCGCCTGCGCTCCCAGGCCCCCGAGATCGACGGGCGCCTCCTGATCACCGACACCGGGGAACGCCCCCTCGATCCCGGGCAGATCGTCACCGTCCGCATCGAGAAGACGTTCGACTACGACGTTGCCGGAAGCGTCGTGAGCTGACGGCCGCGCCGTCCCGATGCAGGTCGTCCGCGATCCTTTTCGTTCGACCGACCTCCCCCGGGGAGGCGTCGGAACGATCGGGAACTTCGACGGCGTGCACCTGGGGCACCGAAAGATCCTCGAAACCGTCGTCGCGCGCGCGCGGGAGATCGGGCGGCCGTCCTTCGCGATCACGTTCGAGCCCCACCCCATGGCCGTGCTCCGGCCGGACCGGGCGCCGCGCCGCATCCAGACGCTGCGCCAGAAGGAAGAGGCGATCGAGGCGATCGGCATCGACGCCCTCCTGGTCATTCCGTTCACCCGGGACTTCTCGCTGACCGAGCCCGAAGACTTCGTCCGGACGCTCCTGCGCGACCGGCTCGGCGCGTCCGAGTTTTACCTGGGCGCGCACTTCGCGTTCGGGCGAGGGAAACGCGGGGATCTCGCGCTGCTGACGCGGCTGGGAGCGGAGTGCGGCTTCGCGGTCTCGTCGGTGCCGGAGGTCCTCCACGAGGGCGAGCCCGTTTCCTCGACTCGGATCCGGCGGGCCCTCGAGCGAGGCGCGATCGGCGATGCCAACGCGATGCTCGGGCGCGCCTACGAGGTCGACGGCATCGTCTCCCGGGGGGACCGCGTGGGCCACCAGATCGGCGTCCCCACGATCAATCTCGAGCCCGAGAACGAGCTTCCTCCCTGCGACGGCGTCTACGTGACCGAGATCGAGATCCGTTCCTTCGGGCGGCGTTTCCCGAGCGTGACGAACATCGGCCGGAGGCCCACGCTCTACGAGGAGTACAAGACGACGATCGAGACCTTCGTTCTCGACTTCTCTTCCGACGTCTACGGCGATCGGGTCCGGCTCTTCTTTCTGGAACGCCTCAGGGAAGAGCGCAAGTTCCCCTCCGTGATTGAGCTGAAAGAGCAGATCCAGCGGGATATCGGGGCCTCGCGCGACTTCTTCGCTCGCCGTCCGGCGGCCGGGAACTGACAATTGGCAGCGGAGAAGCCCGCAGCCGGGGTCCGAACGCCGCCGGCTCGCGGGCTCCGCCGTTTCATCTCGAACCTCGGACCGGGCATCGTCACGGGGGCCGCCGACGACGATCCGTCGGGAATCGCGACCTACTCGATCGCCGGAGCTCAGTTCGGCACCGCCTTTCTGTGGACGGCGTGGCTGACATGGCCCCTCATGGCCGCCGTCCAGATGGCGTGTGCCCGCATCGGCATGGTCGCCGGCCGCGGCCTCGCCGGCGCACTTTCTCAGAAGTACCCGCGCTGGGTGCTCGCGGCGATCGCGACGGCGCTCTTCGTGGCAAACACGATCAACGTCGGCGCGGATCTCGCCGGTATGGCGGACGCGGCCGAGATGCTGACGGGATGGAACTCCCACATCTTCGTCGTGATCTTCGGCGCCGGGATCGCGTGGGCGATCGTCCGCTTTCGCTACCACCAGATTGCTTCGATCCTGAAGTGGCTGGCCCTCGTTCTCTTCGCCTACGTGGTCGTGGCCATCCGTCTGAAGCCCGCGTGGGGCTCGGTCCTGCGCGACGCCTTGGTGCCGCACTGGCCGAAAGGGGAGGAGTGGGGAGCGCTCGTCGCGATCCTCGGCACGACCATCTCGCCGTACCTCTTCTTCTGGCAGGCCTCGCAGGAGGTCGAGGAGGACAAGGCGGTCGGCCGGCGGATTCTGATCCGGAGACCCGACGCGCCGCCGCTGTTGCTGGCCGAGCGCCGCCTGGACGTCGGCGTGGGAACGTTCTTCTCGAACCTGGTGATGTTCTTCGTCATCCTCGCCACGGCGCTGACCCTTCATCGCAACGGAATCACGAATCCGCAAACGTCGCGAGATGTCGCTGAGGCTCTGCGGCCCCTCGCGGGCCGCTTCTCCGAGCTGCTGTACACGATCGGCATCGTGGGCGTCGGACTGCTGGCGATCCCGACGCTGGCCGGCTCCTCCGCCTACGCCTTCGCCGAGACGTTCGGCTGGCGCCAGGGTCTCGACCGCAAGCTCCGCGGAGCGCGCTATTTCTACGGCGTGATCATCCTGTCGGCGGTGCTGGGCATCTGCCTCGACTTCCTCGACGTCAATCCCGTCCGGGCTCTCTACTGGACCGCCGTCGTGAACGGTGTGCTCGCACCGTTTCTCCTCGTCGCAGTCCTGCTGACGGGGAGCGACCGGCGCCGCATGCGCGGCCAGCCGATCCCGTGGCTCTCCCGGATTCTGGTCGGGATCGCGGCGCTCCTCATGCTCGGCGCCGCGGTGGGCATGTTCGTGCTCTAGCCGGTTGACGCCGTCCCGTTGGCCGCCGCGATCCTCCGCGTCACCCAGCGAATCGCCGCCAGAAGAATCAGCGCCGCGCCGAACGTGGCCACGATCGTGGCCCCGGTCGGGAGATCGAGCGTGAATGAGAGGGTGACGCCCGCGGCCGATACAACCGCGCCCATCGTCCAGCCGATCGCCAGGCGCGCTCCGAGCTTCTCGGAGAAGAGCATCGCGGTCACGGACGGGACGATGAGGAAACAGAAGACGAGCAGCACACCGGCGATCGCGACCGACGAGGTGACGACGAAACCGAAGGACACGTAGAACAGGAAGTCCCAGAACCGGATGTTCCAGCCCCGACGCTCGGCCTCCGGCTCGTTCATCGAGATCAGCAGGAAGCGCCGGCGGAAGGTGAAGTGGAAGATGCCGACGAGGGCGTAGAGGACGGCGGTCTTCGCGAGCTCTTTCCAGGAGACGGAGAGGATGTTGCCGACCAGCATCTCCTTCAGATGCTCGGTCTCCTGCGTGGCCTTGGACATCACGAGGATCGCGACGGCGGCCGAGACCGCGTAGACGATGCCGATGATGGCTTCCTGGGGAATGCGCGTCTGCCGGTGGACCTTGGTCATGGCGAAGATCGCGGCGCCGAGGAACGTGAACCCGAGCGAGTAGAGGTAGGCGGCGCCCGAGTGAAGGTCGTGGCCCGCGAGATACGCCACCGTGGTCCCCAGGGCCGCGATCTGCGCGAGCGACAAGTCCACGAAGATGACTCCCCGCTCGACGACGTGGACGCCGAGATAGGCGTGGATGCCGGTCAGGATGAGGCTCGCCACGAAGGCGGGAAGCAGGATCTCGAGGACAGTCACGGTTTGGCCTCTTTCTTCGCGGCGAGAGCGTCCGCGAGGAGCTTGACGTCGTAGTCGAAGAGTCCGAAGTAGTCCTTGATCTCGGGAACGCCGCCGACCGACGGGATGAAGACCAGCAGCGTGGCACCGGTCTTCTCGGCGATCATCTGTGGCGTCTTGCGGTCGAAGTAGGGCTCCATGAGGATCACCGGGATTTTCCTGGCCCGCATCAGGTCGAGGATTTCGACCGTGTGCGAAGGCGAAGGCGGGATGCCGGGTTTGGGCTCGATGTATCCGGCGGCTACGAGCTTGAAGTGCTTCAGGAAGTTCGGCCAGGAGTTGTGGTACGTGACGACCTGGGTTCCGGCGTAGGGCGCCAGGGCCGCGTCCCAGCGCTTCTCGCCCTCCGTCAGCTTCGCCTCGAACGCGTCGAGGTTGGCCTTGTACTCGGCGGCGCCGCCCGGATCGAGCTGCGAGAGGCGGTTCGCGATCGCGCGCGCGATGATCCGGCCGTTCTCCGGGTCGAGCCAGAAGTGCGGGTTGCCGAACGGGTGCACGTCGCCCATCGCGCGCGTGACAGTGCCCGTGGGCCGCTCGAGGATGTCGCAGCCGTTGGAGGCGTCGAGGTAACCCGCCGCGCCGGGATGGATCTTGTCGTTGCGGCTCTGGTCGATCAGGGGAGGAAGGTACCCGATCTCCAGCTCCAGGCCCGCGACGATCAGCAGGTCCGCCTTGGAAAGCTTGAGAACGAAGGAGGGCTTGGGCTCCACGAAGTGCGGATCCTGGTAGCCCTTGGCCAGCGCGAACGTTTCGACGCGCTTGCCTCCGATCGCGTCGGCGATCGAGGCGAAGTCCTGCAGGCTGGTGACGACGCGGACGGCCGCCAGGCACGGCGACGCGGCCAGGAGGAGACCGAAGAGAAGTCCGATGCGTTTCATGCGTTCACCTCAGAAAGGATGGGCGCCGTGGGCGCCGATCGCGTACTGGATCTGGAGAAACCCCTCGTTGGCCACGATGCCCGGAGCGTAGTCGCGGCGCCGGTACTCGGCGCGGATGAGCGAGAACTCGCTCGGCATGAAGGTCAGCGTCGCGGCGACTCCCTTGTCGCGCATCGCAGCGTCGGTCGCCCGGTCCGAGAACTCGTAGCGGGCGCCGGTGAACCACCGGCGGCTGAGTTGCCAGTCCGCGCCCACGAAGAAGCCCTGGGCCTTCTGTTCGCCGTCCGGCTGCTCGCGCTGGCTCCAGAAGTATTCGCTGCGCACGACGAGGGAGCGATAGGGCCGCCCCTGAAGGGGCTTCCAGCGGTACACCAGCGCCGCGTTCTGAAGGCTCGTCGTGTTGGTCGTCGACGTGCCGTTGTGGCCGTACGCGTAGGAGAACGACATCTCGAGGTTGTGGTCGTCGCCGAATTCGCGGAACACGCGGTACTGGCCGTTGTAAGTCAGGTCGCCCTTCGCCGGTCCGATGAACAGGCCATCGCCCGACGTGCCGTCGATGACCTGGAAGTAGGCCTCCGAGAACGTGTCGGCCGGAAGCTCGATGAGCCTCGAGACCGAAATCCCGTCGCCCGCCCAGCTTTCGAACTGGGGCTGCAGAAGGATGTCCGTGATCGGAAGCGGTTCATCGACCCATGGAAGGACGTGGAGGTGGAATGTATTGACCTTGCCGAACTGCATCTTGAACCTGCCGGCCTTCGCCTGAAGCTGCCAAGGCAGGGTCAGTAACGTGACGTAGCCCTCCTCGACCTCCACGCCGTCATTGCTGAACGAGAGAAAGAGGTCGGCGCGTGCGTAAGGGTCCACGACCGCCTGAAGCGAGACCTCGGATTCCTGGACCTGGAACGCCGGGCTCGGCTGGACGGGGTTGTGTCCGACGTTCGCCAGAAAATTTCCGATCACGGCGATCGCGGGGTTGAAGAAGGTCGGGTTGACGGCTCCGCCCGCAGACGGGGTCGGGGTCGGGGTCGGCGCAGCGGGGACGGGAGGCTCGGGCGAGGGCTCGGGTGTCGGAGCCGGCGTCGGCGTCGGTGACGGCGGTTCCTGCGCCTGCGCCACGGCGAACGTGGCCAGCGCCGTCGCCGCCAGAAGCACGATTGTTCGAATCTTCAAGATTTCCTCCTGCAAAACGTTCGTCCTCGGATGGGCGCGCGCGGACTGCGGGCGCCCGCCAGGCTACGAACGCGCGGGAGGAGAACGCCCCGGAAGATCGAGCCCGGCGATGCGCCCGTCGGCGGGCGGTCCGGCGATCCGGTGCAGGGAAGCCGAGGGCTGGCCGCCGGCAAGCGCGACCGCGAAGGGCTGGACGAACGCCGCCACGTGAGACAGGCACGCGAGGCACGCATGCGGCCCCTCGTCGACGTGGACCCGAGCGAGGCCGCGGTGAGCCGCCAGCGCCTCGTTTCCGATGGGCTCCGGGTGGAGACCGAAGGACCCGGAGAGCGCCAGCAGGGCGGCGACGCAGAGAGCGGCGCGAATGGCCGGCGACGTCCGGATGCGGGGAAACATCGGAGGGTTCAAAAGCGTTGCACAGCGATTGTATTCCGAGTTCCGGACTCCGGGCGGGCGTACATAGAATGCGCCCGTGAAAGCCGAGCCGCCGCCAAGCCCCCTCCCGGCCGCCTCGGCCGACGGGGCGCTTCGCCGGCGGATGTACTGGCTGCTCGGGCTGACGTTCGTCCATGTGGTCGGGGAAGGGGGACTGGCCCTCTTCGAAGCGGTCCGGACCGGGAGCCTGGCGCTCCTGGCCTTCGGTCTCGAAAGCATCATCGAGGGAGGAGCCGCTTTTCTGGCGGTCCGACATCTCACGCACCTGGCCGACGAGGAGGAGGATCATGCGCGGCGCGACCAGGTCCTCGCGCGCTGGATCGGCGTCTCGTTTCTCCTGCTGGCGGCTTACACGGCGACGCGCGGAGTCCTCGAGCTCGTCCGCGGCACGCACGTCGAGGCCAGCGTGCTGGGGCTGCTCCTGACGATCTTCGCGACGTTCGGCATGCCGGTCATCGGCTATTTCAAGTGGAAGACCAGCCGCGTGCTCGGCAGCAAGGGCCTGGCCGCCGAAGCCAAGGAGTCGATCGCCTGCTCGATCGATTCCGCCCTGACGATGCTCGCGATGGTGGGCCACCTGATCGGCGCGCCCTCGTGGATCGACCCGGCCCTTTCGATCCTCATGGTGCCGTGGTTCCTGCAGGAGGGTTTGGCCCACGTGCGCGGGCGCGTTCACGCACACGTGCATTGAAAGCGGCTTGCGGGCGTGTTCCTTGGTTTCGAGTAAAATAGCCCCCGTTCCGGCGCTTGAATCCCTTCGGGGGATCTGCGCGTAATTTGAGGCCTAAGGAGTTTTGCTGATGTCCAATGAGAACGTGACCCAGGTCTCCGACGCGAGCTTCGACGGGGACATCCTGAAGTCCAACGTCCCGGTCCTGGTGGATTTCTGGGCGCCCTGGTGCGGTCCCTGCCGTTCCGTGGCGCCCATCGTCGACGACCTGGCGACGCAGTACGCGGGCAAGATCAAAGTCGCCAAGATCAACGTGGACGAGTCCACGGAGGTCGCGATGCGCTACCAGATCACCTCGATCCCGACGTTCATCCTCTTCAAGAACGGAGAGGTCGCCGACCGCGCGCTGGGCGCTCTGCCCAAGAGCGAGTTCGTCAAGCTCATCGACCGCAACCTCTAAACCCGGACCGAGAGCGCGAGGAGGGGAGGGAGAAATCCCTCCCCTCTTTTTTCGTGCCGTAAGATCGGCCTATGGGCGACCCGGCCGACTTCCCGAGCGTCCCCTCCCGGTCGCTGGACACGCTCTGGTTCCAGGTCGCCGGAACCGTGTGCAATCTGCAGTGCGCGCACTGCTTCCTGTCCTGTGCTCCCTCGAACCACAGCCACGGGATGCTGACCCTCGAAGACGTGCGCCGCCGCCTGGACGAGGCCGGGTCCCTGGGCGTCAAGGAGTACTACTTCACGGGCGGTGAGCCGTTTCTCAATCCCGAGATGCTCGCGATCCTGGAGGAGACGCTGCGGCACGGCCCGGCGACCGTCCTGACCAACGGCCTCCTCTTGCCGCCCGAGCGCTGCGAACGCCTGAAGGCCCTGGCCGATGCGAGCCCCTACTCGCTGGACATCCGGGTCTCGATCGACGGATACAGCGCCGGAACCAACGATCCGATCCGCGGCGAAGGGACTTTCGAACGCATCCTCGGAGGCATCCGCAGCCTCGCCCGCGCCGGGATCAACCCGGTCGTCACGGTCACGGAGGCCTGCGAAGAGGCCGCGAACGCCGAAGGCCGGGCGCGACTGCTCGACTGGATGCGGTCGATCGGGCTGTCGCGCCCGCGGTTGAAGATCCTGTCGCTCTTCCGCATCGGCGCCGAAGAGTCCCGGCTACGCGGCTACCAGCCCTGGGAGACCCTGCGAGGACGCGCGCTGACCGACGACGAGCTCGACGCGCTCCAGTGCTCTTCGTGCCGGATGGTGACTTCGCGCGGCGTCTACGTCTGCCCGATCCTGATCGACGAGCCCGCGGCGAAGATGGGGGAGACCCTGGCCGAGACGCTGCGGCCTTTCCCGCTGCGCTACCAGGCCTGCTTCACCTGCCACGCGTACGGGGTCACATGCCGGACGTAACGAAGCTCGCCTTCTTCGGCGGCATCTACAGCAACGCGAGAGCGCTCGAGGGCGCGATCGCGGACGCGCGCCGGAGAGGCGCCGCCGCGATGTACGCGCTGGGCGATTTCGGCGCGTTCGGCCCGCATCCGGACCGGATCTTCCCCATCCTGTGCGAGGCGGGAGTCCTGGCGATCCAGGGCAACTACGAGGAGTCGCTTTCGGAGGGTGCCGACGACTGCCGCTGCGGCTACACGGACCCGCGCGACAACCACTTCGCGCAGCTCTCCTACGACTACACGGCGGCGAAGACGGCCGAGAGCTGGAAGCGCTGGATGGCGACGCTTCCGAAGACACGCCGGCTCACGGTGGGCGGCCGCCGCGTGCGGCTCGTCCACGGATCGCCGAGGAAGATCAACGAGTTCCTCTGGGAATCCACGTCTCCGACGCGCTTTCTCGAGAAGCTTCTCGTCGACGCCGAGGCCGACGTGCTGGTGTGCACGCACACGGGGCTGCACTGGGAGCGCCGCCTGCCTTCCGGCGGCCTCGTCGTCAACTGCGGAGCGCTGGGCCGGCCGGCCAACGACGGCCGCACGAACGTCTGGTACGCGCTTCTGACGTTCGCCGAAGATGTGTCCGTGGAGTTCGCGCCCGTGGACTACGACTTCGAGGCGATGGCCCGCGAAATGGAAGAAGAGAGCCTGCCGCCGGAATTCGTCGAGACGATCCGCACCGGCTGGTGGACGACGTGCCTGGAGATCCTGCCCGCCAAGGAACGCGACCGCGGCCGCTTTTGAGACGCGAAAGGAGACGCGGCATGCGATGGGCTCGAACCCCTTCCCGGTTCGGGTCGCTTTTCGGCCAACTCGCGCCCCGGCCGCGCCGGCCTGGAAGAAGCGGCGCTAACGTCGGGTTGGAGCGTTAGGGCATGAGAAAGACACTGATCTGGACGGCCATGGCCGTGGCCATCGCCGCGGGCGCGTTCCTTTTGCTGGGCGGGCACAAGCGTGCCGAAGCCAAGTACCGCACGGCCGCCGTCGACAAGGGCAACGTGACCCAGACCGTGGCGGCGACGGGCACGCTTTCCGCGGTGACGACCGTCAAGGTCGGCAGCGTCGTGTCGGGCAACGTCGCGGCGCTCCATGCCGACTTCAACAAGCAGGTCAAGAAGGGCGACCTCTTGGCCGAGCTCGACCCGGTGCCGTTTCAGGAGAAGGTCAACCAGAGCAAGGCGGCTCTGGAGAAGGCTCAGGTCGACGTGCGCAACTCGGAGATCGCGCTTCGCCGCCAGAAGGCGCTCTGGGCGCAGCAACTCGCCGCGCAGGCCGACCTCGACCAGGCGCAGGCGAACTACGACTCCGCCGTGGCCGCGGTCAACCAGGCCAAGGCCATGCTGTCCTCCTCGGAGACGGACCTGCGCAACAGCCGGATCATCGCGCCGATCGACGGCGTCGTCGTGGACCGGCAATACGACGTAGGCCAGCCCGTCGCGGCCTCGTTTCAGGCGCCGACGATCTTCACCATCGCGCAGGATCTGACGAAGATGCAGGTGTCGGCCGACGTCTCCGAATCCGACATCGGGATGTGCAGGGTTGGGCAGCCCGTGCGGTTCACCGTGGACGCCTATCCGGACCAGACCTTCCGCGGCAAGATCGCGCAGATCCGGTTGAACGCGACGGTGAACCAGAACGTCGTGACGTATCCGGTGATCATCGAAGTCAACAACGAGGACCTGGCCCTGCGCCCGAGCATGACCGCGAACGTTTCGATCGACGTCGCGACGGTCAAAGACGTCCTGCGCGTGCCCAACGCCGCGCTGCGATTCCGGCCCGAACGCGAAGATTCCGAGCGCGCGTCGGATGCCCGCGCGTCGCAGGCTCCCGCGGGGCAGACCGCGGGCGGCCAGGGTCCGGGGG
>JBKOZO010000108.1:0-11415 GCA_046725935.1 Acidobacteriota bacterium | reverse complement strand
CCCAGACCGCGATCTCTCCATCGCTTCGAGAAACACGTCGACGCTGCCGGCATGGCGCGCCGGCAGCACCCGCCCGGCGGCGCGCAGACCCGGGGTCACGGGATGGATGCCGTCGGGCGCGAGCTGGAAGGGAATCTTCAGACGCAGACACGCGTCTGCGATCAGGGGCGTGGAAAGCTCCCGGAACGCGTCGGAGAGCGCGCGGGCGTCCACGTCACGCCTCCACTGCGGCGGAGTGCGCGAAATGGCTCTCGCGCACGACCTCGGCGACTTCGAGCTCGTAGAACTCGTACCAGCGCGCGCGACCCGCCGCCTGGGCGGCGCGGTGCTCGGGATCCTCGCGCCACTTCCGGAGGGTCTCCAGGTCGCGCCACCGGACGATCGTCAGTCGCTCGCCGTCCTCGGCCGTGTACGCCTTGACGTCCACGAATCCGGGAGCTTCGCGCGCGCGCTCGGCCAGATGCGCGTCCGTCGCCCGGTAATCCTCGCCGGCCGCTCCGGTCAGCCGCGACCGGAAGAGCACTACGATCATGCCGCCTCCATGAAGAGCCCGCGCTTCTCGATCGAAGCGAGGTTGCGCCTGTGGAAGAAGGTCTCGAAATCGGTCGCCGGCGGACCCTCCGGAAGGCACTCCTCGATCGCGATCTTCGCGACCGGGCGTCCGCTGCGACGCGCGGAGCGGACGGCCTCTCCGAGGTTGCGCAGATAGCCGCGCGCCGAGGCCAGCGCCTCCGGTCCCGCGACGGGCCGGTGGGAACGGAGGATGCGCGCTCTTCCCCTCGACTGGGCGCGGGAGAGCGCGCGGTCGCAGGCCTCGGCGCTGGAGTAATGGAGATATGCCATGCGCCCGACGGCCGTGTCTCCGACGTGGAGCAGCTCCGCCTCCGGGACGTCGACGTTGAGCGTCCCCGACGTGTGCCCGGAATTGTCGAAGATTTCGAGGGAGAAGCGTCCCCACGCCATCTCCATACGGCCGCCCAGGAGAAAGGTTGGGGACCGGAAGTGCGCGGCCTCCTCCGGGCTTCGGAAATCCTCGGTCCAGAACGTCTGCAGCGCGTTCTCGTGCGCGAGGACCGCGGCCTCGGGGAACAGGTTCCAGGCCGCCATGTGATCGCTGAAGTAATGCGTGCTGACGAGGTAGACGACTCTCTTGCCCCAGTCTTCGACGAGAGTCGACCGCAGGCGCCGCGCGTCGTCCACCGAGGCCAGACCGTCCACGAGCAGGACGTCGCCGCCCGAGAGCAGCGCAAGCGAGCCCGAGTCGTAGCTCGCTCCCCGAAAGAGGTAGAGATCCGGACCCAACGAGTCGACTTGCAGCCGCCTGCCCGCAGTCGCCATCGGCATGCCCTCCCAACCCGAACGTAGCCGGGAAGGATCCATTAGGAAAGCGAATTGATTTGATGAGATGCATGCGCTAGCTTCATGGTATGCGCGCCACCGCCGCCGACCTCGATCTGCGCCACTTCCGGCTCCTGCTGGCCGTGGCCGACGAGGGCACGCTGACCGCCGCCGCGCGCCGCTTGCATCTCTCGCAGTCGGCCCTTTCCCACCAGCTGGCCGAAGCCGAGCGGAGACTGCGCGTATCGCTTTTCGACCGCGGAGCGCGAAGGATGACGCCGACTCCGGCCGGAGTCCGGGTCATCGAAGCGGCGCGGCGGATCACGGAGGAGCTCGCCGCGACCGCACGGGATCTCTCCGACGCGGCGCCGACGCCCTCCGTGCTGCGTCTGTCGACTGAGTGCTACACCTGTTACCACTGGCTGCCCGAGGCGCTGCGGGGCTTCCAGGCGCAGCACCCCGACGTCGAAGTCCGCATCGCCCTCGAGGCCACGCGGCGGCCCATCCCGGTCCTCCTCGCCGGCGACCTGGACCTGGCCATCGTCAGCGAGGCTCCGCGCGACCGGCGCCTGGCGATTCATCCGCTCTTCGAGGACGAGCTGGTCGCGGTGCTCCAGCCCGACCATCCCCTCGCCCGACGGCCCTGGCTCGAGCCCGCCGACTTCACCGAAGAGGCGCTCCTGACCTACAGCGCGCCGCGCGAGGAGCTCGACGTCTATCGCAAGGTCTTCGACCCCGCGGGCGTCGAGCCGCGGCGGTGGATGCCGGTCGAGCTGACCGAAGTCATGCTGGAGATGGCGCGCGCGGGCCTGGGAATCGCCGTCCTCGCGCGCTGGGCGGTGGCGCCGCACCTGGAGTCGGGCGCCCTGGTCGCGCGGAGGATCACGCGGCCGGGGTTGCGCCGCCGCTGGAGCGCCGTCACGCTGCGCCGCGCGAGGCCCGTGCCGCACGTGGACGCGTTCGTGCGGGCGATCAAACGGGTTCGGGGTTCCCGATCTCCGGTCTCACGAATCGGCCTGGGAGCCCTCCGTGCGCTTCCGTAGGCGGCCGCCGCACTTCCGAAATGGCTGTGCAATGATCCGCAGCCAAAATGAGGAGGGATCGGCGATGGTGCGGCGAATCCTTGCGGCGACCCTCTGCGCGGGCGCGATCGCGGCCGTGATGGGCCTCTCGGGTCCGGCGAAAACGGCGACGGTGCGGTTCTCGGTCCGGTACGAAGCGGCTTCCGACAAGGGACCGCTCGATGGCCGGCTGCTCATCATGCTGTCGAAGGACCCGAAAGAGGAGCCGCGCCTGCAGATTCGCGGCGACCTCCGTAGCCAGCAGGTGTTCGGCATGGATGTCGAGGGCTGGAAGCCCGGACAGCCGGCCCTCCTTTCCGACGACGCTCTCGGTTTTCCGCTCGAGAGCCTGGCCGAGGTGCCGGCGGGCACCTACCGCGTGCAGGCGCTCCTCCACCGCTACGAGACGTTCCGCCGCGCCGATGGGCACGTCGTGAAGCTGCCGATGGACCGCGGCGAGGGGCAGCAGTGGAACAAGGCCCCCGGCAACCTCTACTCGACGCCGCGCGAGATCGTCGTGGACCCCTCGCGCGCCGAGACCATCGCGATCACGCTCGACAACGTCATCCCGCCGATTCCCGATCCGCCGACGACGAAGTACGTCAAGCACGAGCGGATCCTCTCGGAGAAGCTGTCGAAGTTCTGGGGACGGCCGATGTACCTCGGCGCGCACCTGCTGCTTCCCGAGGGATTCGACTCGCACCCCAACGCGCGGTATCCGCTGGTCATCTTCCACGGCCATCACCCGGCCACGATCGGCGGCTTCCGCGAGGAACCTCCGGATCCGAACCTCAAGCCCGAGTACTCCGAGCGCTTCCACCTCGAGGGCTACAACCGCATCGAGCAGGAGAACGCGTATCAGTTCTACAAGGACTGGACGGGCCCGAAGTATCCGCGCTACCTGCTGGTCGAGATCCAACACGCGAACCCGTACTACGACGACTCTTACGCCGTGAACTCGCAGAACCTGGGGCCCTACGGCGACGCCATCACGTACGAGCTCATCCCGTACCTCGAGAAGAAATACCGCGCGCTCGGCGCGGGCTGGGCGCGCTTTCTCTACGGCGGCTCGACCGGCGGGTGGGAGGCGCTGGGCGCGCAGATCTTCTATCCCGACGAATACAACGGCTGCTGGGCGGCCTGTCCCGACCCGATCGACTTCCGGCAATACACCGTGATCAACATCTACGAGGACGATAACGCGTACGCCTGGAAGGGACCGTGGGCCTGGGTGGCGACTCCCGGGCACCGGGACTACCTCGGCCACCTCTCGGCCACGGTCGAGCAGATGAACCGTCTCGAGCTCGTGCTCGGAACGAAGGGCCGCTCGGGCGGGCAGTGGGACATCTGGGAGGCGGTGTACTCGCCCGTCGGTCCGGACGGTTATCCGAAGCGGCTCTTCGACAAGCGCACGGGCGTCATCGACCGGAGCGTGGCCGAAGCCTGGAAGAGCTACGACCTCGTCCACATTCTGCGCCGCGACTGGAGCCGAGGTCTCGGCAAGAAGCTCGAGGGCAAGATCCACATCTACGTCGGCGACATGGACAACTACTACCTGAACAACGCCGTCTACCTCGCGCAGGAGTTCCTGGACGGCACGACGGATCCGCCCTATGGCGGCGAGATCGCCTACGGGGACCGCGCCGAGCATTGCTGGAACGGAGATCCCACGCGTTCCAACGCGATCTCGCGCCTGCGCTACCACCAGCTGTACGCGCCGAAGATCGTGGAGCGGATCGAGAAGAGTGCGCCCGCGGGGGCGGACCTGAAGAGCTGGCGGTATTGATGTTCGGCTCGAAGCGCCTGAGACCGGTCGTGAGACGGATCATCAATCGCTTGCCCGAAGAGCAGCAGTGTGCTCTCTGGCACTGGATCGATCACCCGAAGCATGAGGCCAGGCGCCGAGAGGTCCGAAGCGTGGGTGAGGGCGCCAACGCCGTCACGTATTCCCTGCGCGGCTTCGACGAGCATCGCTGCATCTTCGTCCACATACCGAAGGCGGCGGGTATCAGCGTGGCCATGGCCCTCTTTGGCAACCTCGCCGGTGGACACGCCGCGGCGCGCGACTATCGAAAGGTGTTCGGCCCGGACTTCTGGCGGTATTTCAAGTTCACATTCGTCCGCAATCCGTACACGCGATTGGTCTCGGCGTACGAGTTCTTCAGGGGCGGCGGGCATCCTGCATGGCCCACCGATCAGCGTTTCCGAGATCAGGTCCTCAGCGAATACGTCGACTTCCCAGATTTCGTACTGCGGTGGCTCAAACCCCGCACGCAATGGCCGGAGCCGCATTTTCGCCCCCAGCACGAGTTCCTGGAGCTGGGCGGCAGGCTCGTGATGGATTTTGTCGGACGCGTCGAGCGGATCGAGGCCGACTTTGCCACGGTGTGTGACCGACTCGGCATCCAGGCGCAACTGGGGCGCCTGAATCCCACGAGCGAAAAGCACGGGAACCTGGGAAACTACTATGCGAGCGACGCGGTCGAGCGGCGCGTACGGGACTTGTATGCGAGAGACTTCGAGCTGTTCGGATACCCGGTTCGGCCTCCCATCGAGCCCTCATGAGGGAAGAAAGCGATGTTGAAGTCAGCTCTTCGAACCATTCTTCGCTGGCGCGCATCGAGAAGAGCGCACCCGCGGGGGCGGACCTGAAGAGCTGGCGGTATTGATTTTCAACAGCCCGCCAGGCCCGCGTCCGCGGAGGCGACTCGGCGTTACGGCTGGACCACGATCGTTCCCTGCATCATCGCGCCGTGGACCGTGCAGAAGTACGGGAAGGCCCCCGGCGTCGGGAACGTCCGGTCGAACGTCATGCCGGATCCGACTCCGGAATCGAACTGGCCGTCCGGTGTGCACCCGGCGGTGCACGAACCCGACGTCACCGAGTGCGTGCCGCTCTGCCAGATCCAGTGGACGGTGTTGCCGGCGCGGATGGTCGTCGTGCTGCTGCCGCTGGTGCGATCCACGAATGTGTTGCCGCCGTTGGCCCCGACGTCCACGGTCGCCGAGACCTGCGGTTGCGGGGTCGGAGTGGGATTGCCGGGCATCGGCGTCGGCGTCGGATTGCCGGGCATCGGCGTGACCGTCGGATTGCCGGGCATCGGCGTCGCGGTCGCCTGCGGCACCGGGCCCGGATTCGTGACCGTGTCGTCGCTGCAGCGCGCGCCCGCGAGGATCGCGAGCAGCGCGGCTGCGTAGAGAGAGATCTTTCGACCCATGTGCTACCTCCTTAAGGGAACCTCAAAACCATTCGCCATCGATGCCTCCTCGACGCGGGATCTCGTCGCAAGGCAAGTGCCACGAGGCGAAATCGAAGCCGCGCTCTTAGGGAACGTTTAGGCGCGGTGATGAAACGATCCAAGGTTCTGATCACGGGCGGAGCCGGTTTCCTCGGCATCAACCTGCTCCGGTTTCTTCGCGCGAGGGGATATGCCCTCGCGTCTTACGATCTCGCCGCACTCGACGCGCCGGATCTCCAGAGAGACGTCGAGGCGATCCGCGGCGACGTGCGCGACGCTTCGCTCGTCGAGCGATCCCTCGTCGGCGTCGACGTCGTCGTCCACGCAGCCGCGGCGCTCCCGCTCTACTCGCCGCAGGACATCCACACGACCGACGTCGGCGGAACTCGCGTGGTGCTCGAAGCGGCGCGGCGACGCGGCGTCGCGCGCGTCGTCCACATCTCTTCGACCGCGGTCTACGGGATCTTCGACCACGCTCCGGTGCGCGAGGACGATCCGCTCCGGGGTGTCGGGCCATACGGGGCCGCCAAGGTCGAGGCGGAGGCGCTTTGCGGACGTTTCCGCGCGGAAGGAATGACCGTGTCGATCCTGCGCCCGGCCACCTTCGTGGGCCCCGAGCGGCTCGGCGTCTTCGACCTGCTGTTCGACTGGGCGCTGGACCGGAGAAATTTTCCGGTCCTCGGCCGCGGCGAGCACCACCACCAGTTCCTGCACGTCGAAGACGTCTGCCGGGCGGTGGAGAGCTGCATCTCCGGAACCGAAGCCGCCGTTAACGAGACGTTCAACGTCGGAGCGAAGGACTACGGAACGCTCAGGTCGGACTTCCAGGCCGTGCTCGACGAGGCCGGCTTCGGCAAGAGGATCGTCTCTCTTCCAGCCACGCCGGCGATCGCGGCGCTGCGGTTACTCGGCGCCGTCGGACTCTCACCGCTCTACCCCTGGGTCTACGAGAATTTCGACCGGGACGTCACGGTCGCGGTCGATCGCATCGAGGAAAGGCTGGGGTTCGCGCCCGCGCATTCGAACGTGGACGCGCTGCTCGCCAATTTCCGGTGGTATCGCGATCACCGGAAGGAGTTCGCGTCGAAGTCGGGCATCTCGCACCGCGTTCCCTGGAAGCAGGGAGCGCTTCGTCTGGCTCGCCGCTTTGTCTAGCTTGGTCCGCCCGTCAATCCGTCGAACGGCGTCCGGGGTTCGGATCGTTGCAGCCCTGGGGGCAGAGCCAGTCGTCGGCCGCGCCGTTTCGGGAGGCGTCGATCTGGATGCCGCAGTCCAGGCAGTAGACCCGAAGCACTTTCACGTTGGACCGATCGAGATACGGGCGAATCGTCACTCCGAGTCCCCTCGCTTCGAGCTCATCGACGCTCGGCTCGCGGCCAGCCGGCCCGTCCCACCCCGGCTCGACTCGAGCCGCGTGTGCGCGTCGAGCCGCGCGTGCGCGGTCCGGCATCGACACGGTCCACGACGGAAACCCTCGCCTCCATCTCAGAATCGATTCCATGGGCGGTCCTCCCCCTCTCCCGGTCCTCCATGCGCAAAGCGTGCCAACCCACCCGAGAAATTGGCCTTCGGCACTCTCTTTGCAGCCTTTGTCCTTCGTTCCGGCACTTTCGCCGGCCGCATAAGGAGGGACCATGAAGAAGGGAATCCGAATCGCCATCGCGGCGCTGGTCGTCGCGGGCGTGGGGGCAATGGCAGCCCTCGCGCAGAACGCCGACAAGAACACGGCCGGGCCCACCAAGAACGACTACCGCATGAGGGTCGTGGAGCCCGCTGTCGGAGGCGTCATTTCCGGGCCGACGGTACGCGTCGTCGTCGACACGCGGACCATTCCCGAAGTCGGAGGGGAGAAGAAGGACGTCAATTCGATGCCCCGTCCCAACGTCAAGGTCTTCCTGGACAACGAACAGAAGGGTGAGCTGAAGGCCGAACAGAATGTCTTGACGATCGACAACGTCCCGGCCGGAGAGCACAAGCTCGTCCTCGTCGCCACGAACCGGAGCGGAGAGATCATCGACCGCCAGGAGATCCCGTTCCGTTCGGAGGCCGTCACCGTCGCGAGCACGACGTCGGAGTCGACGTCGAGATCCACGGCCTACACGGCTCCGGCCCCCGCGCCTCCGCCGCCTCCGGCCCCTGCGCCGGCTCCGGCATACCGCGAGCCTGCACCCGCGCCCGTCGCAGCGGCACCGGCGCCGCCACGGCCGTCCACTTACGAGACGCGCTCGGCATCGCGCGAGACCCTGCCGAAAACGGCTTCTTCGGATCCGTTGCTGCTCGTCGGTGGCCTCGCCTTGATCGGCGTCGGCCTGCTGGCCCGCCGCGCGGCGGTCTAGCGGTCTAGCGGTGGGTTCCATGCCCCGGACGACGGCTGCGTTGCGCTCCCGCCGCAGCCCCGTCCGGGGCTTTTTCGTTCGGCGGATTCTGGCGGCCGTGCTGATTGCCGCCGGCGCCGTCCTCGTCGGGCTTGCCGCCTTCCACAAGATCGACGGACTCCTCGCGCAGAAAAACGCGCGTCCGCCCGAGACCTACGCTTCCAGCGAGACGGTTTCGCCTCCCGAGGTCACCGTCGAAGGGCCCGACGGCGACGGCACGCCCCTCGTCGACACGGACGCACTCGACAAGACCGATTTCGACGAGACCGCTCCCGCCTACCAAGCGGAGAGCGTTCCTCTCATCGACACGGCGGACCTCGGGAATCTCGCCCCCTCGCGGCCGGACGTCGAGGCCGCTCCCGCTCCCGACAGCCTCACGTCTCTCCGCGTCGTCATCCCGAGGCTGGGTATGGACCTCGCGGTGTTCGAAGGAGTTTCCGAGAAGGCCTTGCGGCGGGGCCCGGGACATGTCCCCGGGACGCCGTGTCCGGGGCTGTCGAGCGTGGAAGGCAACTGCGTCCTGACCGGCCACCGTGATTCCTTCTTCCGTCCCCTCGCAAACGCCCGCGAGGGCGATCTCGTCGAGCTCCGCGCGGGCGGCCGTTCCCGGCGCTATCGGCTGGTTCGCAAGGTCGTCGTCCGCCCGGAACAGACCGAAGTGGCGGCGCCGACGCCCGAGGCGCGCCTGACCCTGCTGACGTGCTACCCCTTCCGCTGGATCGGTCCGGCTCCGCTCCGCATCGTGTGGCAGGCCGAGCCCGAGGTTACGGCCGCCGCAAGCGTCTCGCGCTGACCGGGATCTCCCGAGTCACGAGTCGCCCGGCCCCCGACGCGGTACGAGCGCCCCGGCGGTCCGAAACGCGCGACGCGCGGCCCGGCGCAGGAAGGCTCTCCGACCGAAGAGTGCCTCGCTCGTTTCCCGCGCCTTTCGGCGGAGGAAGCCTCGCCATCCGAGCAGCACGTCGATCGTTCCCACGATGTCGCCACGGCTCGCCGCGACGGCCCGGCCGCGGAGGTTTTTCAGATGCCGGACTTCCCAGGGCTTGTCGATGGAGAGCGCGCGGACGGCGCCGTGGTCGAGGACGTTCGGAAAGGTCGGACAGGAGGCGAGTCCGACGAACGTGTCGAGCATCAGCATCGTGAGGAGACACTTCTTGCAGCGCGCGCAGTTGGCACCATCCGTCGACTTGAAGCAGACACGAAGATGGCGCCGGGCGAGCTCGGAGCCCGCGATCGCCCGGACCTTGTCGGGACGGTCGGTGGCGGCTCCATCGTCGCGGACCCGCAGGGTCCAGGACGACAGAAGGCTGTCGGTCAGGGGCGTGCTTCCCCACGGAACCGACTTCGCATGGAAGTTCGACGCCGGTATCAGGACCCGGTCGTACCGGCCTCCGAGCGCGAGCGCGATCGATACCATGGCGGGACCGTGGCCGACGTAGCCCCAGTCGATAGACCGGTTCCACCGCGTCCCGGGCTCTCGCAGGTTGGTCCGGACGTAGACGAGCGGGCGGCCGAGAGAGGAGGCGATCTCGCCGACCACGGCGAGCGCGCGCGCCGTTCCCGCGGCCGCGGCGAGCCGAAGATCGAATCCGCCCACGAAGAAGAACTCGTCGATCCGACCCCGTTCCTCCGGAGCACTTCCGTCCCCGTGGTCGAGGGCGGTGAAGAAGGAGTCGACGCCGCCCGACAGAAAGGCGCCGGTCCGGAGCGGCGCCGGCGCGGGCGGGCGTTCCGCGACCGGGCCGCGCAGAGGCACGAGGTTCGTGTCGCCGTACCAGAGGCGCCAGATTCGCAGGACCTCGTAGGCGCCGTCGACGAGCGGCCGGTCGACCGGCTGTTCCCATTCCAGCGGCTCTCCGAGCGCCGACGCCAGCGGCAGAAGCGCGGCAAGCCAGGGGTTCCCGTTTCGGGACGCATCCTGGGCCAGCCCTGCCGGAAGCTCGAACCAGTACTCCTCCGACGGGACCGAGACGGCCGCATAGAAGACGCGCGCCGCAAGACGGACTCGCGAGCCGTCGCCGGGGACGGGCTCCAGCCGGCTGGCCGCGACGTGCATGGGCTCAGGATAGACCACGCGCGCGAAATCGCCCGCGGAGGACACGTCGTTGTGTCGCCGCTCACCAGGACGGTGGCGAAACTAAAAATCCTCAAGGTCTTGCGATCGTCGTAGGGTGGGACTAGGTTCGGGGACGGATCCATTCCCGGTGTGGCTTTACGGTTGACCGAGGTCGCGTGCTCCGATCCTCTCCACAACCACGGTCTCGCCCGCCACCGCGGTCCCCGTCTGTCCGTTCGTCGTTTCTTTCTTCTTTTCTTTTCTAACGGAGGTTTCCATGCACACCGGTTTCCTTTCTGGTCACCGCCCCAGGATCGTTCCCTGTCTCCTGTTGTTCGTTTTCGCGGCATTCGCCTGCACAACGCGCGCTCCGGTCTCCCAGGCGAAGGACAAGGCCCGCGTCTCGTCCCGCGGCGATGGCACGGCGATGGCGGCGCGCCCGAAGTCCGACAACCACGCCGAGGTTGCCCCGAGAGCCGTGGTGCGGCCGGAAGCCACGACGTCGCCGGCCGCCGAAGAGTCAGGGCCCATCGTCGGCTACGCCGTGGCCTTCGGGCGATCGCCCGCGGCTCGCAGCCTTCCGCCAGCTCCTGCCGGCGGCGAGGCCGAGGAAATCAACGAGTTGAACGATGAGATCGATCGTCCCCTCGCCATGGGGCCGGGGGTTCGCATCGAGGACGGGGCATTGTCCCGTTCCGGGCTCTCGACGAAGGCCCTCGAGGCTCTGCCCTCGACGACCTCCTTCGAAGGGCTCGCGGACACCAACAACGGCGCCGGACTCGTCAATCCCTCGGATTCCAACGGCATGGCGGGCCCGAACCACTACGTCGAGGTCGTGAACAACCGGGTGCGCGTCTTCGACAAGAACGGCAACCCGCTGACGGATCCGTTCCGGCAGAGCAGCCTGTTCGCGTCGGTCGGCGGAATCTGTGCCGCGGGCGATGCCGGGGACCCGATCGTCCTCTACGACAAGCTAGCGGACCGCTGGCAGATCAGCCAGTTCGCGTTCACGGCCCTGAACGCCCCTCCGTACCACCAGTGCATCGCCGAGTCGATCAACGGCGATCCGACCGGCTCCTACTACCTCTATGACTTCGTGCTTCCGTCCAACAACTTCCCCGACTATCCGAAGCTCTCGACCTGGCCAGACGCCTACTACCTCTCGACCCGCCAGTTCCTGCTCGGCGGAGCGTTCAACGGCCATGGTGCGATCGCCTTCGAGCGCCAGAAGATGCTCGTCGGCGATCCGACGGCGAGCCTGATCTACTTCAGCACGCCTCCGAGCGTGAGCAACGCTTCCTCCGGCATGCTGCCGCTGGACTTCGACGGCCTGCTCATGCCGGCAC
>JBKOZO010000107.1:0-15574 GCA_046725935.1 Acidobacteriota bacterium | reverse complement strand
CTGCGCAACGAGCACGGTGAGGTCCGTGGCGACTTTCCCGTGCTCGTATTCGAATCGGCTGTACCCCTGGCCATGGCGCACGACATAGGATCCGTCGCCCCGGACCGGCAGCGGCGTCGGGCTCCAGATCTCCCCCGTCTCCTCGTCCCGCAGGAAGAGGGCCTCTCCGGGGGGATCGCTCACCGGGTCGTTCGACCACGGCGTGAGCTGGTTCTCTCGACTATTGCCAGCCCATGTGTAACCGGATCCCGATTCCGAGACGAGACAACCGAAGTTCGAGTTGGCGAGGACGTTGATCCAGGGCGCCGGGGTCCACTGACGCTCCCCGAGGATCGTGACGTATTCGCTGCCGTCCCCGGAGAAGCCACCGAGCCCATTGAAGAACTGCAAGGGAAGGCGGGGGGGAGGCATGTCCGCTTCCGGCGGCCGAGCGAGAACCGCCTGGGGCGCGCGCGGCGCGGGTGCGCGTCTCAGCAGACGCAGGACCTGCTCCGCCAGCGTCCCATGACGGGAGAGAAGGACGACCCGCGCGGCGGCGGCGAGCGCGTCGCGCTCCTCGCCGGAGAGCAGCTCCCCGCGCAGCACGAACACCTCCCCGACCGTGTTCTCCGTCGCGACGCCGAACGCCCGGACTCCCGCGCGAACGAGAGACTCCAGCGCCGTCCCGAGCTCCGGAGAGTAGGAGGCGGGCGATTCGTTGACGATGACCAGATCCACGCCCAGCCCTTTCAGCCTCCAGTACTCGTGGGCACGCAACAGCTGCCGCACGATGCCCTGGTCATCGACCTGGTCGATCCGTACGAGCACGATGGGCCGGTCGCCCGAGATTCCATGTCTCCAGAGAGCCGAGGGCCCCCTCCGGTTTCGAATCAGGGTTTCCACCGGAGCGCGCAGAGTGGGATCGGAGTAGAGGATGCGGGTGGCGACCCGCTGGAACAGGTGCGCCTCGTCGCTCGTGATCCCGAGATGGCGCAGCTGAACCTGGGCCTGCGTCCACGCCAGGCTGGAGACGCGCTCGAAGATCGCGGGGTCCCGGTACTTGTCCGCCAGCGCGACGGCGCGGTCGCGGGTGTCGGCTGCCATCAGGGCGAGCTGCACGCGTGCCGTGGCGCCGGGGGCGAGGCGAAGGCGGCGGCGAATGCTGAAGATCGGGTCCAGGACCGTGCCGACCGTGTTCGAAAGGGGGCGGCGCTCCTCGACGGCGCTCGGATGACGGATCGTGCGGCCGCGCCCCAGGAAACGTGCGCGGTCCGTGTCGTACTGAAGCATGCCGACCAACTCGCCGTGCACCGTCATCACGTGTGCCGCCCAGACCGGCTCCTCGCGATCGCGAGGCCGGCGGCTGGCCAGCAGGGCCTCGATGGCGGGGACGAACTGGGTCTGGACGAAGAGGTTCGAGAACGCCGGATGCGCGGCATCGGCGGCCGCGGGAGCGAGAACGATCTCCGCATACGAAGTGATGTCGATCTCGCGGGTGCGCACCCCGAAGTTCGTCAGCGAGATTTGCCGCATTTCCGCGTCGTCCTCCGTCGAAACCACGGTCCGCAGGCTCGTCGCGATGGCGCCGTCCCGTCGGTCGATCTCGACGCGGTCTTCCGAATAGATGGCGTCGTACCGATCGGGCTCGACTCCCGCCGGCTGGTATCCGGCCGACCACGTCTGACCGGATTCCCCGTCGCTCAAGAACACGAAGGTTCCCCAGGAATCGCGCGTCGTGTCTTCCCGCCAACGCGTCACGTCGAGCCCCCGCCACCGGCTGTAGCCGGAGCCCGCTGCGGTCATCATCACGGAGTACCGGCCGTTGGACAGCACATGCGTGCGGGGCGTCGGATCGTGCGGCGATCGGAATCGCCTGAGGACCGGCGGAACTTCATCGCGCACGTGCAGCCGAGGCTCCCCCTCGCCCACAGGGCGCGCGACGGCCACCGTACGCGGCGTGCGTTCCTGAAGCAGGAGCTCGGTGGCTTGAACGGCCGGCTCGGCTCGAAAGCGCCCGCGCATCACGGATCCCAGCAGCACGTTCGCGAGGGCGACGATCGTCATTCCCTGATGGTGGGCCATGAAGGCGCGAACGATCGCGAAGGCCGCGCCCTCCGGGATCCGGGACGGCGTGTAATCGATCGACTCGTAGTACCCGTACCGACCGAGCGCGCCGATCGACGCCAGGCGCTCGAAATTCTCGAGCGCCGCCACCGGCTCGACCATGGCTGCCAACGCCGTGGCATAAGGGGCCACCACCAGGTCCTCCGAAAGGCCGCGCTTCAACCCCAGGCCGCTGACGCCGAAGTTCGAATACTGGTACGTGAACTGGACGTCCCGCGCGTTGTAGGCGGCCTCGGAGGTCCCCCAGGGAACGCCTCGCTCCTCTCCGTAACGGATCTGGCGGCGCACGGCGAGCCGATTGGTCTGCTCGAGCAGGCTGCCGGGGGGCGCTTCGAGCACGAGGTCCGGCATCAAGTACTCGAACATCGATCCGGACCAGGACATCAGCGCCGAACCGCGCCCGACGGGGGTCAAGGGCCGGCCGAGGTGGAACCAGTGCTCGACGGGCACTTCACCGCGCGCGATCGCGACGAAACTGGCCAGGCGCGCTTCCGATGCGAGCAGGTCGTAGTGACCGGAGTCCAACGTCCCGTCGGACATGCGATACCCGAGCGCGAAGAGCTCGCGAGACCGGTCGAAAAGGAACGTGAAATCCATCTCCTGCACCATGCGCGCGGCCGCGGCGGCGATGGAGGAAAGGCTTCGGGCGAAGGACTCTTCGCCCTCGGCAGATTGCCGCGCCGCCTCGGAGTCGCGCGTGTGGCTCGCCACGCAGTCGCGAACCGCCCGCGCCCACTCGAGGACGGGCTCCGCCTCGGACGCTTCCCCTTCCTGCACGAGGGCGAGACCGATGTCGACCAGGGTGTCCGCGTGGCTCGACAGCGCCCGAAGGCGCTCCGACCATTCGTCCGACGACGCGGGCAACGGCGAGAGGAGAGCGGCGGTGTCGCGAAGGGCACCTTCGAGCTGGCGATACGTGACGACAGGGTTCCCGAGCCGGCCGGATACCGCCGCCGCAGACTCGCGCAGGAGATCGAGCGCTGCGGCGACGCCCGCGAGCGCCCGCTCGATCGAGGCCGGCTCGTCCAATCGATCCAGACACGCATTTCGCAGGGCGATCAGATGCCCGGCGAGGTTGCCGCTGTCGACGGTCGAGACATAGCGGGGCTCCAGAGGCTGGAGGCTCTCGGTGTCGTACCAGTTGAAGAAGTGGCCTCGGTGGCGCTCCAGCTTTTCCAACGTGGCGAACGTCGCCTCCAACCGCTCCACCATTTCGCCGGTCCCGATCCACCCGAAGTCGTTGGCCGCGGCCGTCGAGAGGAGCCCGAGACCGATGTTCGTCGGCGAGGTTCGGCGCGCGACTTGCGGTTCGGGCACTTCTTGAAAATTGTCGGAGGGCAGACCATGGGAATCGGGGCCCATGAACCGCTCGAAGTACCGCCAGGTCCGACGGGCGATCCGGCGGAGCTCGCGCGCCTGGTCCTCGGAGATGCGAGGGCCGTCGATCTCCCGCGGCGGAAGGCTCATCCACCAGGCAACCAATGGCGAGAGCAGCCAGGAGGCCAGGAAGGGCACGGCCCATGGCCATGCCGTTGGCCCGAAAATCGCGATCAGAAGCGCCGCAGCCGTGGCCAACCCGACGGCCGACCGCATGCGACGGTAGAAACCCGAAAGCTCCAGGTCCAGGGTCCGGTGCGACTGCGCGGCGGGCACCCATTCCAGGAGATGGCGCCGCGTCACCGCCAGTCGCCAGAGGGTTCGTGCGATGGCATCGGTCCGCAGCCAGGCGGTGTGCGCGAGGAAGACGACGCGCAGAACTGCCTGCGCGAGGCCCACGGCCAGGTCCGCGGCGATTCCGCGCAGGAAGCTCCGCTTGGCGATGCCCTGGCGATCGGGAAACAGGTTCGTCAAGAACGAGAGCAGCGTCGGCAACGAGAGGACGGCGAGGACGAAGAGCGTCCAGACGCGCGGAACGACGCCCCTCAGGCACCATCCGGCGAGCAGGGTCGCGAACATCGCGGGTGCCGAGAGGCTGCGCCGAAGGTTGTCGATCATCTTCCAGCGACCGATGATCGGAATGCCGCTCCCGGCGCCGCCGGAGCGCCGGCCCCTTCCTTCGATCCAAGGCAGCAGCTGCCAATCACCGCGGACCCATCGGTGTTGGCGCGACGCGGCCACCTCGTAGTGGCCCGGGAAGCCTTCGAAGAGTTCGATGTCGGAGACGAAGCCGGCGCGTGTGAACAGGCCTTCGAAAAGATCGTGGGAAAGCTGGGTGTTCTCCGGCACGCGGTCGGTGAGCGCGCTTTCGAAGACGTCCACGTCGTAGATACCCTTGCCCGTGTAGATGCCTTCTCCGAAGAGATCCTGATAGACGTCGGACACCGCGAAAGCGTAGGGATCGATGCCCCGGGGTCCCGAGAAGACGAGCTGGAACAGCGTGCCCCACCCCGTCTCGGCGAGGGTGGGAGTCACGCGCGGCTGGAGGATCCCGTGTCCCTCGATGACCCGCCCGGCGGCTCCATCGAAGATCGCGAGGTTCAGGGGATGAGAGATCGTGCCGACCATCCGGCGCACGGCTTCGCGCGTCACGCGTGTGTCGGCATCGAGCGTGACGACATAGCGAATTCCGGAGGGTGGGGGCTCGCCGCTCTGCTGAGGGAGAAAGGAAGTATTCGTCGCGCCGCGGAGGAGCTTGTTCAATTCACGGAGCTTCCCGCGTTTGCGCTCCCACCCCATCCACACACCTTCGCGCTCGTTCCAGAGGCGACGGCGGTGGAGGATCCAAAAGCGGTCGCTTCCTCCTGCGGCGCTCCCGTGCCGGTCATTGAGCTCGCGGATGGCGGCGCGCGCCGTGTCGAGAAGGACCTCGTCATCGGGCATGCTCTCCGACGGCGCATCCGACCAATCCGACAGGAGAGCGAACCGCAGCTGCGCGTCCGGGTTGGCCAGATAGTGCACCTCCAGCCGCTGGACCACCTCGAGGACTTCGGTCTCGTCGGTCAAGAGCATCGGAATGGCGACCAGGGCGCGCGCATCTTCCGGCACGCCGGCTGCGAGCTCGAGTTTGGGCAAACGCCGTGGACCCACCAGCTGCGTGACGAACCGCTGGACAAGGGCGCTCGCGAGATCTGAGGCAGGGACCAGCGCGAGGAGGGCGAGCAGGGCGAGCTGCAACGTGGTCGCGCCAGCGCTGGCGGCCATCGACGTCGGCACCGCGAGGATCGCGATAGTCCAGAGCGCGATGGAACCCAGGTACAGAGGCGTCGCCGCTCGGAACCACGCGCGCCGCAGCCACTGTCGGACGGGAAGTCGGTAGTTCAGCTCCGCCTCCAGGCGCGGGCGCCCCCTGGAAATGAGGTAGTAGCCCGGGTCCGAGAACCGAGGCTCGACCGGGTCTTTGGATCCCGTGGGCGGCGCCTCGACGGCCTGAGCCATGCGCACCGCGCGGACGGCCACTTCGACCTCGTCATGCGAGCAACCTCGTGAAAGCTCCTCCACCGCGTGCCGGTACCGGTCGCGCGTCGGAAAATCCATCTCGGCCACGCGGGTGCCTGCGCAGAGCGCCTCATGGACCAGGCTGACGCTCTCGAAGAAATCCGCCCACAGGACGGAAGAGAGCAGCCGCATGCTCGTAATGACGTTGCGCACCGTGGCGTGGGTGGCTATCTGTGCCTGATGCTCGAGGTGAACGATCTCGTCGGCCGTGGTGCCCTCCTGGGCGAGGCGGCGATCGAGCCACCCGAGCGTGGGCGTGACCGCGGGGTCCTGCTCGCGAAGCCTCTGGGCGAGCTGGACCGCGAACGCCGTCGAGAACGGCCGTTGCTCGAGCATCTGGATCATGGCGGCCGGCTCCGGCCTCGGCGCGTCGCCGGTGCCCAGTTGAGCGTCCGCGACCGCGTCCGCATGATCGCGCGCGATGCCTCGCGCGGCCACGCCTTCGGCCAGGCGCCGGAGGTTCTCCACGAGAACGAGTCGGAGGGAGATGGCCAGCGCCCACAACTCCCCGATCGTCAGCGGCTGGACGCGCTGATAGGCCCGGACGAATCCGCCGAGCGTCTCGAGCTCGATCCGGCTGTCCGTGTGCGCCACGAACGCCCAGGCCAAGGCGTAAACGCGGGGATAATCCTGGAGCTCTCCGGATGCGAGCTTGGGCAACTCGCGGTAGAACCCGGGTGGCAGATCTTCCTGGATCTCGCGAATCTGCTCTTCCACGATGTGGAAATTGTTCAGGAGCCACTCGGCCGCCGGCGAGATCGAGCGGATCTGGCGGCTCGCTTCTGCGATCAGCCGTTGCGACCGGACGAGGGCTCGGGCATTCTCACGCAGCCGCGGCAACAGCCTTCGGCCGCGCCTCTTTCCAGGATGGACGAGATGCTCGGCCGCGAGCGTACCGGCGAACCGCTCCAGGTGCTCCTTCGAGAAGAGCTCTGCCCGGATGGGCGAGTCGGCCGCTCGCATTGCTCTCTTCTTACCACGGGCAACAAACCGGGCCGGGCCGGCGAAGTCCGATTCCTCGAGCGATGCAACCCGTCATGCAAGGCGACCCGAGCCAGACCGCCCAACGCGACGCGGACGTCACAGAACCGTCGCCGGTGAACACCGCGGGACTCTCTGCCGCCCTGTCCGTTCGCGCTCGAGAAACGAAATTCGACTCAAGGAGAAGGGAAACGAAAATACACGACTCGATCCGGGCCTACCCCTCCTTGCGAATGAGCTTCCACAACGCCACCCGGTCGGGCGCAAGCAGCTCCTCGATGCGGGCGTGGTTGACGTCGGCGACGATGATCTGGCCGACCTCGGTCTGCACTTCGGAGAAAAGGCCGTGCGATTTCATCTTCGTGGTCTGGTACTGGTTGTCCTCGCTGGGAGTGACGTAGTGCACCGAGTCGCTCTTGTAGCGGTGCACCAGCCAGAGATGGACGAGCGTCATCAGCCGTTTCTTTCGCAGTGACTCCTCGAAAGTATTCTGGTCGCGTACCGAAAGGATGTTGCGGCCGCGGCGGTCTTGAATGGGAGCGAAGACGACGTTGGCGAACCGGTCGTTGCCGTCGCCCCCGATCCGGAGCTCGAGCAGCTCCGAGCCTGCGCGCTGCGGCAGCAGTTTCACGCCCAGCCTGTACTTGAGCTGGTAGTGCTCGCTCCACATCGCCAGCCACTCCTCGAGCAGCTTCTTCGGCACCTCGGTCTGGATCAGATGCTGGTGCTGCGTCGAGCCCTTGCCCATCGCCTGGGTCGTGGCGGTGCGTCCCGAGGAGGCGAGGAGCGCGGCGTCGACGCGCGGGCCTCCGACGAGCGTCTGCGGCGTCTTGTAGGGGGACTCGACGAGGCGGATCTTGCGCTGCAGGCGGGCGAGGGCCAGCATGCCCTCCTGCTTGAGGGCTGTGGCGAACTCCTCCGCGGCGACGCCGTCGATCTGGTGGCCGCCGTAGGTGATGAAGTTGAAGACGAAGCCCATCTTGCCGAGCTCCTCGGGAAAGCTCTGCATCTTCTCGTCGCTCATCCCGGTCGAGTCCCAGTTGAAGGACGGCGACAGGTTGTAGGCCAGCATCTTGTCCGGGAACACGGCGTGGATCGCATCGGCGAACTGGCGGGCGTCGTCGAGGTCCGCCGTCTTGGTCTCCATCCAAAGCAGATCGGCGAAGGGCGCCGCTCCGATGGACTTGGCGATGGCGTAGGGAATGCCGCCGCGGATCTGGTAGTACCCCTCGGGGGTCTTGGCGTGCTCGCAATCCCAGATGATCTGGACGCCGAGCGCCCGGGCCTTCTCCTTGGCCGCCCACAGCGAGGCGCGCTCGGCGAAGCGCCTCCACTGCGGGGCGCTCATCTCGAGCGGCTCGCCCTCGCCGGCTCGGAACTCGAGCACCTCGGCCACTGCCTCGCCGTAGGTCTCGAGGCCGGCCTCCTCCTCCCAGGCCTCGAGAAAGCGCGAGGCAACGGGGTCGAACGCGTCGTCGACGGTCAGGCGCTTCTGCTGGTAGCCGGCGGCGTTCTCGGCGGCCAGGGCGGCGAGCCCCTTGCGCTCGAGCCAGCTCTCCGCGGCCCGGTACTCCTCGTCGCACAGCGCGTAGAGCACGTGTCCGTTGAGCTCGCGGACCCCGAGATCGTAGAAGCGCTTCAGGAGAGCCAGGTAGCCGGCCTTGTAGGACGGCAGGTTGACGTTGGTGGCTCCGAGGATGAACGGCTGATCGCGCTCGTCGCCGCGGCCGTCGAGCAGCGTCGCCGCCTCGGCGTCGGTGCGGGCGACGATGATGCCGGGGACCTTCATGACGTCGAGCTGGAACCGCGCTGCGTTCAAGCGCTTGATCTGCTCGTCCTCCGGCACCAGGACCTTGCCGCCCTGGTGGCCGCACTTCTTGGTGCCCGGGCGCTGGTCCTCGATGTGGTAGCCGGGCACGCCCGCTTCCACGAAGCGCCGTACGAGGTTGCGCACGTGCGGATCGCCGCCATGGCCGGTATCGGCGTCGGCAATGACGAACGGACGAAAGTCGACGGCCGGTGTCGCGCTTCGCTGTTTCTCGGACATTCGCGCGCGCAGGTACTGCTGGTTGCGGTCGGCCGTGAGCAGGGCGCGCACCAGCACCGCGGCCTCGTCGGGCACCTGGCTGAGCGGATAACTCGCCAGATCGGGTCCGGGGTCTTCGCTTGTCGAGCCTCTGGCCGAGGTGGCCCAGCCGCCGAGGTAGATACCTTCGATCCCCAGCCGCTTGATCACGACCGCTTGGCCGGGCGAGTACGGACCGAACGTCGTGATGCTCTTCTTCTCGGCGAACAACTGGCGCAGGCGGTCGTAGAACGCCGCCGCCGCCTCGCGCGCCACGGTGTAGTCGTGGGCGATGGTGCCACGCTGCTCGACGACCTGGCGCGCCGTGTACAGACGCGTCGTGCCCGCGAACCGCGGACTCTCGAACCACTCCTGGGTCTCGGCGACTTCCTGCTCGAATGGAGTCATGTCGGCACTCCTGGTCATGTCGCGTTCCAGAATCTCGATCAGGGTCGTCGAGTCTACGACACCAGCTTCAGAAATCCGGGTTCTCGGTCAGGCGCGTGCCGTCCCGCCGGAACGCGTCGATGAAGCCTTCGATGCGTTGCTTCGCCGTCTCGAGGTCGTGGTTGTTGAGGTTGAGGTTGAGCAAATCGATGCACCACGGCGACTTGACGGGCTCGTGGACGTAGGCCTCGACGATGGCACGGGCGATCGGGAGCGTCGTCGGCTTCGAGTCGTCGTGAACGTCGCGGTTGTCCGCCGAGAGCAGCTTGGCGTACTCCTCGCCGAGGAGCCGGGCGAACAGCGCGTCGGAGAAGGCGTCGCCGGCGTGCACGCCCGTCTCCGGATCGTCGTCGGTGAGCCGGGCGCTCTTGTGCAGCCACTCCCAGAGAATGCTCATCCGGATCTCGCCCGTCGCCATGTCCTCCATCAGGTAGAGCACGTCGTCGTTGCCGAAGAAGTCGGCGGGCTTGAGAGCTGCGGCCTGGAAGCCCCGGCCGAAGGCATTGCCGTACTGCAGGGCTACGCTCAGCAGATCGCGCGCTCCGCGGACGGTTCGCGGTGCGGGCTCCAGAAGCGTCAGGCCGTCGGCATCCTCGGGCGTGTAGGTCAGGCGCGGGAACGAGCGGCCGAGCTGATTGTCGGCGCCGGCCCGCTCCCAGACGGGCCGCAGGATCGGAACCATCTTCCAGTGCGCCACCCATTTTCCGCTCGCGCCCTCCCGCTGCTCGCGTTCGCCGCCCGCGACCGCTCGCTCCATACCGGCGGCCACACCCGCCGACGAGCCCACCGGGATGTTGGCCTCCATCCCGCCCTGCCAGAGCGCGCAGCGCCCGTCCCGGTCCGGAGTGTTCACCGCGCGCCGGACGCGGTCTTCGTAGCGACGCATGTAGCCGTAGGTCATGCCAATCGCATCGATGTTGGGGTTGACGAACGTCGCGTCCCACGCCTTGGCGTCGGCGACGCTGTTGATGTAGTCCCAGCGGCCGGTGTTGAAACCGACAAAGTGTGTCGCGAGCGCGGCGCGGATCTCCATCAGCTGAAAACAGGCCTCGATCTGCTCGACGAGCACGTAGACCTTGATCGTCCCGACCGCAAGCCCGAGGTGTCGCTCGAGCGTGGCGAGCATGTCGTTCCACAACGCCGCCTCTTCGGCCGTCTGGATCTTCGGGAGGTAGAGGACGATGGACCGGCCCTCCGCCCCTAGCCGCTCGTGGTTGTTCACGACGTAGAGGGCGGCGTCGACGATCGAAGCGGAGAAGCCGGTCCCGTCGGAGTCGCGCACGTGACGGTCGTCGAGATGGAGCCCCCGCGGGCGGAAAATTCGGGTCGTGAAGTCGAGCTGCTTGCGCCAGTCGTCGAACATCGGCCGGCCGAAGAAGTCCCGCGACCAGCCGTTCATCTCGTCGGCGACTTCCTCCGCGACGCGCAGAAAGATCGGTTCCCTGGCGAAGGCCAGCTTCAGATTCCGCTGGTTGTCGAGCGACATCGTGTCGACCTGTCCCAAAGCGTCCTCGCCGTCGAACATCCATCCATCCGCACCGGAGAGCAGCGCGTAGGCGACGTTGCGCAGGCCGCTCTCGGCCGTGGCGCGCGGCCTCGTGGCGGGCCCGGTTCCCTGGATCCACTGGCGCCGCAGGTCAGCCGGTATCTCGCTGCCGGTGAAGCGGCCTTCGCGGGCATCGCGCACGCGAAGGTCGGTGCGCGGAATGAGCGCGTCGGGCTCGAGGAAGTCGAGTCGGCGGCCATGGAGGGCCCGCTCCCGCCGCCGCGCGATGCGCTCGTCCATGATCCGGCGCCGGTCGCCATTGAGCGGCGCCAGCGCCGTGAGCGTCGCCCGCGCTGCCGCCGTATAGACGTCGGGATAAGCGGCGAGCAAGCCGTGACGGAACTCGAACGTACCGGACATCGTGGACCCTCCGTGTCGGCTTCACTCTACAGATTTGCCTCCCGCGGATCGGCAATCGCTCGGATCTACGGCCAGCCTGACAGTCGGCGTTCGCACCCCTTCGCCGCGGCGCACCGGGTTCGTGCCGAAAGAGACTAATCGGCGGGGGTTACCCATGGCCGACCAATCACCTGGTTGCGGAGGAAGGATAAGCGCCGCCCTCGGGCGCCCGCGGGAAAAAGGCCGAGGCGCTCGAAACGGTCAAGAAGGCGTTTGCCGCCGGATAAAGCAATCGGGATTGGGCGGCGAGGGACACCGATCTCAACTGCCTGCACGACGACCCGGACTTCCAGAAGCTGGTCGGCCGCACGGACTCTCCGGTTCGTAAGCCGCGCTCTCGAAATCGACGCGGCCGCACGATTCCTGATTCTCGCGGCACAGGCCCAAGACCGCGAAGATCGAGGACCCTTTCGCTGTTGTCGAGAGGGGTTGCGCGAAGTGAACAGGAGTGAGCGGCCCGTGGAGGGCTTCGTGAATTCGGCTCGGCGAATGGCCTTGCTGGTCTTCGTTCTCTCCCTCGCCGCGGCGGCTCCGGCTCCCGCCCAGATCCCCGCCAGCGATCAACGCCGCCCCGCCCCGGTGATGGGCGTAGGGGGAGCGGACTGGCTCGAGCGGCCGGGTCGCGACGAGGAACAAAGGCCCGACGAGATCATCCGGACCATGGGCTTGAGGAGCGGCGACGTGGTCGCCGATCTCGGTGCCGGGACCGGCTACTTCACGCGGCGCCTGGCAAAGGCGGTCTCTCCTTCCGGACGCGTGTACGCCGTCGACATCCAGCCCGAGATGCTCTCGCTGCTGAAGAACAACGTCGAGAAGGCCGGAATCCGGAACGTGGTGACTGTCCTCGGCGAGACCGACGACCCGAAGCTGCCGAAGAAGTCGCTCGACTGGGTCTTGCTCGTCGACGTTTACCACGAGCTTCAGCAGCCGAAAGCGACCCTCGCGAAGATACGCGAAGCCTTGAAGCCCGCCGGCAAAGTGGCGCTCGTGGAGTACCGCCTCGAAGGGCTTACCGCGCTCCACATCCGGGAGGAGCACCGCATGTCGACCAGTCAAGTGCTTGCCGAGTGGACCCCGGCCGGATACCGACTTGTGACGCTCCACGAGTTTCTGCCCGTTCAGCACTTCTTCGTCTTCGAGAAGACGCCGGATCGCTGAGCAGCGCCGGCTCCTCACTCTCGGGCGGCGCTGACCCGCCCACGATCAACGCCGGTCCGCCACCGTTCTGTGGCCTCGTTGAGCAGCGGCTTCGATTTCCAACGTAACCTTCATGACAAGCGGCCGAGGTGCTGGCTCCCGCGGGGAAACCGATATTCTTGCTGCATGTCCGCCGCGGCACCGCCCGAGGCTTCCCTTCTCGTCGGGGGCGAGCGTTCCGAAGGGGCTGCGGGCGAGCGCCGCCTCGTCTTCGATCCCGCCACGGGCGAGCCGATCGCCTCAGTGGCGCAGGCCGCCGCCGAGGACGTGGATCGCGCCGCACGACTGGCGGACGGGGCGTACCGCGACGACTGGAAGCGGCGCACGCCGAGGGATCGCGCCGCGGTGCTCTTCCGGCTCGCCGCGCTCATCCGCGAAAAGGCGAACGAACTCGCGCGACTCGAGAGCCTCAACACGGGCAAGCCGATCGCCACGGCGCTCGGCGAGATCTCGCTCGGCGCCGATTGCTTCGAGTACTACGCCGGAGCCGCCACCAAGTTCGGCGGCTCGACGATTCCGGTGTCGGCGCGCGGCGCGAGCGTCACGTTCCGCGAGCCGCTCGGGGTCTGCGGCCTGATCGTTCCCTGGAACTTCCCCTTCGCCATCGCGACCTGGAAGACCGCCCCTGCCCTCGCCATGGGCAACTCGGTCATCCTCAAACCCGCCAGCGACACGCCGCTCTCGGCCCTGCGATTGGGTGAGCTGGCGCTGGAGGCCGGAGTCCCACCGGGCGCGTTTCACGTGTTGCCGGGACCGGGCGAGATCGTCGGGGCTGCTCTCGTCTCGCATCCCGCCGTGCGAAAGATCTCCTTCACCGGATCGACGGACGCCGGCAAGAGTGTGATGCGACTGGCCGCAGATGGGCTCAAGCGCATCTCGCTCGAGCTCGGCGGCAAGTCGGCCTGCCTGATCTTCGAAGACGCCGACCTTTCGACGTGTCTGGCCTCTGCGCTCTGGAGCGTCTTCGACAACGCCGGCCAGGACTGCTGCGCGCGGTCGCGCTTCCTCGTCCAGCGGACGATCTACGATCGCGTCGTCGCCGAGCTCGCCGAGATGACCGCGGCGATCCGCGTGGGGAACCCGCTTTCGCCGGATACGGAGATGGGACCGCTCATCACGCCCGCCCACCGCGAGAAGGTTCGCGCGTGGATCGCGATCGGGGATGCGGAGGGGGCCCGCCGTGTGACGGGCGGGGAGGTCCCGACCGACCCGACGCTCTCGAAGGGATCGTTTCTCACGCCGGCTATCTTCGCCGACGTGGATAACGAGATGCGCGTCGCGCGCGAGGAGATTTTCGGGCCGGTCGTTTCCGTCATCCCGTTTCGGGACGAGGAGGAGGCGGTGCATCTCGCTAACGCGAGCCGGTACGGTCTCTCCGGCTCGCTCTTTACTCGGGACCTGGGGCGCGCGATGCGCACGGCGCGGGCCGTCGAGACGGGTGTTCTCTCGGTCAACAGCAGCCGGAGTGTGTTTCTCGAGGCGCCGTTCGGCGGCGTCAAGGAGAGCGGCCTCGGACGAGAGTTGGGGCTAGCCGCCCTCGAACACTATACCGAGACGAAGAGCGTTTTCTTTTCGGAGGAGTGAGGCGATGGCGGCGGGGCGCATGACACGCGAGGAGCTACTCGACGCGATCCGGAAGGAGACGATCGAGACCGTGCTCGTCGCCGTGCCCGACTGGTATGGGCGGCTGCTGGGCAAGCGTTTCACGGGACGCTTCTTCGCGGAGAGCGTAGCCGAGCGCGGCTGGCATGCCTGCGACTACGTGTTCGCGTGCGACATGGAGATGGACCCGGTGCCGGGCTATGCCTTCGCGAGCTGGGAGAAGGGCTACGGCGACGTGGCCTGTCTCCCCGACTGGCAGACGCTTCGCCGCGCGGCGTGGCTGCCGAACACTGCGATCGTGCTCTCCGATGTGGTCACGGAGGCAGGGGCTCCGGTCGAGGTCTCCCCGCGCCGGATCCTCCAGCGCCAGGTCGAGCGCGCGAGAGAGATGGGGTTCGTGCCGAAAGGTGGGGCCGAGCTGGAGCTCTACCTCTTCCGCGAAACCTACGACTCGGCGCGGCAGAAGCAATGGCACGGCCTCGTCTCGTTCGGCCACTACATCGAGGACTACCACCTGCTCGCCGGCACTCGAGAAGAGCCGGTCGTGGGCGAGCTCGTCCGCGCGCTCCTCCACAGCGGCATTCCCACGGAAGGCAGCAAGGGCGAGTGGGGCCCCGGACAGCAGGAGTTGAATCTCGAGTACGGCGATCTTTTGGAACAGGCGGACCGAAACGTCCTGGCCAAGCACGCCGCGAAGGAGATCGCCTACTCCAAGGGACTCGCGGTGACCTTCATGGCGAAGTGGGACGAGCGCGTCGCCGGCAGCGGGCTCCACCAGCACATCTCGCTCTGGGATGCGACGGGAGAAGCGAACGTCTTTCCGGGCGAGGGGCGGCTGGGAGGGATCGCCTGCGCCGACGCGTTCCGATTTTTCCTCGGCGGCGTTCTTGCGCACGCGGCCGAGCTGACGGCCTTCTGGGCGCCTTCGGTCAACTCCTACAAGCGGTTTCAGAGCGCCTCGTTCGCACCGACGACGATCGCGTGGAGCGTCGACAACCGGACCGCGGGAATCCGGGTCGTCGGCGAGGGAGAGACGCTGCGCATCGAGTGCCGCATCCCGGGAGCCGACGCGAATCCCTACATCGCCTGGGCGGCGACTCTCGCCGCGGGGCTCGCCGGGATCGCCGAGCGCATCGAACCGCCGCCTCCCTTCCAGGGCGACGTCTACGCGGCCAGGGAGTTGCCGAGGGTGCCGGGGAGCCTGCGCGAAGCGATCGGCCTGCTCGAGTCGAGCCGCCTGGCGAAGGAAGCGTTCGGCGAAGACGTCGTCGGCCACTACCTGCACTTTCTGAAGACCGAGCAACGCAAGTTTGACGAGGTCGTCACGAGCTGGGAACGGGAGCGGTTCTTCGAGAGAGGCTGAGGTGGGAATGGGCAGGCTCGAGAACAAGGTCGCCATCATCACGGGCGCCGGGAGCGGCATCGGGCGCGAATCGGCGCTTCTCTTCGCGCGCGAGGGCGCCCGAGTCCTCGTCGCCGAGGTCAACGACGCGGCCGGGCAGAAGGTGGTGGGCGAGATCGAGAGCGCCAGGGGTCAGGCCCTCTTCGTCCACGCGGACGTCTCGGTCGCGCGGGACGCGGAGGCGATGGTCTCGGCCGCCGAGAAGAACTGGGGCAAGCTGGACATCCTCTTCAACAACGCCGGCATCTTCCCCGCCGCCGACGGCTCGGTCCTCGAGACCGACGAGGAGACGTGGGACCTCGTCCTGCGCGTGAACCTGAAGGGCGTCTTCTTCGGCTGCAAGTACGCGATCCCCGCGATGCTCCGCGCGGGCGGAGGCAGCATCGTGAACACGGCG
>JBKOZO010000106.1:0-22581 GCA_046725935.1 Acidobacteriota bacterium | reverse complement strand
GCCCCGTCCCGGTCGGAGCGGAATCTCATCGCAGACTCCTTTCGCGTGGCCCGAAGTGCAAGCGACATGCCGCCGGTGAAACGTGGTCCGAGTCTTGCACTTTCGAGAGGTGGAGGTGACCCATGCCCAAGGTGTCTCGGCGCGGTGAGCACGATCCCGAAATCACCGAGCGCCGGGGAATGAGCACGGAAGGCAAGGAGGTCGACGAGGCCGAGACGATGGCATCGACCGGCGACGAGTCCAACGCGTTCCAGGAGATCGCGTCGGGAACAGCGACCGGTCTCGGCGTGGACCGCGGCGAAGCGGTGGGCACCGGAGGCTTCGCCGCCGACGAGGATCTCGAGTCCGTCGCCGAGGGCGACTGGTCGCGGCAGTGGTTCCAGCGCGAGCCGTTCGAACCGCGCGAAAAGCCCTCCGATCGCTACGACCTCGCCGAGCACGGCCATCACCGGTTCGGCTGGGAGATCGGCGCCGACCTGGACGAAGGTGACCTCGACTTTTTCGAAGAAGACCAACCCGAAGACGAGGACTAGAGGAGGAATCCATGGCTTCCGCCAACTCGCGCGTGAAAGACGTCATGACACCCAATCCCGCGTGCTGCGTGCCCGGCACGCCGCTGCAGGAAGTCGCCGTCATGCTTCTCGAAAACGACTGCGGAGCGATCCCGGTCGTCGAGAGCAAGGACACGGGCCGCCCCGTGGGCATCGTCACCGACCGCGACATCGCTCTGCGCGCCGTCGCCGCCGGAAAGAACGCCCTCGACCTGCGCGCCGTCGACTGCATGACGACGCCCTGTAAGTCCATTTCCCAGGACATGTCGCTGGACGAGTGCGTCGCGATGATGGAGGGCAACAAGGTGCGCCGCATGGTCGTCGTCGACGACTCCGGCGCCGTCTGCGGCATCGTCGCGCAGGCCGACCTGGCTCTGAAGGCCGACGAGAAGGTCGCCGAGGTGGTCCGCACCGTGTCCGAGCCGGCGAAGGCCGCGCACGGCCGGCCGTCCGCGGCGTAGTAGGGGCGGGGCTCGTCCCCGCCCTCGGGCGGCCGCGACCCGACCACCGAAGGCAAGCCCACGGCAGTAGGGAACGCCGCGCAAAGCGCGGCGGTATCGCCGCCCCTACGCGAGTTCTCCTCGGGCCACCGTGACCGCGTGGCCCCCGAGAAAGACGCGCTCGCCCGCCAGGCGTACGCGGACCGTGCCGCCGCGCGCGGAGGCCTGGAACCCGGAGAGCTCGGTCTTTCCGAGCTTCTCGCCCCAGAACGGCCCCAGGCAGCAGTGTGTCGAGCCGGTCACGGGGTCCTCCTCGATTCCGGCGGCGGGCGCGAAGTAGCGCGAGACGAAGTCATGCTCGGGGCTCGCGCTCTTCGCCGTGACGATCACGCCGCGGCCCGAGCCGCAGGCCGCGGCGATCGCGCGGAAGTCCGGCAAGAGCGAGCGCACCGTGGCCTCGCCGTCGACCTCGATCAAGTAGTCGAGGCGGTTGCGCCCGGTCGAGCGCGCCTCCTGGATCGAGAGCGCCGCCAGCAGCTCGGCCGGCGCGGGGCCCGCGGTCGCCGGCTCGGCGGGGAAGTCGAGCTCGATCATCCCGCCGCGGGGAGCCGCGCTGAGGAGCCCGCTCCGAGTGTGAAACGCGATCGTCGCGCCGGGCTCCGCGAGACCCTGCTCCCAGAGAACGTGCGCCGAGGCGAGCGTGGCGTGACCGCACAAGTCCACCTCGACGGTCGGCGTGAACCAGCGCAGGTTCCAGTCCGAGCCGGCGCGCTCCAGAAACGCCGTCTCGGCGAGGTTCATCTCCGCCGCGATGCCCTGCCTCCAGGCGTCGTGGCGCGGCGCCGACAACAGGCAGACCGCGGCGGGATTGCCCGCGAAGGGCCGCTCGGTGAACGCGTCGACGTGAAAGATCGGATCGCCCAGGGAATCCTCCGCTCGCGTTTCAGCTCCTCCGGTACACCCATGCAATCGCGACGCCGCCGAAGAGCCAGCCCACGACCTGGTCGATTCCCTCCGCGACCGCGTACGCCGTCGGGAAGCCGTACCAAATGCGATACGAGGCGCTGATCGAGAACCAGGCGAAAAGGCCCATCAGCATCACGATCAGGACGCGGCGTCCGAACGGCGCGGTCGTCTGCGAGATCACGAACGCCGCGATGATGCCCGCGAAGGCGTCGGTCAGCAGCTCCGAAGAGAGCTGCCGGGAGGTCATGACCGCGTTCCCGCCCATGCCGATGACGAGAAGCCCCGTGGGTCCCGCGACGTACTTGGCCTCGAACGCCTTGTATTCCTCGGGCGTGGGACGGTGCGACATGTCCATTCCCGGAAAGACGTACAGGCCTCCCTCCGTGATTTCCGACCTGAGCGCGGTCAGAACCGCTTCTTCCTGGGGCAGCGTCTTCACTCCCATGTGGCCGACGGGGAGAACCATGTGGTCGATGGCAGACCAGATGAACACGACGATCCCGGCGAGGTGCCCGCGAGCACCATTCGCTTCATACGCTCACCTCACTCGTGAAGGGTCCGGGGGCCGATGCCGCGATGGCGCGAGCCTATCCCAGAACCTTCTTGAGGAACGCGACGCTCCGCGGCCAGGACTCCTGCGTCGCCTTCATGTTGGCGCCGTCGCGGCCCTCCTGGTCGCGCAGGAAGCCGTGGCCCGCGCCCGGGTAGATGTGCGGCTCGTAGATCTTGCCGAGCTTCTTCATCTCCGCTTCCGCCGGCGGGATCGTCGCGTTCACGCGCTCGTCGTCGCCGCCGTAGTTTCCGAGGACCGGCGCCTTGATCTTCGCAAGCTCCGGGGTGTCGGGCGAGGATCCGTAATAGACGACCGCGCCGGCGAGCTCCGGCTGCGCCGTGGCATACGCGAAGCTGCGCGCCCCACCCCAGCAGAAGCCGACGGTGGCCGACTTGCCGTTCGAAGCGGGAAGCTTCACCGCCCAGTCGCGCACGGCGTTCAGGCGTTTCGTCGCCTCCTCGGGCGAGATGCCGCGCACCAGCTTGACCGCGTCGTCGCGGCTCGCGACCGAGTCGGTGCCGCCGCCGTTGGGCCCCAGGCCCGAGATCATGTCCGGCGCGACGGCGAAGAATCCTTCCTTCGCGAGGACGTCCGCGACGCTGCGGATCCAGTCCGTCAGCCCGAAGACTTCCTGGATGACGATGACGACGCCGGCCTTGTCCTTGCGCTCGGGGTACGAAATCCACGTCCGGATCGGCACAGAGCTCCCGGCCATCTTCACGTCGATGTATTCGCCGTGGCGCGGCGATTTCTCGAGGGCCTGTTTCGCCGTCGCCTCGGAGGGCGGCAGCGAGGCTGAGGCCGGCGGGGCCTGGGTCAGAAGAGCGGACGCGAACAGGACGACGGTCAGCATGAGTCTCCCCTTTCGCCGAAGGGGCGATTCTAGCCTTCCACGTCCCTCTTCAGTCTCCGCCGGAATTCGCCCCAGCCGAACGGGTAGTCGCTCATGTCGGCGGCGCGAGAAGCGCTATCGCGTCAACGGCGTTTTCGGACCGACCGTGGCTGACAGGTCTCGCAGGCGAACATCCGCCGGCCCGAGAGCGGGAACTCCCGGATCGGCGAGGCGCAGCGGCGGCAGATCTCCTGCTGGTAGACGTAGAAGGGCTCTTCGGGCAGCCGGCCGGACAGAGGATGAACGGGCTCGCGCGCGTCGGCCGTGCGGATCTCGGCCTGCACGACGCCGCGGCGCATCAGCCTGCGCACGGTCTTCCACAGAGCGTCCCACTCGGCCGGCGTCACCGTCCCCGAGCGCCGCAGCGGATGAATCCCAGTCAGGAACAGAGCCTCGTTGCGATAGATGTTGCCCACCCCCGCGAGAATGCGCTGATCGAGCAGCGCGTCGCCGATGGCGCGCTTCGGGCGCTTCTGGAGCGTCTCCCAGGCGAGGCGCGGATCGAAGTCGCGGCGCAGCGGATCGGGCCCGAGGCGCTCGAGCACCGCGCGGCGCGCAAACTCCGGAATCAGCTCGCAGGTCGGAGGCCCGATCAGGTCGGTCGTGACCTTCGCCGTCGAGAGGCGCATGCGCACGGTCGGCCGCGGCTCCCGCGCCGGAGAGCGCCGCCGGTAGAACCATCCCGCCATCCCCAGGTGCACGTGCACCACGAGACCTCCGCTCCAGTGGTGGAAGAGGTGTTTGCCGTACGCCTCGGCCCGGAGGAAGCGCCGTCCGGCCAGCCTCCTCGCCTCGCGTTCGAAGCGGCCCTGCGGCGAGGAGACGAGCACGCGCTTGCCCCCGAAGTCGCGCGTGTGCATCCGCGCCAGGCGGTGGATCGTGTTGCCCTCCGGCATCGCGCGGACTCTAGCGAAGGCCTATGCGCCCGCGGGGCTCGATTCGCGGGCCGCGACGGCTCCCTCTTCGCGGCCGACTCCGCCTGGCCACCAGTTCCAGCGCCCGGCCAGCCGCAGCAGCGCGGGACCGATGACCATGCGCACGACGACCGCGTCGATCAGGACCGCGACCGAGAGCGCGAAGCCCAGCATCTTGATGGGAAGGAACGCCCCGAGCGCGAAGCCCGCGAAGACGACCACCATGATGGCCGCGGCACTCGTAATCACGGTCGCCGTGCGCGCCACGCCTTCGGCGATGGCGGCCGATTCGTCGAGCCCGCTGCGCCGCGCCTCGGCCACGCGGGCGACCAGGATCACCTCGTAGTCCATCGAAAGGCCGAAGACGATGCAGAACACCAGAACCGGGATAATCGGAAAGACGCTCGCCGTGGGCTCCTGCAGTCCCAGCAACGACCCGAAGCGGCCGTCCTGGAACACGAGGACGAGCGCCCCGAACGACGCTCCGACCGACAGGAGATTCAGGAGCACCGCCTTGACTGGTACCAGGAACGAGCGAAAGCCGATGAAGAGCGCGAGCAGCGTGCACACGACGACGAGGAGGATGACCCGATGGAAATGCTCGGCGACGGTGTCCTCGTAGTCCGCTTCGAAGCCGGGCCGCCCTCCGACGCGCATCGCCGCGCCGGGAAGTCCCGTCAGCTCCGCCGCCTTCCATTTTCGGAGCTCGCGGGCGAAGGTCACCTGCCCGCCGGGAGAGACACTCTCGGCGGGAATGACTTCGAAGAGCGTCGAGCTCCCGTCGGCGGCGACCAGAGTCTGGCGGACCGCCGGCGGCAGCAGCGGCAGGAAGCGCAAGCCATCCGGGCGGTTGAGCATCCCGAGGCCGGGCAGGCACTGCACACGCATGACGCGCGGATCCGCCTTGAGCTTCTCGTAGAGGCGCTTGGCGGCGTCCCAGCCTTCCGGCGACTCGATCGTGACTGCCTTCGGAAAGTCGAGCACCACACGCAGCGAGTGGATCAGGTTCTCGCGTCCCATCGCCTGCAGGCGTTGATACGCGCGCACGGACTCGGACCCCTTCGGCAGCCAGTCGCCCTTGGGCATCTGGGTGTCGAGTCGCGTCGACTGCCACGCCAGGATCAGGAGCGGAGCGGTCGCCAGCAGGAGCGAAAGGATCGGATGCGCGATGACGCCGTGCGCCCACCGGCGCCAGGCTCCCGATCCCCGGGCGCGGAACGTCCGCCGCCTCGGCCGCACGCGCAGGAGGTCCACGCGTGTCCCCAGCATCGCCAGCACCGCCGGCAGGAGGGTCACCGAGAGAAGCAGCGCGAAGACGGTGACGGTCAGGCCGGCGAAGCCCACGGACCGCAACTCCGAGAGCGGGATCGTCAGGAGCGCCGCGAAGCTGATCGAGACGGGGAAGGCCGAGAGAATGATCGTCCATCCGGCCTGGCGTGTCGCCTCCTCGGCGGCCGCTTTCGCACCTCGCCCGGCGGCCAGGGCCTCGCGAAAACGGCTGACGGTCAGGAGCGCGTAGTCGATGCCGAGCCCGAGCCCGATCATCGAGGCCAGGCTCTGGATGAGGATCGAGAGCGTGAAGTACTGCGCGACCCACGCCGCGACTCCCAGCGAGAGCGCGATCGAGAGAATCCCGACGCCGATCGGCAGGACCGCAGCCACGATGCTGCCGAAGGCCAGCAGCAGGAGCAGGAGCGTGTATGGCAGGACGCGCAGCTCGGCCGAGCGCGCATCCGCCGTCGAGGCGATCCGCAGGTCGAAGTTGAGCGGGGCCTCGCCCGTCCAGCCCAGCCAGGCCCCCGAGTACTTGCGGCGGAGCTCGCGGAGGAGGCCCTCGGTGGTCTCGCGCAGGCGTGGCAGCAGCGTCTCGACGGGAGCGTCGCCGGCGTCGAGGCCAACGACGATCAGGAAGCCGTCGTCCTGCCCGCGGAAGATCGGATCCTGCGTGTCGATCGAGGACAGCGTACCGGCGACGCCCGGAACGTTACGAAGGGCGCCGACGATCCGCTCCAAAGCCGCCCGGCCTTCGGGGACGGCGGGGCTGGGGATCCCCTCGGCGACGAGAAGGACACGATAGGTGAAGGGCGAGCGGAACCGCCGCTCGAGGTCGGTCCGGACTCCCTCGGCCTGACCGCTCGGCATGCGTGCGGAGACCTCGAGTTTGCCTTCCAGGTGGCGCGCCAGCGGAATCAGGCCGAGGGACCCGACGATCCAGACCGCAAGCACGAGCCAGCGATGGCGGACGACGAGAACCGACCAGCGGTTCCAGGTGGTCCGCAGCAAGCCTTCGGAGCGGCCATCTCGCGACATCGCGACACGATGATGTCACGGCCGATGCGGAAGGAACCTATTCCTGGCGCAGCGCCAGTATCGGGTTCACTCGTGTGGCGCGGCGGGCGGGAACCCAGCAGGCCAGGAGGCCTGCGGCGAGCAGGGACGCCGCGACGGCCGCATAGGTCCACGGATCCAGCCGGCTGACCTCGAAGAGGAGGCTGGAGAGAAAGCGCGTGAGGACGAAGGCTCCCGCCAGACCGACGGCGAGTCCCGCCGCCGAGAGCACGAGGCCCTCCTGGAGAACCATACCGAGCACGTCGCCTCTCTGCGCCCCGAGCGCCATTCGGATGCCGACCTCCCGGGTGCGCCGGCCCACGCTGTAGGAGAGGACGCCGTAGATCCCGAGCACCGCGAGAAGCAGCGCGGCCGCAGCGAACAGACCGAGGAGTGTGGCGCGCAGGCGCGGCTGCGCCACCGACTCCGAGACGGTCTGCGTCATCGGCTGGATGTCTTCGATGGGGAGGGTCGGATCGAGGGCGCGCACGTCGTTGCGGATGGCCGACGCCAGGGGCGTCGCATCGCCCTTCGCGCGGACGGCGACGTACGCGGCCCACCACGGATCCTGGGCGAACGGCACGTACATCTCGGGCCTCGACACGACACTGAGGCCGTCGCGCCGGACGTCCCCCACGACGCCGACGATCTCGCGCGGCGCGGGCTCCTTGAAGCCGAAGATCAGCCGCTTGCCGACGGGATCCTCTCCCGGAAAGAACTGCCGGGCGAACTCCGAGGAGATCAGGCAAACCTTCGGATGCTCGGCGGAATCCGAGTCCGTCAGGAAGCGTCCGCGGACGAGCCGGAGCCCCATGACACGGAAATAGCCGGGGGTGACGGCGGTGTAGTTCGCCGAGAGGTCCGATCCCGTCTCCTCCGTCTTTCCCTCGATCTTGAAGGCGAAGTTCAGGCCGCCTCCCATCAGCGGCAGCGGCAGAGCTGCCGCGACGTCCTCGACACCCGGCTCCGCCTTCAGCCGCTCGACCAGGGACGTATAGAAGGCGCGCCATTGCCCGGGCTCGACGTACTGCGCGCGCGGAAGCGACATGCCGGCCGTCAGGACGCGCGTCGGTTCGAATCCCAGCGGGACCTCCTGGAGGCGCACGAAGCTCTTCACCAGGAGCCCCGCCCCCACGAGAAGAACGAAGGAGAGCGCCGTCTCGCCGACGACGAGGAGCCCTCGCAGCCGTTTCGCGCTTCCCCCTTCGCCGCTTCCGGCGGCGCCTTCCCGAAGGGACGCCCAGAGGGTCGTGCGCGACGCCTGGAGCGTGGGCGCGAGCCCGAAGACCAGCGCCGAAACCAGTGCCGCGGCGAGCGTGAAGAGGAGCACGCGCCGGTCGATCGCGATCTCGTCCAGGCGCGGCAGATCCGCGGGCAGCCAGCGCCGCAGCGCTCCCATTCCGGCGTACGCGAGAGCGAGACCGAGGAGCCCTCCGGTCAGCGCGAGCACCAGACACTCGGTCAGAAACTGCCGGACGAGCCTCGACCTCCCCGCTCCCAGTGCCGCGCGGATCGCGACCTCGCGGGCCCGCGCCGCGGAGCGCACGAGCAGGAGATTGGCGACGTTGGCGCAGGCGATCAGGAAGACCAGCGCGACCGCGCCGAGCAGCACGAGCAGCGCCGTCCGGACTCCCGACACCAGGCTCTCGGCGAGGGGCACGAGCCGGACGCCCCAGCCCTCGTTGTCCTTCGGATACTTCCGGGCCAGATCCTCGACGACCGTGGCGAGCTCCGCCTGCGCCTGCCCGAGCGTGACTCCGCGCGCGAGCCGTCCCGCGACCGTCAGGTAGTGCCCTCCCCTCTTCTGGCGCAGGTCGGCGAACACCGGATCCTGGGACAGCGGCGTCCACAGCTGTGCCGCGAGATCTCCCGGCGTCTTGAAAGACGCCGGCATCACACCGACGATCGTGTAGGGACGCTGATCGAGCGACACCGTCTGGCCGACGACCGAAGGATCGCCGCCGAAGCGGTCGCGCCAGAGTCCCTCCGAGAGGATCGCCACCGGGGTTGCGCCGGGAGCGTCGTCCGAGGGAACGAAGGAGCGGCCCGTCAGCGGCCGGGCGCGCAGCAGCCGGAACATCGGCGACGTTCCGGTTCCGCCTACGACGAGCGCGGGCTCGCCGCGCCCGGTCAGCGTGTAGTCGTGGAGGCGGATCGCACCGAGGTCTTCGAAGGAACGCGTCTGGCGGGTCCAGTCCTCGTAGTTCAGGTACGACGCTCCCGCCGTCGTGACCTTCTGTCTCGGGAAGATCTGGTAGACGCGGATCAGGCGCTCGGGCTCCGGGTGCGCGAGCGGGGCGAGCAGGACGGCGTTGACGACCGAGAAGATCGCGGTGTTGGCCCCGATTCCCAGGGCCAGTGTGGCCAGGGCCACCGCCGTGAATCCGGGCGTCTTCGTGAGCGTGCGTACGGCGTAGCGCAGGTCTTGGATCAGCGTGGACACGTCGGCCTCAAAGTCGAGATACGTCGCGGCGGAAGAGAAGTTACCTTCGCGGCGCGGCCGCTTCGCGCTCCTGGAAAAACTCCGCCACGGCGTCCGAAAGCCGCTGGAGAGTGATCGGCTTGACGAGGTGCCCGACGAAGCCGGCGTCGCGCGTGTTGCGGAGGTCGTCGGCCATGCCGTGGCCCGTGATGGCGATTCCCGAGAGCCCTTGCTGGTCCCTCAGCGTGCGCATCAGATCGAGGCCGTTTCCGTCGGGCAGTCCGAGGTCCGAGAGAACCAGATCGAACGGCCCCTTTCGGCTGGCGACCAGGGCCGCCTGAAGCGTGTGCGCCACGACGACGTCGCAGGAGAGTACGCCGAGGAGCTCCTTCATGGCGCTGGCCGAGTCGACGTGATCCTCGACGAGCAGGACGCGGCGCACGGCGCGGTGTCCCGACGGCGGGGTCGTGCCGGTCGGGCGGGCCGATTCGCGCTGGGGAACGACGGATGGAAACTCGATCCGGAACGTGGAGCCTTCTCCGGGCCCGGCACTGTGGGCCGTCAGCGTCCCGCCGTGGGCCTCGACGAGTCCGCGCGAGATCGCGAGGCCGAGCCCCAGGCCTCCTTTCCCGCGCACGGCCTGTTCGAATGGCTGAAAGATGCGATGGAGCTCCGACGCCTCGATCCCGGATCCGGTGTCGGAGATCTCGACGGCGGCGAACCCTTCCTCCGCGGACACGCTCCGGATGAGGACCTTCCCTCCGCGCGGCGTGAACTTGATCGCGTTCTTCAAGATGTTCCAGAAGATCTGCCGCAGGCGCGCGGGGTCGGCATGCACGAAGGCCTCCCCTTTCGTCGCCACCCTCGCGATCGCGACGCCGCCCGCATCCGCCTCCTCGCGGCAGATCTCCATGGCGTGGTCGATCGCCTCGTAGAGACCGACGGTCTCCTTGTGCATCTCGAGCTTGCCGGAGGTCACGCGCGTCAAGTCGAGCAGGTCGTCGATCAGGCGGGCCTCGAGCTCGGCGTTGCGCCGCACGATCTCGGCCCGGCGCCGCGTCTCGCGGTCAAGCGAGGCGTCGCGCTCCAGGATCGAGCTATAGGCGAGCACCGGCGTCAGCGGCGTGCGCAGCTCGTGGGACAGCGTGGCGAGGAACCGGTCCTTGGCCCGGCCGGCTTCCTCGGCCGCATCCCTGGCGCGGCGAAGCTCCTCCTGCCCGGTCTTCAGAGCGTGCACGTCGGCCGACGCGCCGAACCACGACGTGATGCGGCCCTGAGCGTTGCGCACCGGCACGACGCGCGAGAGCATCCACCGGTACTCCCCGTTGCGCATCCGGACGCGGACTTCGGACCGGTACGGTCGACCGGCCGCGATGGCCGCCTTACGCCGCGACAGCATCTCGTCCCGGTCGTCCGGGTGGAGCATTTCGACCCAGCGCATGCCCCGGCCGGCCTCCAGAGGCGCGATCGTCTTTTCCCACTGGTGGTTGAGGAACGTGACGTTGCCCTCGGGGTCAGTGATCCAGAGAAGCTGCTCGACGGCGTCCGCAATCTGACGGTAGCGAGATTCGCTTTCCTCGGTCGTGGCCTCGGCCTCGAGGCGCGCCGCGTCCGCGCGCCGGCGCTCGAGCATGGTGGCGCCGAGCACCAGGAACGTCGCCGATGTCAGCAGCATGAACGACTGGAGCCGCGCCAGTCCTTCTTCGACGACCGCGCTCGCGAAGGGTCCGTAGCCCAAGGCGGTCGCCCAGATGGCGATTGCGGCCACCAGCATCGTCGCGAACGCCGCCCCCCGCACCTCGAAGCGCAGGGCGGCCCATATAAGGACCGGGGCGAGCACCGCCGTCGTCCCGTTCCGCGTCACGCCGAAGAGGAAGTAGCTGGCCCCGCAGACCGAAAGCGTCAGCGCCACCTTCTCGACGAGCCTGCGCGGGCGGCCGGCGGGCGCCGGCGCGGCCCACGTCAGGATCAGGGGCGTCAAGATCAGGATCGCGATCGAGTCTCCCAGGAACCACGCGCGCCAGGTTGCGGCCCACGCGTCGGGCGGTACCAGGCTCGCGACCGAGAAGCTCGAGACTCCCACCGTCGCGCTGAGCCCCGGGCCACAGATTCCTCCGAGCACCACGAAGCCGACGACGTCGCGCAAGCGATCGAGCCGCGCCCGAAATCCAGGAATCGACCGCAACGCCCACGCGGCGAAGAGCGCCTCACCGGTGTTGCCCGCGGCGACCGCGAGGGCGACCGGCACAGGCGCGCCGGCCCAGAAGTTTGCGAGAAAGGCTCCGAGAGTGATCGCCGGCCAGAAGCGGACCCCGAGGAGCAGCAACGCGGCGACCGAGATCCCGCTCGGGGGCCACACGAGCGCGGCAAACGTGCTGACCGCGTGGAAGCTCAGGCCGATCCGGGCGAAGATTACGTAGACGGCGGTCAGCGCGAAGCCGATCGCGAGGTCCGCCACGAGGCCTCGCGAAGCGGGCGCACGGCCGGTCTCGAGACGATCGACTTCTTTCGACATTCAGGGGATACCGACCTCATTTTAGGCTCGGCAGCTGTCATCGCAGTCACAGAGACGAGATCTTAAGAATCGCTTTGTTTTCCGAGAGATGCAGAGGTTAGACTCGGGCGGCCGGACTCCCGGTCTCGGATGGAACCGCGGGCGGGGCCGGCGCGGCCTTCCCCGCGGCCCCGCGCCACGCCGCGAGGCCGCCTCGCAGAACCGAGGCATCGAAGCCCATCTTTCGAAGCTGCCGCGCCGCACGGGCGCTGGTGGCTTCGTTGGGTCAGGTGCAGTAGGCCACGATGGGCCGGTCGCGTTTTCGCTTCGTGGCCCAGCTCTCGACCTGGTCGGGCGGAACCCGGATGTCGCCGGGGATGCCTTCCGGGTCCTTCTCGAAGCTTGAGCGCGAGCGCACGTCGAGAACCACCGGCGGGTCGGGGCCCTCCAGCCGCCTGACGAGCTCGGGCCCGTCGATCAGAGGCACGTCGTCGACCTTGATCGCTCCCGACCGCAGCATTTCGCTGGCCGTGCTGACCCGTTCTTCGGCCAGCGTCCTCTCGGCGACGGCCTTCGCGTACCACGCCGTCAGAGGCGTGGCCGAGATGCCGTGGAGGACAACGGACACCGTCACGACCACGCCCGCGAAGGCCAGCACGGTCTCGGCGCCGGGAACGCCGGCCGACACCGCCAGAAGAACCAGCAGCAGCGAAGACAGCCCGCGCGGACCGAACCACGCGATGAACCCGCGTGCCATCGGCGAAAGCGCCGCCCGGCGCAGCACGACCGCGACCGCCGCGGGGCGCGCGACGAAGAGCGTGATGGCGGCGAAGAAAAGCGTGACGCCGAGGGGCACCGTCCCGACCAGCGTCGTCAGGACTGCGCCGAAGAGGATGAACGCGAAGAGCATGATCATCTCGGACGTCGCGTCCCCGTACTCGAGGAAGCAATCGCAGAGCTCCAGGTCCAGCGCCGCGATCGCCGCCCCGGCCGCGAAAGACGCGAGGAACCCGTCGCCGCCCAGCGCGACGGCGGCCGTGTACGACGCGAAGACGAGTCCCATTCCGTAGAGGGACTGGTACTCGCGCCGGATGCCGAAGCGCGCGTCGGCTTTCGACATCAGCCACGCGCCGAGCGCCCCGATCCCGAATCCCACCGCGGGTCCCAGGATCAGGAGCTTGCCGAGGATCAACGCCCAGCCGCCGAAGGTCGTGGCCTGCGCCTTCGCGATCGCGATCGCGATCAGGACGATGGGCAGGACCACGACGTCGTTGGTCGCAGCCTCGGTCGTCAGCGCCTGGCGGATCGCCGAGGGAATCCGCTTGTCCCGGACGACGTCGCGCAGAACGACCGGATCCGTCGAGGACAAGATCGCGCCGAGCAGGATCGACATCAGAAGTCCCGCGCCGAGGAGAAAGTGCGCCGCCGTCGCCACCAGCGCGACGGTCAGGAGCGTCCCCGGCCCCAGGACGAGAGACGGCACCAGCCACTCGCTGGGCGCGCGGTCGAACTTCATGCGCACCGCGTCCAGGAAGAGGACCAGCGCGAGAGTCACGGTGGCGACCGCTTCGAGAACCGGGGAATGCGGATTTGTCGGAATGACGCTGCGGCTCCCGAGCCAGTACCCGAAGCCCAGGAAAAGCATCGGAAAAGACAGCGGCGCGCGGGACACCACGCCCTCGGACAGACCCGCGAAGACCAGCACAAACGCCGCGAGGGCCAGGATCGTCAGCAGGTCGGGCACGGAACGATTCTATGTTCGTCATCCCAAGCGCAGCCAGGGATCCCGGACTTGAAAGGCACGGGATCCTTCGTCGCTGCGCTCCTTAGGATGACAGGGCGCTTCGCGCCCAGAGTCACTTCTTCGGCGGCTTCGATGGGCGCAGGTCGATCCGCGACGCGATCGCGCGGTCCGGGAACCGGACGAGATCCGCGACGGCCTCGGCGACGTCTTCGGGCCGGAGCATCCAAGAGGACTCCCGCGCGCTCGTGGGATGTCCGAACTCGGTGTCCACCGAGCCGGGCAGGACCGTGGCCATCCGGATGCCGTCGTGCCGGAGATCCAGCATGGCCGCCTCGGAGAAACCCAGCAGCCCGAACTTCGACGCGTTGTACGCGGAACCCCCCGCGAACGCGTTGACGGCCGCGAGCGACGCGATGTTCACGATGAACCCGCCGCCGTTCTTCTTCATCAGCGGCGCGGCGTAGTGGACGGCGTAGTAGACACCGAAGAGGTTGGTTTCGAGCGTCTCGCGGAATTGCGCCGGAGTGAGCTTGTCCACCGGTGCGAAGTGGCCGAGGCCGGCGTTGTTGACGAGGACGTCCAGCCGTCCGCCCTCGCGCGCCGCGGAGTGCACCAGTTTCTTCTGGTCCTCCTCCTTGCGCGCGTCCGCTGCGAAGCCGTGCATCGTGAGGCCGTCTCTCGCATAGCGCTGGAGCGCGTCGCGCACCGACTTATCCGTGGTGCCCGAGATAAAGAGGTCGAACCCATCCGCGGCGAGGCGCCGCGCGATCGCCTCTCCGATTCCTCGAGTCCCTCCCGTCACGACCGCGACGCGGTTGGCCATCGTGAAGACCCCGCGCCGTACTGTATCGTCTCCTCTAGTGGCTCACCCTAAGGGAACTGCAGTCCGAGACCCTTCGCGAGAAACACGGCCATCTGCCCTCGTGTGACCGGATTATCGGGACAGTAGTTCCCGCCGCCGCAGCCGCCGGTGATTCCCGACTTCGCGAGCGCCTCGATGAACTGGAAGAAGGGGTGGCTCGTCGGCACGTCGGCGAACGTCGCCGTGCCGGGAGCCGGCGAGACCTGCAGCTTGTACCCGATGAGGGCCCCCGCGAAGCTGTTGGTATTGTCGAGCGCTGTCGGAAGCACGATCAAGAGGAGCCGCTTCGACGAGTTGTCTACGACGTAGTTGAGGGCGCTGAGGTCCTGCGTGTATGCGGCGCAGGGCGTCACGATGTTCGAGACGGACTGAACCGGAGTCCCGAGAATCGCGCAGAGACCGTCGACGCTGCCGCAGCTCTCGAGGGCCGCCTGCCAATGGGCATCGGACTGGTTCGAGTCACAGAGGTTGAACGTGAAACTGGTCAGCAGCGCTCCATCGGGCAGATGCGGTCCGGATATGAAGCCTCCGAAGCCCCCGGTCTGGAATCGCAGCGCGTTGGCGCCGCCAATCGCCAGGTCGTTGTAGGTCACGGTGGAAGCCGTCGGATCGAAGTCCCACTCCGGGATCGTGTAGTAGCTCGCCTGCGTCGTGCCGAAGTCGATCGGCGGACCCACCGGCACGCGCGGCGCGGAGTTCAAGTCGAGCACAGATTGACCCGCCGCGACACTCGCCCAGACCAACGTCAACACGGCGATCCCGGCTCGAGAGACTGCCCATCGCTTCCGCATTTCTCGTCCTCCTCCGGGCATTCTATTTGCGTGTCCCTTTCCCGAGGTTTTTCGCAACGGCGAGCCTTTTCCACGCGTTCCTGCGTATATGAAAGGGAAAGGAGTTTCTATGCCCACGAAGACGCCGTCCTCGAATGAGGACTCCACGCCGCGCCCGAAACGTCGCAAGCACGGCTATCGCGGGTATCCCAACAACCGCCCCGGAGGCGAGGTCCACAGCGGCACCGGCTTCGGCGGCGCCGGCTCGCTCGCGGGGTCCGGCGCAAGCCGATCCGACTCCGGCATCCTGACCGAGCGCACGCGCAAGGACGTCGAGAAGACGGAAGAAGAAGAGAAGTAGAAGGTCTGACATCCCGAGGAGCGCAGCGACGAGGGATCGATTTCTGAGACGCCACATCGCTTGAAAGGGATCCCTCGCTGCGCTCGGGATGACCTGGCGCACGCCGTGGTAGGTTCGCCTCGATGTCTCCGACCGGCCGGCGGCTGCTCCGCATCGCGGCGATCCTCCTCGGCGTCCTGATCCTCGCGGCCCTCGCGCTGCCCTACGTCGTCTCGCTCGACGCGGTGAAGGCCCGTGCGATCGCCGCCGCCGAGGCGTCGCTCCACCGCAAGGTGGAGATCGGGAAGATGCGGATCCAGATCCTGACGGGCCTGGGCGCCGGGGTCGAGAACGTCGCGGTCCTGAACGGCCCGAAGTGGTCGACGCACGCATTGGTGTCCGCCGATCGCGCCTCCGTGAAAGTCGCCTTCTGGCCTCTGCTCTCGCGGCGGGTCGAGGTTCGAAAGATCGTCCTCGAGGGCGCCACCATCACGATCGAACGGGACCAGGAGGGCAAGAAGAACATCGACGACTTCCTCTCCGCGGGACAGAGGGAGAGCGGCCCGGCCTCCCGGACGGCCGCGGCGGCGCTGCTGGTCTCCCGCATCGAGATCGATCGCGGCCGTCTCGTCTTCCTGGACCGGAAGGTCAATCCGGACCAGCCGCCCACCGTCGCTCTCGACGATCTGACGGGACGCATCACGGACATCGGTCCCAGGACGGCGGCGCGGTTCGACGTGGCCGCGCGCTTTCTCGTGGACCAAGGCCGCAATCTCTCGTTGAAGGGAACCATCGGGCCTCCTCCGCCCGAGGGCACGCCGCTCGGCGAATCGCCGGTGCAGGCGAGCGTCTCCGCGAAGCGAATGCAGCTGAAGCTCCTCGCTCCGTACGTGGCGGCGTTTCGCGACGCCGACCCGGGCACGCTCTCGATCGAGGGCAAGGCCGAGGGCGAGCTGCTGGGCGCGCTGAGAGTCACCGGCAACGTCGCGGTCGACCCCGCGGGACCGTCGTCGCCGATTCCGACGACCGACGGCACTTTCGCGTTGACCGTCGACTGGACCAACGGGACTCTGGCGATCGGCCGCTCGCTCTTCGACGTGGCGAGCCTGCCGCTCGCGGTCGAGGGCCGCGTGGACGATCTGAGGAAGACTCCCCGAGTCGACGTCCACGTTTCGACGCCGGGAGCGGTCCCGATCGACGACGTGACCGGGTTTCCGGGCCTGGCGGGCCGGCTTCCCGACAACGTCCGGCTCGCCGGAAAGCTCAAGCTCGACGCGCGCATCGTAGGCTCTCCGCCGGACCTCGAGACGACGGGAACCGTGGACGCGGCTCCCTTTCACGTCACGATGAACGGAGAGGCGCTCTTCACGGCGCCGTCGGCGCAGGCCACGCTGGGCTCGCGCGGCCAGGCGCCGCTGTCGGGACGCGTGACCGTCCCTTCGGGCAAGCTGAAGAAGCTCGAGTTCGAGAAGCTCGTCGCCGACTGGACCTGGAACAAGGGCGCGCTGACGCTCGTCCCGACGGCCGTCGCGTTCGGCGGCCAGCTCGGCGGCCGCGTCGAGTCCAACCTCTCCCAGCCGAAGAGCGAGTCGCGCGTGGCTCTCGACGTCGAGCGAGTCCAGGCCCAGCCGCTCATCGAGAATCTGACGACGCTGCGCAACGTCTTCGCCGGCACTTTGAACGGGAAGCTGACGCTCTCCACGCACGGCCTCTCGTGGGACGCAGTCTCGAAAACCGCGCGAGGCGAAGGGCACCTCTCCGTCGCCGACGCCGATCTGCGTACGGTCCAGCTCATGCCCGAGGTCGCCCGCGCTCTGTCGGCGCTGGGCAAGGTCGCCGGTTTCCAGGTTCCCGCGAGCCTCGAATCGACGAAGTTCTCGACGCTCGAGACGTCCCTCAAGCTCTCGGACGGTCGCCTCGCGACACCCGACCTCACCCTCGCCGGCCGGGACGTGTCGGCGAAGGCGGACGGCTGGGTCGGGCTCGACAAGACCCTCTTCTACGAGGGACAAGTCGTTCTCGGACCCGGCGTCGTCAAGAGTTTCGGGAGCGCGGGCCGCTACGTCGCCGACCCGCAGGGACGCCTCGAGCTTCCGTTCCGCGTCACGGGCGATGTCATGGCGCCCAAGGTCGTGATCGACGAAGCGATCCTGCTCGACCTCGGGCGCCGCATCCTCGCGCGACAGACCGGCGCGAAGGTGGGCGGCACGGCGGGAAAGGTTCTCGGCGACGTCCTCGGCGGCGACGGCAACAAGACGAACCCGGTGGATCTGCTGCAGCAGCTCCTCAAGTCGCCCGCGCTGACTCCGACGCCGCGGTAGCGCGCAGACCCTTCTTCTCGCAACATCCCCTCTCCCCCGCAAGGGGGGAGAGGGCTAGGGTGAGGGGGGACTCGGGTCTATTGCCAGGGCTCGTCGAGCGAGGGACCGTAGATCGAGGGAACCTTTCCGTCCGCCATGCGCAGGTACACGCTGAACTGCCCGCGGTGATGGATCTGGTCGTGCAGGAACATCCAGAGGATGTGCATCAGCGGCATGTCGCCGATTTTGCCGGGTCCGACCATGAACTGGACCGGCCTATAGAGCTCGTCATCGCGTAGGCCGCGCACGAGGCCGGCGGTCTTCTGGTGGCCGTCCTCGAACGTCTGGATGATCGCGTCGAGAGGCGGCGCCGGCGGAAAGTTCATCGGCTTGGAGAAATCGAAGCCGGTCGTCATGGCCTTCTCCATCGCGCCCTGCTCCATGACGAACATCCAGGCGAGCTCGCGGGCGGTCTTCGCCTTCGGGTGCGGCTTCAGGTCCGACTTGTCCTTCGGGTACGCCTTGAGCACTCGCAGCGTGCGCTGGTGCTCCTGCTCGTAGACCTCCAGGAACTGATCCCTCGGGCTCGTATGGACGGGAGTGGTGGTTTCGACGGTCGACATGGGAACCTCCTCGAAGAAACCTCGACTCTATCGCGCCGGTCCGATGACTCCTATGAGGGTCAAAGTGTCGCGGTCGGACGACACGATCCGATGTCTTCGCGCGCGGGCGTCGCGGCGCAAACGACTGGTGCGCGGTACGTTGCGTCGCCGCTTCGAAGTCGCGCCAGAGCGGCACGATCGTTGCGCTTCGTCACGCTCGGAGGCTGTTCATGGGAAAGAAAACCCGATCGTTCGTGTCGGCCATCGCTCTCGCGTTCGCCGTCCTCTTCTTCGGTCCCGCGACCTCGAAGGCCTACGCGGGTCATCGCGGTCCCTACCCGTACGCGAAGCACTACCGCCACGGATACCGCTATGCGGCGCCCTACTACGCGCGTCCTTACTACTACCCTCGCCGGTACGTGAGGGTCTTCGTCTACGCGCCGTACCCGCACTGGATCTACCGGCCCGTTGCGTATCCACCCGCGGCGTACTACCCGCCGGCGGCGTACTGCGCCCCGTACTGACTGCGCTCACGGAGCATCCGGGGGTCTCAGAAGAGTTCGGGACACCGCGGGTGTGCCCCCCCGCAGTGTCCCGAACTGACCTGCGCACCATTGCGAGGTCGCGAGTGAATCGTGCAATCGCCGTGCCTCTCGCGAGGGCATGACGATTGCACTTTGCGCACTGCGATCCGGTGAACGGGTATCCGGATCATCGCGAGGAGTTCCCCATGTTCCCCTCCGCGCCCCGCCGATCGGTTCTCGTCGTCGCCGTTGCCGTCGTATTTCTCGGCATTTCGTCCATCGCCGCGGCGCAGGGCGCGCCCGGCTTCCACGTCGGCATCTCGGGCGGCGCGGACATCCCGGTTGAAAACCAGAGCGACGTGTACAACGTCGGGTGGAACGGCACGCTTCTCTTCGTGTGGAACTTCGGCACGCCGTTCGGCGTCCGGCTCGACGGCTCGTACGGAGAGCTGACGATCAAAGACGCCGTCAAGCCCTTCTTCAGCGAGGGCAAGGCGAAAGTCCTCGACGGAACGTTTGACTTCGCGATCGGCTCGCACATCGGACCGTGGGTCCAGCCTTACGTGCTCGGGGGCGTGGGCGCCTACGACATGAAGTTCAGCGGCCAATCGGTCAATATCGACACCGTGTTCTCCGACCGGACCACGCGATTCGGCTGGAACGCCGGCACAGGCATCGCCTTTCGCGTCTCGGACCAGAGCAACGTCCACCTCCCCTTCGAAGGCCGTTACACGAGCATCTCCACGAGCGGAGACCCGTTCACCGACAGCATCACGACCGGCGGCAAACGCTTCACGATGGTCATGGCGAACACGGGGATGGTCTTCTAGCCATATATCCTTGACCGCATGCCCGCGCCGATGTCGCCCTGGACGACGGCGGCGATCGTCGCGTCGGCGTTTCTCGTCTTCCTGCTGACCGAGACGCTCCGGCCGCTGCGGCGCGCTCGGGAATCACGGCCGCGCCGGGTGGGCCGGAATCTGGCGATGGCCGGGCTCTCGGCCGCGGTGGTGGAGCTGCTCCGGCTGCCGATCCTCCTTCCGGTCTCGCGCTGGGCCGTCGAGCAGAAGGTCGGCCTGCTCCAGCGGCTTCCGGTCGGCGGCCTCTTCGGGCTCGCCGCGGGAGTGGTCCTCCTCGATTACACGCTGTGGTTCTGGCACTGGGCGAATCACAAGCTTCCGTGGCTGTGGCGCTTCCACTCCGTCCACCACGTCGATCGTGACATGGACGCCTCGACCGGCCTGCGCTTCCACTTCGGCGAGCTCGGCCTCTCCGTCCTGTTCCGCGCCCTCCAGATCCTCGTGATCGGCGCCGACCCGGCGGCCGTCGCGATCTGGCAGTCGCTGCTCTTCGTCTCGGTCCTCTTTCATCACTCCAACACGCGCCTGCCGGCGGGCCTCGAGCGCGTGCTCGTGCGACTTGTCGTCACGCCGCGGATGCACGGCATCCACCACTCCGACTACCGAAACGAGACCAACACGAACTGGTCGAGCCTCCTGTCCGCCTGGGACTATCTGCACGGCACGATCCGGCTCGACGTTCGGCAGGACGCGATCACAATCGGCCTTCCGGCGTACGACGACGAGCGAAGGGTCACGCTCGGACGGATCCTGGCGCTTCCCTTCGTCCGGCGCGGCGACGACTGGGGTCGAGCCGAGGGGCGCCCCGCGGATCGCCCGCATTCCGAGTCCGGCCGCGCGACGCTGGCAATCTGACGATGCCGGGAAACGAGAACTACAACGTCGTCGTCATCGGCGGCGGCACTGCGGGCCTGGTGACGGCCGCGGGGACGGCGGGCCTCGGCGGACGCGTCGCTCTCGTCGAGAAAGACCGCATGGGCGGGGAGTGCCTGAACACCGGGTGCGTGCCGTCGAAGGCCCTCATCGCCTCGGCGCGCCTGATCGAGCAGATCCGCCACGCGGAGGACTGGGGCCTGCGCCCGCAAACACCGGAGTTCGAGTTCCAGGACGTCTTCGCCCGCATGCGCGCGCGGCGGGCGCGGATCGCGCCCCACGATTCGGAAGAGCGGTTTCGCAGTCTCGGCGTCGACGTCATCCGCGGGGAGGCGAGGTTCGTCTCCCCAAACGAGGTGCGGGTCGGGGAGATCGCGCTCCGGGCGAAACATTTCGTGATCGCGACGGGAGCCCGGCCGGCCGTTCCGCCGATCGAAGGCCTGGACGCCGTCCGCAACTACACCAACGAGACGATTTTCGACGCTCTGGAGGGCAAGCCCGACCGCCTGGTGGTCGTGGGCGGCGGGCCGGTCGGCTGCGAGCTCAGCCAGGTCTTCGCGCGCCTCGGCGTCGCGGTGACCGTCGTCCAACGCGCGCCGCGTCTGCTTCCGAGGGAAGATGCGGACGCCTCGAGCCTGCTGCGCCGCCGGTTCGAAGGGGAAGGCGTCACGGTCCTGCTGGGCGCGAGTGTGACGCGCGCGCGGACGGATGCCGACTCCATCCGCCTCTCTCTCGACGGAGGGAGCGGGCCTCGAGAGATCGCGTGCGACACGCTGCTCATCGCCGCCGGCAAGGTCCCCAACATCGACCGGCTGAATCTGGAAGCGGCGGGCGTGGCGTACACGGCGAAGGGCGTCAAGACCAACGCGCACCTGCAGACGTCGCAACCGCACATCTACGCCGCGGGGGACGTCGTCGGCGAGCACCATTTCACGCACGTCGCCGACCACCACGCACGGATCGTCGTCCGAAACATCCTCCTGCCCTGGCCCAAGGCGAGCGTCGAGCGGCATGTGGTCCCGTGGTGCACGTTCACGTCCCCCGAGGTGGCCCGCGTCGGCCTCAACGAGGACGAGGCGAACCGGAACGGAATCGCGTACGAACGATTCGTTCAGCCGCTCGAGGAGGTCGATCGAGCGGTCCTCGAAGGCGAGGAGGTCGGATTCGCCAAGGTCCTGACCCCTCCCGGCAAGGACCGGATCCTCGGAGTCACGCTGGTCTGCGAGAGGGCCGGCGACCTGCTCGCCGAGTTCGCAGCGGCGATGAAGCACGGCATCGGCCTCGGCGGGATCGGCAGAGTCATCCATACTTATCCGACCTTCGCCGAGATCGCGCGCAAGCTCGCCGACCAGCGACAGAGGGCGCGGCTGACGCCGTTCGTCAAGGGCGTCCTGATACGGCTCTATCGCTGGAGGAGGCGATGACCCAGGCGCGCTGGAAGTGGTTCGGCCTCGGCGTCTTCGCCGCGGTCCTCTTCGTCGCCTGGAGGCTCCTGCCGCTGGATCGATGGCTGGAGGGCTTCCAGAGCGGGATCCAGTCGCTGGGCGCTCCGGGCGGCGTCCTTTTTGGGGTCGTCTACGTCGCCGCCGCTCTCCTCTTCGTCCCCGGAGCGTTGCTCACGCTGGCCGCGGGCTACCTCTTCGGCCTGGGCTGGGGCGTCGTCATCGTCTCTCTGGCGTCGACCGCGGCGGCGGCCCTCGCGTTCCTGATCGCGCGCTACGTCGCGCGCGCGCGCGTCCAGAAAGTCGCCCGCCGGAACGCGAAGTTCGGCGCCCTGGACCGGGCCATCGGCAAGAACGACTGGAAGGTGGTCCTCCTCCTGAGGCTTTCGCCGCTGATCCCCTTCAGCCTTTCGAACTACCTCTACGGTCTGACCTCCGCACGCTTCGTTCCCTACGTCGCGGCGAGCTGGGTCGGAATGCTGCCGGGGACGGTTCTCTACGTCTCTCTGGGTGCCGCCGGCAAGAGCCTGGCCGGCGGCCGCGCGAGAAGCCCGTGGGAGTGGGCGCTGCTCGTCGCGGGCGTCCTCGCGACCGCCGCGGTCACGGTCCTCCTCGCGCGGGTGGCGAAGAAGGAGCTTCCGAAATCCTCGCGCGCGTGAGCCGAGTCCGTGCGACGGAGCTTCCGTCACGTCGTTCTTCAGAAG
>JBKOZO010000105.1:0-3931 GCA_046725935.1 Acidobacteriota bacterium | reverse complement strand
CTCCACCTCGATGTCCTGGCGCACGACCGCGGACTCGAACGCCTGGCCGCGTCCCTCTACGACCTCGAGCCGCTTTCGTCCTCCTGAGCCGAACCGTCGATCCGAGGGCGTCTAGCGGAGCCCGTCGACCATGTAGAGCCGGGAGAGGGACCGCATGAAACTGTAGCAGTAGGCGCGGCCGTCGGGAGTCAGCTGCAGCGCCGAAATGCGGGCGACACCGGTGGGATCGGCCGGCGCGACCTCTCGGATGATAGTGCGCTTTCCGGTCGAGAGGTCGAGGCGCTCGATGCGCACCTGAAGATCGCCGGAACGGACGTTCAGACTTTGGCTCTTTTCATCGAAGCCGATGACTTCCTCCCCCGGCCGGGTGCCGGAGATGGGTCGCGGATCCCCTCCCCCCTCGACAGGATAGAGAGTCCACTTCTCCGTCTTCATGTCCGCGGCCGCGACGAGCTTCCCGTCGGGCGAGATCTGTCCAGCGGCGACGCCTTCGGGCGTGACCGGCCGAGGCGGCCCGGCTTCGAGGTCCCGCACCCACATTCGCGGCCCCCGCCCGGAGCTCGCCCCCGTCAGCAGCAGCCTCTTACCGTCGGGAAACCACGCCGGACGTGTGTACTGGACGTCTTTGTCACGGATCGTCTTCGACTCGCCGGCGCCGACGGGAATGAGGTTGAGCGCGCCGTCCACGGCTTGCGCGATCAGCTTGCGGTCCGGCGACAGAGCCTGTCTCCGGATCCAGCCGTCGGCGAGGCGTACCGCGGAATTCGAGCCGTCGGCCTTGCGTATGTAGGTGCCGCCCGTGGCGCCGGCCCCCGCGCCGCCCTCGATGAAGAGCAGATCCTTCCCGTCCGCGGACAGCGCCACGCTCTCGGAAAAATCGAGCCAGGTCAAATCGGCCTCGTGGGCCGCTCCGGGCGAAAGACACATGACCGTCTCGGGCCAGTCGTCGCTGCGGGCGAGAACGCGCCCGTCCGGAGCAATGTCCTGCACGATGATCAACTGCGGGTTCTGCGCGACGAGACGCTCCTTGCCGGATAGCGACACCGCGTGGAGCTCGACAACGCCGATGTGGTTCGTCATCTTGCGGCCGGAGAACCAGATTTCCTTCGATACCGGATTCCAGGCGATCGAAGAGATGATCTCCCAGTCCGACGTCAGGACTCTCGACTTGCCGGCGAGGTCCACGACACCCACGGCCTGATCGTGGCGTCCCTTCGTGACGACGTAAGCGATCTGTTTACCGTCTGGCAGAAACCTCACGGCGTCGACGTGCGTATCCGCGGAGGCCGGAACCAGGACCGTTCCGACGGGGAATTCGAGCTGGTCGTTACGGACGACAGCCAGACGATCTTCGCCGGGAGCGTAGTCCGCGACCTGGTCGGAAAACTGGAGCGCCTCGGGAGGATCGGCCGCGACGAGCTCCCGTGGCGCGCCGCCGGCGACCGGGACTTCGGCGATGGCGGCGGGATCCGCGCCGTGAAGGACGAGTATCGCGAGCTTGCCCGCGGCCGAGATCGAGAGCAGGTCGGCGCTCGGCAGCGGAAGCGCCGTCGACTCCGTCGAGTCGACGCGTGTCGAATAGATCTGGGCGGGGTTCCCCTTCCAGGCCGCGGCGTAGAAGATCGTCTTGCCGTCCGGCGCGATCCGTGCGTTGCCGATCGCGCCGCGATGGAAGCTCACTGGGCGGTACGTCGGCGGACCCTGGTGCGTTCTCCGCAGAGCGATCGCAGCGGTGGCCGCTCCGACGGCGATGCCCGCGAGCGCCAGGACGAGTCCGAGCCGCGAGCTCCGATTCGCGGCCGGGAGCGCTGCGGCGGTTCCCGAGAGGCTTCCGTCGGTGACGCCGTCGCGCAGTCTCGCGAGGTCGTAGGCGAGATCCCTCGTCGATCCATACCGCTCCTCGCGCTCTTTCGCGAGGCAGCGCTCCACGATCCAGCGGAGGGGGAGTGAAGAATTCGGCGCCGCCTTCGCCAGAGGCTCCGGCTCCTCGCGGATGATCGCCGTCATCGTCTCCGGCGCGCTCGGCCGCGCAAACGCGCGCTTGCCGGCGATCAACTCGTAGAGAATCGCGCCGAAAGAAAACTGGTCGGACCGGAAGTCGAGCGTTCCGCCCAGGGCCTGCTCCGGTGACATATAGCCGACCGTCCCGAGCACGACGCCGGCTTCCGTGCCCGCCGAGACGGTCGGTGACTGCGTCACCTCGCCCGTCTCCCCCGTCGGCGAGGTCAGCTTCGCGAGACCGAAGTCGAGGATCTTCACGATGCCCTCGCGCGTGACCATCACGTTCTCGGGCTTCACGTCGCGATGGACGATGCCGGTCGCATGCGCCTTGGCGAGACCCTCGGCGATCTGCGTCGAGATTCCGAGCATTCTCTTGAGGGGCAAGGGACCGGACGCGAGGAGCTTGCGTAGGTTGTCCCCGTCCACGAGCTCCATCGCGATCCACGAGACGCCGTCCGTAGTCCCGATGTCGAAGACGGAGACGATGTTGGGGTGAGAGAGCGCCGAGGCCGAACGCGCTTCCTTCTCGAAGCGCTTGAGGCGCTCTTCGTTCGACGCGAGGTCCGCCGGCAGGACTTTGATCGCGACGTCCCGGCCCAGGCGAGCGTCGCGCGCCCGGTAAACCTCTCCCATTCCGCCGGCGCCGATGGGCGACAGAACCTCGTATGGTCCGAGGCGCGTCCCGGCGGCGAGCGTCACGGGCGAAAGACTATCGCTGATTCCCTGAAATCGGCTCCCGGCAACGCGACCTCCCGACCGACGACGTCGATCTCGCCAAACGGTTATCCTCGAAGAATGCCGATTCCGATGCGCCTGGTCGCCGCCGCCGCGCTCGCCCTCTCCACGTCCGGAGACGCCGTCACCGGCGACTGGGGCGGCCCGCACGCCCGCCTCTCGATCCTCACGGATGGCGCCGAGGCCGAATTCGACTGCGGCCACGGAAGCCTCGAAGGCACGCTCGTCCCGGGCAAGAACGGAGAATTTCGCGTCCCGGGGCGCTACGTCGCGGAGCGCGGCGGTCCGACGCTCAAGGACGTTGCCTCCTCCAGCCGGCCGGCCCGCTACCAGGGCTCCATCGATGGCGAGCGCATGACCCTCGAGGTCGTCATCGACGGCGGCGAGACGCTCGGGCCCTTCGAGCTGACGCGCGGCGGGCGCGCACGCCTCGTCAAGTGCCGCTAGCAAGAATGCGGGCCGGCCCGAAGGCCGGCCCGCCGTGAGTGAGTCCGACATCCGCCGCTACTGGGCGGCGAAGATCAAGTCGTCGCGATCATTGTAGGCTCCAGCGGTACAGGGGCTGGCGGTTCCGGTGTAACGGAACTGCGCCCGCACGGCCTGCAACGCCCCGGTGGGCAGCGTGTAGTTCGCCGTCAGCGTCTGCGCGCCGCTAGCGGCCGGCGTCAACGTCGTGAGGAAAGTCCAGGTGGGGCTGTTCGCGTTCGCCGCGTAATAGAGGTCGAGGTGATCCGATGAGGGCGTCGTCCAGGCCCACACCGTCGCGGAAATGGTCACGGTCTTGCCGGTGGCAAGCGCCGAGCCGTCCGTGGTCGCAACCTTCAGACGGTCGTTCGATTCATCGGAGTGGAACGTGCCCGAAGTGCCGTCCGCGCAGGACGTGTTGATCGTGTTGGGCTGGTTGGGCTCGGGGCCCTTGCCGTCGCGACCGAGCAAGAGCGACGCGCCGGAGTCGCAGGAGATACCGACCACCGCGCACTTCGGGGCCTTGAGCGTCGCGTCATAGACCGCTGTCTGGGCGCCGGCGCCGTTGTTGACCGTCACGCTGATCGTCGCGCTACTGCCTACGTTGTTGGCCGCGTCGTAGGCCTTCGACTGAATCGTGTGGCTGCCGTTGGCAAGCCCTGTGGTGTTCCACGAGAAGCTGTAGGGCGAGGTGATGTCGGTACTGGAGAGGCCTCCGTCGATGTAGAAC
>JBKOZO010000104.1:0-6194 GCA_046725935.1 Acidobacteriota bacterium | reverse complement strand
GCTGCTGTCGGATCACCTGGACCTTCTCGTCGAAACGGGGAGGCGCGGGAGGAGGCGCCACGCGCGTCACGACGGTGCGCTGCGCGATCTGCTGCGGCGGACGCGGAGCGGCCGTCTGGCGGGTCGAAACCCGGATCGACGCCTGCGTCGGAACGATGGGGATGGCCCCGCGCACGACGGGCGCGCGCTCGATGCGCTGGATGACGGACGCGTCTCGGACATAGTTCGTGGTGACGACGCCGCTCTGGACGAAGGTCTGCTGATTGACGACGGTCACGTAGCTCCTGTTGACGTACGTCACGTTCGTGACGTTGACGTTGACGGCCGGCGTGCCCCACCACGGGATGAACGGCTCGCGCGGTGCCAGCGGGAACCAGCCCACGTAGTCGGTGCTGAACCCGACGGAGACGCCGAATCCGGGTCCGCCGCCGACGAACGCGACCAAGGCCGGCCGATAGGGCACGACGGCCACGGCGGGCGCGACCGGCACCCAGAACCAGCGGCTGCTGTAGGTGACCCAGCGACCGTAGTGATAGGGCGCCCAGCCCCACGGCTCGGTGGAGACCCAGGTCCATCCCCAGGGGTCCTGCCACAGCCAGCGTCCCGCACGGTACGGCGCCCAGCCCACCGTCACGGAGGCCGGAGTCCAGCACCAGCCGTAGCTCGGGATGCGCTGCCAGGAGCCGTACGTGTCGAGGTCCTCCACGCCGGCGATGTTGTGCGAAACGTACTGGTACGACCGAACGTTGCGATAGCGCCCCTCGCGGTCGCTCACCCAGCCGTCCCAGCCGTCGGGATAGCCCATCGGAATGAAGTCGTAGCGCGGAGGCTGGTCGCCTTCGATCATCATGGCCTCTCCGCCATCGATCGGGATCTGGCCCCCGCCGGCGGCCACGACCGCGCGGCCCGAGCGGACCTGGACGCGCGTGTCGCCGTCCGGCCGCACGTCGATGCGATAGTCGCCCGGCGATTCGAAGGTGATGGCGGAATTAGGAGTATCGACCTCGAAGACTTCGTCTTCGTAGAGCCGCCGGACGCGGAAAGAGGCCACGCCCGCCGACATCGAGAACTGCTTGGTGTCGTCGGTCAGGTTGAGCGCGGCCAGATCGGTGCGCTTCGCCATGCGAACCACTGTGCCGCCGCTGATCTGGAGCTCGAGACGGCCGTCGGCCGTCCATACCCGGTCGCCCAGCGTCATTGGAACGTTGGAATCCGCCGGCTGCCAGTCATCGGGATCGTCACCCCGCGCGAACGACACGTCTCCGGAGATGTACGAGAGCCGCGCGACCGTCTGTTGGATCGGCGCCTCCTCGCTGGAGGCGTAGGGATAGTCCTGATCGGCGTAACCCTGTCCGTTCGCGGCGCCGCTGGCGAGGGCGGCGAAGAGAGCGGCGAGGAGCGCCGGTTTCCACTTGCCAATCATCTGTTCGTTCCTCCTGTCACCGGTGTGTTGTGCAAACCCCGTTCCCGATTTCTGTCCTCCGCGTAGACTCTTTTCGTGAAGACGAGGCGCCGCGTCGCCCAGCCTCCGGAGCGCCCGCTGGGTGTTTTCGACGGAAACTGCGGTTTCTGCCGCCTCTGGCTCGAGAGATGGAAATCACAGACGGGGCGGAAAGTGGACTACGCGCCCTCGCAGGAGGTCGCCGAGCGCTTTCCGGAAATCCCGAAGGAGGCGTTCCAGAAAGCCTTTCAGCTCGTCCTTCCGGACGGCGAAGTGCTCGAAGGAGCCGAAGCCGTGCTCGCGACGCTGGCGCGCGCTCCCGGCCGTCGAGGTCTGCTTTTGAAGCTCTACGGGAATATTCCCGGTCTCGCGCCGATCCTGGACCTCTTCTACCGAATCATCGCCGGGCACCGTTCCGCCGCGCTGCGCGTGACGCACCTGCTGTGGGGAAAATCGGTCCTCAAGCCGACGTACACCGCGGCATCCGCCCTGTTCCTTCGTCTTCTCGGCCTCTGCTACCTCGCGGCGTTCGTCTCGCTCTGGCTGCAGGTCGATGGGCTCATCGGCGCCCACGGCATCCTTCCCGTCGAACGGCTCCTGGAATGGATTCGTGGGCAGACCGGGGCCGAGCGCTACTGGCTGGCGCCCACGCTCTCGTGGCTGTTTCCGAGCGACGCCGGACTGCACGCCGTGTGCGGCGTGGGAACCGCGGCGTCGATCACGCTCCTGCTGGGCCTCGCGCCCGCGCCGGCCGCGGCCGTGGCCTGGGTTTGCTACCTGTCGCTGTCGGTCGCGGGGCAGGTTTTTCTCGAGTACCAGTGGGACATCCTGCTGACGGAGGCGGGACTGCTGGCGATCTTTCTCGCGGCTCCCCTGCGACTGCGGGTCCGAAGCGGGCTCGCGCCCTCTCCGGTTGCGCGGTTCCTGCTGGTCTGGCTTCTTCTGCGCGTGATGTTCTCGTCGGGTGTCGTCAAGCTCGCGTCCGGCGATCTCGCGTGGCGCGACCTGTCAGCGCTCCAGTATCACTACTGGACGCAGCCTCTTCCACCCTGGACCGCGTGGTATATGAACCTGGCCTCTCCTTCGTTCCAGAAGCTGTCGTGCGCCTTCCTCTTCGTCGCGGAGCTTGGCGCGCCGCTTCTTTTCTTCGCCCCGAGGAGGCTGCGCCTGCTGGGATTCGGCCTGACGGTCCTGCTCGGGACGTTGATCGCGCTGACGGGCAACTACGCGTTTTTCAATCTCCTGACGATCGCGCTCGCGTTCCTGCTGCTCGACGACGACGCTTTTCCGCGGCGCTGGCGCGAAAGCGCCCGCAAGGAAGCCGCGGCAAAACCGGCGCGCTGGCCTAAGGCGATCCTCGCGCCCGCCGCCGTCGTTCTCTTCCTCGCGTCGGCCGTTCCGTTCGCGGCGACGCTCTCCCTGGTGCGCTGGATTCCGCGCCCGGTGATCGCGCTCTACCAGGTCTTGGCGCCGTTTCGCAGCACCAGCAGCTACGGACTCTTCGCGGTCATGACCAAGACGCGGCTGGAGATCGTCGTCGAGGGCAGCGACGACCTCGTCGAATGGCGCGCCTACGAGTTCCGGTGGAAGCCCGGAGACCCGAAGGGTCGGCCGGCCTTCGTGGCTCCGCACCAGCCTCGCGTCGACTGGCAGATGTGGTTCGCGGCTCTGGGCCGATTCCAGGAGAACCCCTGGTTCGCGGCGTTCCTGCGAAGACTCCTGGAGGGCTCATCGGCGGTTGAAAGGCTGCTCGAGAAGAATCCGTTTCCGGATCGGCCTCCCCGCTACGTTCGCGCGCGCGTCTACGACTACCGGTTCACCGACCGGGACGAACGCCGCCGGACGGGAGCGTGGTGGTCGCGGGAAGAGCGAGGGGCGTACAGTCCGCCGCTTTCGTTGGCCGACTGGTCGCGCTGACGGATACTAAATTCCGAAGCGCTCGGGATTCCAGGAAAGGCCCAGCTCCGACGGCGGAGCCATGTACCCGACCAGCGCCGACGCCGCGACGACCGCGGGGCTCGCGAGGTAGCCCTCTCCGCCCACCCCCATGCGGTTCTGCCAGTTCCGATTGAAGCTCGTGATCGCGCGCTGCCCCGGAGACAGCGCGTCCGGCCCCTGGCCGAAGCAGGGCCCGCACCAGGATTGGCGAATCTCGCCGCCGACGGAGCGGAAGACCTCGGCGATCGACTCTCCCGAGAGACGCGGATCCGGCGCCTCGATGCGCTGCTTGACGCCGCCGGAGCCCGGAAAGATCGCGAACGCCTTCGCCGTCTTGCGGAAACCTTCGCGCCGCGCGGCCTGAAGAACCAGCGCGGCGGAAAGCAGATCGTCGTAGCTGCCGTTCGTGCACGACCCGATCAGCGCCTTGTCGAAGGAGATTCGCTCGCGCGCGACTTCCTCCGCCGGGAAGGCGTTGCCGGGAGAGAAGGGCTTGGCGATCATCGGAGCGATCTCCGACAGCGCGAGGGTCTCGTCGATCTCGTACACGGCGTCGGCGCCCGGCGCGATCCGGGGATAGGGGCGTTCGAGGATTCCCTTCTCGCGGTACCACGCGTCGGTCACGTCGTCCTCGGCGAAGATCCCGTTCAAGGCCTCGGCCTCGGCCATCATGTTGGCGATGGTGTTGCGGAAGGCGATCGGGAGCTGCCGGTCGGCGTCCACGAACTCGACCGACATTCCCTGCGACTGTTTCGCGCCCCAGCGGCGCAGCAGCTCCAGCACGATGTCCTTGCCGGTGACCCAGGGTTGGAGCGCGCCGCGGAAGACGACGCGGCGCTGCTTCGCGAGCGTGAAGTAGATGTAGCCGGTCGACCAGCCAAAGCCCAGAGTCGTCGAGCCGACACCGAATCCGACCGCGCCATAGGCGCCGTAGGCGCGGCTGTGGGAGTCCGCGCCCGGAATGAACTGGCCCGGCAGCACCAGGCCCTGTTCCGGGAAGTAGAAGTGGAAGATGCCGTCTCCGGGGTCGGCGTAGTAAGGCTTCACGAGTCCGTGCCGGCGCGCGAAATCCCGGCCGATGGCGGTCTGCCGCGCGTCGTCCTCCCGACCCGTGAAGACGAAGTGGTCGTTGGCAATCGCCGCCTGCCTCGGAAAGATCGTGTGGCCGCCGGTGATCTGATTGAACGTGTGGATGGCGAACGGGGCCGTGCCGTCCGAGGCGGGGAGAAGGTCGGCGTAGACGCGCAGCGTCGCTCCCGGCGCGACGGCCGCGTCGCGGTCCACGCGGTGCGCCCAGACGATCTGCTCGGTCGTCGTCATGCGCCGCGCCGTCTCGGGATCCGGCCAGCGGATCTCGGGCGCGCGCCGGACGGATTCCCGGAACTCGCGGCGGCCGACGGCGAAGATGCCGCCGCTGACGCGGATCTCTTCCTCTTTCGGCGACAGCGGCACCGGCTCGTACGTCTTGCCGCGCGTCTCGTTGGTCAGTCTCCGCGTCGCGGGGTCGAAGGCGAACGCATCGCCGTCCCGCGCCTCGGCCGCCGCTTCCGAACTCTGCACGACATGGAGGCCGAGGTTGAAGGCGTTCCGGCGGAAGATGTCGCCCATGCCGTGGCTGCAGACCACGACGAGCTCGCGGCCCTTCTCCTCGGCCACGCCCTTCAAACCCGCGGGGCTCATCTCGCGCGAGGACCCGATCGCGAATCGCTCGCCGGCGATCAGAAACGTTTCGCCGCCGTGGACGCGCTGGCGAAAGTCGGGCATGAGGTGGCGGAAGGAGCCGGCTTTCCATCTCTCGTCGAGGGTTTCCAGGCTTTCGGACACGCAGTCGGCGGCCGGAGTGATCTGGTCGGTGTCGATCGCGTCGCGTTTCTTGCCCGGTACGGCGGGGTCCCAGAAGATCAGAGCCTTGCCCCGGACGAGGCGCGGCGGCCCGCCTTGGGCCGGAACGTCGGAGGGCTTCGGGCCGGGGAGGTCGCCTTCGGTGACGCCCGGCTGGAAACGGGCGGGCGAGATTCGGTGCGTCGTCACAGGCCGCCCATCGTATCGGAGTCCCAAGTCTCAGGTCCCAGGTCCTCGAACCCGGAACTCGGAACTCGAAACTCCGAGCCCTACTAGCGGCTCTTTTGCGAGAGATTCGCCTGGCGCACGCGCTCTTCCCAGGAGCGCTCCTGCGCTCTTTCGAACAGGCGCGCGGCTTTCGAAAACGCGAGCTGCGCGGCGTCGTAGTCCTGTTCGCGGAGGAGCCGCTCGCCCTCCTCCTCGCTCCGGCGGCCTTCGCCGAAGAGCTCCCGGGCGGCTTCCCGCGCGTTGACGCGGTCCGCTTCGATGCGCGCCAGCGCGGCGCGCAGCCGCAGGTCCTCGGCGGGATGGCGAGACTCCGTCTGCACCTTGCGCGCGGGCTTCGAGGCCACGCGGGGAGATGCGTGCGCGACGGTTCCCGCAGGGGCCGAGGCGACCGGTGCGGCGATCGCCGGCGCGGGCGCCTGCGCCTGCTCCTCCGGAGCGGCCGCGGGAACGGCCTCGGCGGCGGGCGCGGGCGGAGGCGCCTCGGTCACGCGGCTGGCCGTCGCGGCGCTGCGCACCGACTGGATCTGCGAAGCCACGAGATATGCGGCGAGAGCCACGCCGGCCGCCGCCGCCAGGGGCGCGGCCGCGCGGGCCCACGAGCGGATCGGAGGAGGCGGCGTTTCGGGAGCTCGATCCGAAAGGAGGAGGGCGGCGCGTTCCTGAAGGGCGGCAGGAGCCACGTCGGGATCCGGGGCCGCCACAGGAGCCGCGATCTTCGACGTCTCCGCAGCACGGGGAATGGCGG
>JBKOZO010000103.1:0-7540 GCA_046725935.1 Acidobacteriota bacterium | reverse complement strand
TGGCCCTGGACTGGGCGATTTGTAACGGATTGAAGGGCCGAAAAATCCAGGACGCCGGCCGTCCGGGAACCGCCCGGAGGCGTCTGCGTACCGTTGCGCAGGGGGAGGACGCGATGCTTCAGATTCGATCCCTGGGCAAGCGCTACGGACGGACCGAGGCGCTCTCGAGCTTCTCGCTGGAGGCGGGGGAGGGCGTCGTGGGACTCCTGGGCGCCAACGGCGCGGGCAAGACGACGCTGATGTCGATCCTCGCGACCGTCACTAGACCTACGTCCGGCACGTTCCTCTGGCAGGGCCGCGACGGCGTGCGCGAGCCGCAGGCGCTACGCCGGCAGCTGGGCTATCTCCCGCAGGATTTCGGCGTCTACGAGAAGCTGACCGCCCGGGAGTTCCTCCGCTACCTCGGCCGCCTGAAGGGGCTCTCGGACGCGGACCTCGACCGCCGCGTGCACGAGCTCCTCGAGCTGACCAACCTCCACGGCGCGGCGGACCGGCGCCTGGGCGGCTATTCCGGCGGCATGCGCCAGCGCGTCGGCATCGCGCAAGCCCTCCTCGGAGATCCCAAGCTCGTCATCGTGGACGAGCCGACGGTCGGCCTCGACCCGGAAGAGCGCGTGCGCTTCCGCAATCTCCTCTCCGAGATCGCGTACGGCCGCGTCGTCATTCTCTCGACACACATCGTCTCGGACGTCGAAGCGGTGGCGACGCAGATCGCCGTGATCAAGCAGGGTCGCCTGGTGATGAACACGACGCCCGAGGCTCTCCTCCGCAAGGCGGCCGGACGCGTCTTCTCGGCCGTGATTCCGTCGGAGAGACTGGCCGATGCGCAGCGCGCGGTGCACGTCTCGAACCTCGTGCGGCGTCCCGACGGCGTGCACGTCCGGTTCGTAGCGAACGGAAGCGGATCCACGCTCGCCGACGCGCGCGCCGTCGAGCCGACGCTCGAAGACGCGTACCTCCTGACGAACCTCGAGTCCGAGCGGGCCGCGGCATGAGCGTCCTCTCTCCGGCCCTGACGGCGCAGATCGGCGCCGAACTGGAGATGCGGCTGCGCTCCTTCGCCGCGCCGATCGCGCTCCTCGTCTTCTTCGCGGGAGCGCTGTTCTGGACGCCGGATCCGAAGAGCAACTCCGCGACGCTGACGTGGCAGCTCGCCGACGGCCGCATCCAGTCGCCGATCTACACCGCCGGCTACATCGGCTTCGGCGTCGCCGTTCTCTCGTGCATCTTTCTCTCCCTCGGCGGCTTCTACCTGGTTGCCGGCTCGGTCCGTCGGGACCGCGAGTCCAACGTCGGCGCGATCCTGGCCGCCACACCGCTGTCGAAGACGGCGTACCTCGGCGGCAAGCTCGCGGCGCATCTGCTGTACCTCTCCGTTCTGAGCCTGCTCGCGCTCGTGGCCGGTCTGATCGCGTTCGTGCGGTTCGGCGTCGGCCCCTTCTCGCCGGTCGACTTGGCGCTGCCGTACTTCGTCCTGACCGTGCCGGCGATCGCCGCCGTCGCGTCGCTCGCCGTGCTCTTCGACGTCAAGCCGGTGCTGGCCTCGCGCGGCGGCCTGGCGCTCTTCTTCTTCGTGTTTCTCTTCGGTCTGGTCAAGCTGCCGCTCGACCTCTCGGGAGCCGAGATCGACGATCCGGCCGCCGCCGCGCGCCGCCCGATGTCGCTCCCGATCTACGACCCGGCGGGCCTGGCGTCGGACCAGTGGCTCGTTCGAAGGAGTCTCCCTCCCCACGTCGGCGGCGTCTCGACCGGCCACGTCACCCACGAGAGGGGCATCGAGCGCGTGCCATGGAAGGGACTGGAGATCACGCCGCAGCTGCTGGCCCTGCGCGCGTTGAACCTCGCGCTCTGCGCGATCCCGTTCGCGGCCGCGATCCTGATCTTCGATCGCTTCGATCCCTCGCGCCGCCGCCAGCGGACGCGGCGGTCCGGATTCATCTCGCGGATCCGGGAACGCGTCCGGGGCTCGACATCCGTGGCCGACGTTCCCGAGATGACCTCGCGCCCCGTCGCCCTCACGCCGGCCTCGCCGCAGCCCTCGGCGGCGCGCGCGATCCTCGCGGAGGCGCGCATGATCTGGGAGAGCGCGTCGTGGATCAAGTGGCCGCTCGCGGTCTCGGCGCTGCTTGCGGGCCTGACTCCCGGCAACCTGTCGCAGGGGGTCTTTCTCCTGCTGCTCGTGCCGGTGATCTCGGAGGCCGCCGCGCGCGAGGATCTCGCCGGAACGCGCTCGCTCGTCTGGTCTCAGCCGGGTGTGCCGTCGTCGACGCTTCTCTGGAAAGCCGCCGCGCTCGCGCTCTTCCTCCTGATGCTCGGCGCGCCGGTGACGATCCATGGCTTCGCGGAATCGCCCGCGCGCGGCGCCGCGTGCGTCGTCGGCATGCTCGCCGTGGCGCTGCTGTCCACGGCCCTCTCGTCGCTGACGTCCGGGGGCAAGCTCTTCTCGGGCGTGTACCTCGCCGTCTGGTACATGGCGCTCTCGGGTATGCCGGAGGCCGACTTCTCGGGGGCTCTCTCGAAGACGCCGTCGCTCGCAGTGGTCCTGAGCTATCTCGGCCTTGGAGCTCTCCTCGTCGCGGCCGCGGCGGGCCGCGAGAAGCTGCGCCGGGCCTGACCGTCGCCTTCGCTTGCGCGGCGACCTGCCCTGCGGGCACCGGGCCGCGGCTCGTCCGGATGCGGACTCGACCGCGGCACTGGTCTCCGCGCTGCGCTCCGGCTCCCGCGGCGCAAACCTCCTCCCTCCCTTCGGTCGGGAGACTATTTGCGCCGCGAACTGCAGCGAGATGCCGCCATTCAAGGACCCCTCTCCCCCCGACGGGGGGAGAGGGCGAGGGTGAGGGGGGAGTTCCGGTGGCTCTAGCTATCGGAACGAAACTCGATTCGTAGATAGTCGCGGCGCCTTGGCCGCCGTCCGCCCCTGTTCCCCGGGGTCCGGTCGGCAACATAATCGACCCGTGACCACCGGCGGCAGCAGGACCGGCGGACGCTCCGGCTCGGAAACGAGCTCGAGCAAGCCGACCCTGCGGCGTCTGCGGTCGGCGTTCTTCCTCTGGCGTTCGTCCATGCGAACGACCGACATGATCGTCGCCGGAGTCCTCGTGATCCTCGCGCTCGTCCTGGGCGGCTACCTCTACGACCGGGCGATGGGCGTCGCCCGCGCCGCCTTCGCCGAGAAAGCGCGCCACCTCCAGACGGCGATCGCGGACCGCGCGACGGCGCCGGTGGCCGACCTGAAAGTCCTCCAGAGCTTCTTCGAGGCATCGGACGGAATGACACGGCGGCAGTTCCGCGTGCTGACGGGACCGCTGCTCCTGCGCGACCGGCTCGTCTACGCGTTCGAGTGGCTTCCCGCCGTGCCCGCCTCCGAGCGCCGGGGCCGTGAGTCGCAGGCGCGCGCCGAAGGGGTGCCCGACTACCGCATCTGGGAGCCGGGCCCCGGCGGCAAGTCGCGCGATGTCAGCCCGCGTCGGCTGCACATTCCGATCTTCTACATGGAGCCGCCCAACGCCGGCGCGCTGGGCTTCGACATCGCGTCGGATCCCGAGCGTCTCGCGACGGCGGAGAGAGCCCGCGACACCGGAACGATCGCGGCCTCGCCTCCCTTCCGGCTGGTCGAGGAGGTGGCGGGAAGAGAATCCGGACCCGCGGTCGCGCTGTACGCGCCGATCTACCAGGACAAGGACCCCGGCATGCCGGAGCTGCGCCGCGCGGCTCTCACCGGTTTCGCTCTCGCGATCGTGCGCGTGGGAGCGCTGGTCGAGAGCGCCGCCTCCGCCGCCGACGCCGCGGGACTCGGCTACGTCGTGCGCGACTTCGGAAGGCAGCGTCCGTCCGTCCTGGCGCAGCGGCCGGCCGCCGCGGAAGCCGTGCCGCGCCGCGCCGGCTTCGAGCTCGAGTTCCCCGCGACGATCGCCGACCGTTCGTGGACGCTCTCCGTCTTCCCGCTGCCCAAGGCCTTCGTCCCGATCAAGCGCGGCGCCTTCGAGGTTGCGACGATCGGCGTTCTGACGGCGCTGCTGGGCCTGGTGATGGCGACGGCCCTGCGGACCATCGTGCGCCTGCGGCGCCAGGTCGAGAAGGTCGGCCCGTATCGCCTGGTCGCGCGTCTCGGGCACGGAGCGATGGGAGTCGTGTGGGAGGCGCGGCACGCGCTGCTGCGCCGTCCGACCGCCGTCAAGCTCCTCGCGCCGGGGACCGAGGGCGAGCGCGCGCTCGCGCGCTTCGAGCGCGAGGTCCAGCTGACCGCGGGACTGACGCACCCGAGCACGATCGCGATCTACGACTACGGCCGCACGTCCGACGGCGTCTTCTACTACGCGATGGAGCTGATCAACGGGATCAACCTGCTGCAGCTGGTGGGCTTCGACGGACCGCTCGTGCCCGCACGCGTGGTGCACCTGCTGCGCCAGGCCTGCGGCGCGCTCGCCGAAGCGCACGCCGCGGGACTGATTCACCGAGACATCAAGCCGGCGAACCTGATGATCAGCGTCTACGGCGGGATCCCGGACTTTTTGAAGGTCCTCGACTTCGGCCTCGTCAAGGACATCGGCGCCGCCGAGATCGGGAACGGCCCGACCGCGGCCGCGGCTCCGATCGACCCCGGTCTGTCGCACGACGGCACGCTTCTGGGGACGCCGCTCTACATGTCTCCCGAAGGCATGAGCGACCCCGCGCACGTGGACGCGCGCACGGACATCTTCGCTCTCGGCGCCGTCGGCTACTTTCTTCTCACCGGCCATTCGCCGTTTCCGGGCCGCACCGCGATCGAGGTCTTCGCGATGGAGCGCCGCGGACCGCCGCCTCGGCTGGCGCAGGCGGTGCCGAGGCCCGTACCGCGTGACCTCGAGGAAACGCTCATGGCCTGCCTGGCGTTTGAGCGCGAGAAGCGCCCGGCGTCGGCCGACGCGCTCGACGCGATGCTCGAGGCCTGCGCCGTGGAGCCCTGGACGCGCGACATGGCCCGGGCGTGGTGGCGGGAACGGGGAGCGCCCGCCATGGAGGCTGCACAGGCCGAGCGCCGGGAGGCCTCGCAGGCCCTCCAGATCTCGGCCCGGGGGCGTTCGAGAAGCTGAGTCCTCGCGGGGACCGGGCTGTGCAATAGAATTCCCGGCAACCGAAGCGAGGACCGACATGTTGACCGTGGACGCCGCCTTCGACCGCATCGGCTCGGCTCTCCGGCAGCGGGGCTACTCGTTGACGAGGGAGGAGAGGCTGACCGATCCCTCCGCCGACCGCTTGACCGTCTTCGACTCGCCGGACATGTCCGTGAAGGTCGACTGGAAGGGAAAGGCGCGCATGCTGGTCCTCGAGGTCAAAGTCGAGGGCGAGTGGGTCGAGTTCGCGCGGCACAGCTTCGGCCCCTCGGGCCTCGAGGACACCGCGGTCGATTCCCTCGTGCGGGCTATACGGAACGAGGTGGCGGAGACGTCGACGGACGCGGACTGACTAGCGCGCGAGACGCGCTGTCGATAGCCTGTCATCCCGAGGAGCGCAGCGACGAGGGATCCGATGCTCGATAGGCCGTGCCGCTCGTTAAGTCCGGGATCCCTCGCTGCGCTCGGGATGACTCGCTTCGCGGAACCGCTCAGCGAGTCATGTCCGCCGGCAGGCTGACTCCCTCTCGCTCGTTGTCCCACAGTACCGACATCACCCACCACCGCTCGCCGTCGTGGAGGAGCTGGATGCTGTTGACGCCGCGGCGGAGCAGCTCGCCTCCCGGAGCCTTGCGCGCCTCGTAGAAGGACAGCACGTGCGCGATCGCGCCAAAGCGAAATTCCTTGCGCGCGATCTCGATCTCGTAGAAATCGTTCTCGTCGAAGAACGGCGCGCGCGTCGCCACGAACTCGTCGAAGGAGAAGACGCCTTCCGCCGGTCCTCCCTTCGCCTGCCGCGCCGGGATCAGCAGCGCCTTCGGGTGATGCAGCGCGCGGTCGCGCTCCCACTGCCGCGGCTGGCCGGCCGGGCCGGAGATCGTCTCGTACATCGCCCGGATCACCGAATCGATCGACACCGCGTCGGGATTGCTCATCGCCGCACCTCGGCCGCGCATTATTGCCGATAGCCGATAGGATGATTGCGTGAAGGAGTACGTGCGGGACGCCCTGATCTCGGCGGCCGTGGGCGTCCTCATCGCCTACCTCGTCACCATCGACTCGTCCAGCGGGCCTCGCTGGAGCATCGTCCGGTACGGAGCGCTGCTCGGCTTCTTCGCCTACGTGTTCTGCGCCGGGTTGACGTATCTCCTGCGCGGTTGGCTCGCGCGGCTGCCGGTCCCGGGATGGCTCTCGCGCGCGGTGCTCTACTTCATCGGCGGCGCCGCGGCGTTTCTGCTGGCCAACTACGTCGTCTCGGCGCTGGGCTGGGTCCGGTTTCGCTCCACCTTCGAGATGCTCCGGGCCTACGTGCCGGTCGCCGGCGCGATCGGCGTTCTCGTCGGGCTTCTCTTCTACGCGTTCGGTGTCCTGCAGGGCCGGCTCACGAAGTCCATCGAGCGCCTCAAGGAAGCCGAGTTCGCCGAGAAGGAGCTGGAGCTCGCACGCACGATCCAGCAGCGCATCCTTCCGCCCGAGGAGCTGACCGGCCGCGGCTACCGCGTCCGCGCCAGAAACCTCGCGGCTCAGTTCGTGGCCGGGGATTTCTACGACGTCTTCCAGCTTCCCGACGGAGCGGTCGGCCTCGTCGTGGCCGACGTCGCGGGCAAGGGCATCGGCGCGAGCCTCATCATGGCCACGGTGAAGGCCGCGCTGCCGTTTCTCGCGGCAGGCCGCCCCGTGGAACAGGCGCTGCGCGAGGCCAACCGCCGCCTGCTGCCTCGCCTGGAGGCGCGCGAGTTCGTCGCACTGACCTACGTGCGCTACGAGCCGGGAACCGGCGCCTATTCCCTCGCCAATGCGGGCCTCCCGGATCCCTACCTGCTCGGACGCGACGGGAAGGTGCGCGCGGTCGTCGCGCCGGGTCCGCGCTTTCCGCTGGGAGTTCGCGCCGACACCGAGTACGAGCGCATCGGCGGAGTGCTCGCTCCAGGAGAGCGCCTCATGCTCTTGTCCGACGGACTCCCCGAGGCCGTGACGGTCGAGGGAGACCCGCTCGGCTACCCGGCCTTGGAGCGCATCATCGCGAGAAACAGCGACCCCGACGAGATCTTCGACGCCGTACGCGCCGCGACCGGGCGCTCGCTCACCGACGACTGGACCTTGCTGGTGCTCGAGCGGACGGCGTAGCCTCCGCGCCCACGCAGGCGCGTCCGTATACTCGGCGGACGGTCGTGCGATATCTCGTCACTCTTCTCGTTGTGGCGTGTCTTGCTTCGCCCCTGTTGGCGCAGACTGCCTTTCTCGTCGCGGATCTCAACGAGAAAACGGTTGCGGGGAAAGTAACGGGTTTCCCCATTGCCGCCGTCGGCGACCGCCTTGTCGTTCTCGGCGAAAGCGTTCTGGGCGAGACCTCGCTCTGGTCCACCGACGGCACCGACGCCAACCTGGTTCAGATCACGGACGGAATCTCGGCTCTCGACTTCGCGCGGATGGACGGAGTCCTCTAC
>JBKOZO010000102.1:0-17248 GCA_046725935.1 Acidobacteriota bacterium | reverse complement strand
GGTCAACACCAACATCACCGTCAGCGTGGCCGACCTCGCAAAGAATCCGAATGCGCCCTTCATCGTCTTCGGACAGGCCGAGGCGCTCCGGGGCCAGGGTCCTCCGACCGGCTGGAATCCCTACGTCGTCGCGGCGAAGTTCGTGGTCAACACCGTCGAATCAGCCGCCGACATCCAGAAGCTCGCCAAGCAGATCGTGGACACGATCCTGGAGAACAAAGCGGTCGTGGAGGAGAAGGCCAAGGCGGCGGCGACCTCGTAGCCGGCGCCATCACTCGGAGGTGGCATGAATCGCCGTACGTTCATTTACTCGGGAGCCGTCGCCTCGGCGACCCTCGCTCTTCCCAGACCCGGGCGCCTGCTGGCCTCCACCGGCGCGTCCGGCTGGCGGACCTTCGAGGTGACGACGCGCGTCGAGATCCTCGATCCGTCGGGGACGACCTTCGTGTGGCTGCCGGCGGCGCTCCTGAAGGAGACGCGCTACCAGAAGACGCTGTCGAACGCGTTCCAGGCCGAGGGCGGAACCGCCGAGATGGTCGTGAACAAGGACGACGAGTACGGGATCGTCACGGCGAAGTTTCCGGAGGGCGTCCGGCCGGTTTTGACGCTCACGAGCAAGGTCTCGACGAGAGACGTGGCGATCGACGTCAAGAAGCCGGGCCGCCCTCCCAAGGCCGATTCCGCCGAGCTGCACAAGTTCCTCCAGCCGACGAAGATGGTTCCGACCGACGGCGTCGTGAAGGACCACTCCGCGTCGATCTGCCTCGGAATCTCCGGCGACATCAACAAGGCACGAGCGATCTACGAGTGGATCGTGGACAACACGTTCCGGAACCCCAAGACTCGCGGCTGCGGAATCGGCGACATCCGGTTCAAGCTCGAATCGAAGGACCTCGGCGGCAAGTGCGCCGATTTGAACGCCCTCTACGTCGGTCTGGGGCGAGCGGCGGGATTGCCCGCGCGCCACGTCTATGGCCTGCGCATCGCGCCTTCGGGTCTCGGGTTCAAGAGCCTCGGCCTCGCGACCGACAAGGCGACGAAGGGCCAGCACTGCCGGGCCGAGGTCTATTGCGACGGCTACGGCTGGGTGCCGGCGGATCCGGCCGACGTGCGCAAGGTCGTCCTCGAGGAACCCCCCGGCAATCTTTCGATGGATTCCGAGGTCGTCCAGAAGGCCCGCGCCCGCCTGTTCGGCGCGTGGGAAATGAACTGGATGGCCTACAACTGCGGCCACGACGTCGCGCTGCCCGGTTCGAAGCTCGCGCCGGTCAACTACTTCATGTACCCGCAGGCCGAGACCGCCGAGGGCCGCGTCGACCCGTTCGACGCCGACAAGTTCAAGTACGAGATCACGAGCAAGGAGCTGACGGGCGCGCAGACCTGAGCGCCCTGTCGGCTCGGCAGACTATGGAAGCCGAGTCCGCACCGACACCGCAACCGCCTCTGGTCCTCATCGAAAAGGCGGGCGGTGTCGTCCGTCTCCTCCTGAATCGCCCGGAGCGTTTCAACCCTCTTTCCGCGGCCATGATCGCGGCGCTTCAGCAGGCGCTCGACGAAATCGCCGCCGACCCCGAAGCGCGGGTCATCGTCCTGGCGGCGGCCGGGAAGGGATTCTGCGCCGGTCACGACCTCAAGGAGATGCGCGCCTACTCTTCCGACCCGGCGTGGCAGAGCCGCCTGTTCGAGGAGTGCAACCGCCTGATGCTCTCGCTGACGAGGATGCCGCAGCCGGTCCTCGCCCGCGTCCACGGCATCGCGACGGCCGCGGGCTGTCAGCTCGTGTCCATGTGCGACCTCGCCGTCGCGGCCGAGACGGCGACCTTCGCCCTGCCCGGCGTAAACATCGGCGTCTTCTGCACGACACCCGCGGTGGGCGTCGCGCGCAACATCGCGCGCAAACGCGTCATGGAGATGCTGCTGACCGGGAGACCCATCGACGCGCCGAAGGCTCTGGAGTGGGGGCTCGTCAACCGGGTCGCGCCGCTCGAAAAGATCGACGAGGTGGTCCAGGGTTTCGTGGACGACATCCTCGCGCGCAGCCCCGCGGTGATCCGGGGTGGAAAGCGCGCGTTCTACGACCAGATCGACCGGCCGCTCGCCGACGCCTACGACGCCGCCGGAAAGGCCATGACGAAGGGAGTCCTCCTCGAGGACGCCGCCGAAGGGATGGACGCCTTCCTCCAGAAGCGCCCGCCGGCGTGGCGAGGACACTGACCGGCAACCGGCGGGAGAGCGGAGCTACGGGCAGACGTTGCGCAGCCCGTCACCCGTGTAGCTGCATTTGTCGGTCGCCGTCGTGGAAGCGGTGATGTAGACCTCGTACCGGTGCGTTAGATCGGCGTTCCGAATGGCGTTGTACCAGACACCCTTGCGGTCCGGCACAGGAGTGAAGACCTCCGTCGTCCACGGCGAACCCCGGGTCGCGTCGCGCCAGTGCAGGAAGACAGGGGTTGCCGCCGCCAACGCCGTGGGCGCAAATCCCGCAACGACCAGGCTGCCCGGCGGCCCGATTCCCGCCACGGCCTGCGGCTGAATCCAGCTGATGGGCGCACAGAGGCTTTGCGTTCCCTCACCCGTGTACGTGCAGTCCTCGTACGTCTTCGTCGGCGAGGACAAGTGCACCTGGTACTGCTCGGCGAGCATGGCCCTCGGAATGATGGCGTACCAGTGGCCGGGCACATCCGAAGGGAATGCGATCGCGTTCTGGCCTCCGTCGGGTCGAAAGGGTTGGACGGTCCACGCCGACTGCCGTGTCGCGTTGCGCCAGTGCAGGAAGAGTGGCGGCGGCGTCGAGGCCTCGGGCACCGAACCGGCGACCAGAAGGCTGTCGGGCGGCCCGGCGCCGGCGGGCGCGGGCTCGATCAAGGCCAACGTCCCACAGAGCTGGATGGATCCGTGACCCGTGTACGCGCAGGGTCCGTACGACCACGTCTCGGTGGTCGCGTAGACGTCGTACGCTTCGTCGAAGTTCGCGTTTGGAATGGCGTTGAACCACCTGCCGGTCGAGTCCGGCACGGGAGCGTCGGCCGCCGTCGTCCACGCTGACCCCCGAGTCGCATTTCGCCAGTGAAGATAGACACGGGTACCTACCAGAGTCCGGGGCGCGGTCCCGGCGACGACCAGACCGCCCGCGGGCCCGAACCCGGCGCCCGGCTGCGGCTGAATCCACGCAATGCGACCGGCCTTCCGCGACAGCGACGCCTCGACTTTCCGGATTTTTGCGCTGCCGACGGTCAGCGACTTCGCGGTAGTCAGGGCATCGCGGCCCTCGTCGGTCACGCCGGGGATCAGACCGCGATCGATGGCGACGATGTCGAAATCGGCCCGCCGGAGCCGAATGTAGGGGTCGAAGGGATTGGCCTTCTCCGCCGCCCTCGTTAGCTCGACCCCCTGCTCATATGCGCGCCGGTCTCCCGTCGCCGCCGCTCGCCGCAGGTAGAGCCTGGCCGCGGCGTCGCTGACCCAGGCCCTGTCGGGGCTCAGCGAGAGCGCGGCCCGGACCCTTCTCTCGACCGAGCCCCACGCTGTTCCAACGTCGATGTGCTGGGCCTCGAACATCAGACGCTCGGCTCGAATGCGCTTCCACGTATCGAGCGACATCCCGACGCTGCCGATCCCGGCCGCCGAGGCGAGCAACACGAGCGGCCATCGCCTTCCCGAAAAAACGCGCGGCCGGTTCGCGAGGCTCCAGGAAACACCCAGGCCCCAGATCAGGAACGCCAGCGTTCCCAACGGGACGGCAGGCCAACCCGACAGGTCCTGCACGACGTATCCGATCGCGGAGGCGATGAACGCTGCGCCCAGAAGCCGCCGGTGGACGTCGGAATCGTCGCGCCGCCGGCGCGCCACGACCACGAGGAAGGCCACGAAGAACAGGATCTGCAGAGCCAGCGCGGGAAGCCCGCCCGAGACCGCGGTCTGCAGCGGTCCGCTGTGCACCATGGTCGGAACCAGATCCGGCGCAATCGATGAAGTGGGCGCCGATCGATACCGGGGATAGAGCAGCCCGAAGTTCTCCCATCCCACGCCGACCACGGGGTGATCTCGCAGCATCGCGAGAGATGCGCGATAGAAGTGAAGGCGATACAGGAACGAGGAGTCGTCGGCCAGGTTCGTGAGCGTCGAGAAACGGGCCAGGACCGCCGTGCGGGTCGGACTCGAAACGACCAGCACCGCCACGATGAGCAGGAGCGCACCGGCCGCCAGGCCCGCCATGCGCGAGACGAGCGCACGCCGGTCGAGAAGCGCGAGCGCCGCCAGCACGACGAAGCCGCAGGCGGCGCCGAGCCAGGGTCCCCGCGCCAGGGTCAGGGTCAGAGCGACGGCCTGAACGAGAGCCATCGCACCCCACGCCCGTCGCGCGGTTCGCGATCGGCCGTCGAGCGCGAAAGTCAGCGTGAAGGGCAGCGATATGGCGAGGGCACCGGCGAAGATCACGGGATGGCCCAGCGTGGAGGGCGGCCTGCCCGGAGGCCACCGGATGACGTCGAGCCCGGCCGCTTGCACGACGGCGTAAGCGGAGGCGACCGTCAGTGCGACGCCGATCGCGCCCAGCCGCTGCTCGATTTCGCGCGCCGTAATCCGCGTGGTCGCCGTGAAGAGAAACAACGCGAGCCCGGCCAGCATCGTCGCCAGCCCGTTGTAGCGGTCCCGCATGCCGAAGAGCGCCGTGGGAAGGTGTTGGGCAGTCAGCGTCGTCGCCGTCCACCAGCAAGCCAAAGCCGTGGACGCGAGCAACAGCCCGCGGGGAAGCTCCTGGATGCGGCGTTTCTGCAGAGCCCGGAGCCATCTCGCCGCGCAGAACGCGACGTAGACGAAGAGACCGAGAAGCTTCGGCAGTGAGAAATGGTCCGGCAGCGTCAACGTGAACGCGAGGACGAGATACCCGACGAAGAGGGCAAACCCGATGCCGTCCGCCTTCGGGCTCCGGCCGCGCTCGCGTCGATCGAGAGAGTCCGTCCCCGCCCGGACGGGCCTCACGCGCCGAAGGGCGGCTTCGGAGGCTCCGCGCCGTGAGCTCTTGGGCATCGCTCGACCGATCTACGGAACCTGACTATAGCCCCGCGAACACCTCAGCGTTACGAGCCGTCGCGCGATACCGCGGCGTCCCGGACCGAACGGCCGCGCGCCCAGCGGAAGATCCGCGCCGACGCCGACCCCCACGCGAGCCAGACGAGCGTGAGGGCGACGCCGGAGGCCGCGACGAGGCTCGCGGACGGATACGGCCATCTCCATGACGCGAGCGCGGCCCGGGCTGCGAGGCGCGGGAGCTTCTGCTCCGACGCCCGGGTGGCGGCATTCAGCAGGATCCACCGCACCCGGTCCCGGACGACCGCGTCGCGACACCACTCGGAGCCGCGGATCCGCTCCGCGATCGAGATCATCGAGAGGACATAGCCCTCCGCCCGCCGGCGCGCCGAGCGGCTGGCCGACAGCCGCTCGGAGGACTCCACCTCCACGAAACAGGTCGGCTCCGGAACGGCGATCAACCTCGCCCCCAGGCAGCCGGCGCGCGCGTCGTGCTCGTGGTCCTCCCAGTGCCAGGTCGACATCCATCCGCCCATCGCCTCCACGAGGTCGCGCCGCCAGAGACAGGCGCTCGTGTGCCAGGGGCGCTTCCACAAGAGCGTCGGCAGAATCGCTCGGTGCGCCTCGTCGTTCCATCGGCGGAGCCTCGACGGATGGCCGTTTCGGACCTCCATCGCGGCGCCATAGGCCATCCCGGCCTCCGGCTGGGCGGACAACGCCGCCACCAGGTTGGAGAGGTGTTGCGGCGACCAGAAGTCGTCAGAGTCGAGGTAAGCGACGAACTCCCCGCTCGCGGCCTGCCGTCCCGCGTCGCGGGCGGCGCCGGGGCCGCGATTCGAGACCAGACGGACGAGGCGGGCGCCCAGATCCAGAGCCTCGGGCGGGAGAGCGAAGGCCGGCATCGAGGCGTCGTCCACCACGATGAGCTCGATCGGGCGATGCGTCTGGCTCGCGACCGAGCGGATCGCGCGCGCGGCGGATTCAAACCTGCCGTGCACCGGGACGACGACGGACACGAGCGAGGACGTCGCGATGCGGGGACGCACGCGTTCCGGGCGCCGCGCCGTCCCCCGAGAATCCGGCTCGCTCGAGCGCAGATGCTTGCGGAACGACCGCCGGAACTGGCGCAGCACGAAGCCCGCCAGTGCGGCCTCGAGCCGGACGCGGTCGCGCAGGGGTAGGCCTCGCCGAGCGATCGCCTTCCTCGCCGACACCGCGACCGCGGCCCACTGGCGCGCACCGAAGCGCCAGGTGCGCGACAGGCTCGTTGGGAGGTAGATCTTCGTCACCAGACGCTCCGGGATGCGGACGAACGAACCGAGCAGACTCATCTCGAGGAGCCACGGCCAGTCCGCCGAGAACTCCCCCGCCGCGTGGCGACGGAGCCCTCCGATCTCCCGCGCCGCCGACGCTCGAAAGACTCCGCGGTTCGGGATCCACCACGCCCCTTCGTGCCGCGCGATGCGACGCGCGCGCTCGATCCGGTCCTTGACTCCGTCGAGCCGCTTGTACGAGCGTTCTTCGACGGACCCGTCCTGGCGAATGAGGCGGATGTCCGAGAAGGCCATCACGGCGCTCGCGTCGGCTTCGAGAGCCGCGACGCATTTCTCGATGTACGTCGGCTCCGGCAGATCGTCCTGGAACGCGAACAGCAGGTAGTCGGCCTTCGCCTCGGCGAGCAGCGCGTTGACGTTCCCGGTCCAGCCCAGATTCCGCGGCTGACGGATGACGCGAAAGCGCGGATCTTCCGCGGCCCGGCGCTCGCAGATCGAGGCGGTCTCGTCGGGCGAGGCATCGTCGGAGATCAGGAACTCGAGCCCGGCGCAGGTCTGGGCGGCGAGGGCATCGAGAGTCGCATCGATGAACGCCGCCGCCTTGAAGGCCGGCACCAGCGCGACGACGCGGGGCGGATGCCGCGCCTCGGTCATCGCCGCCGAGCCTCGAGCTCCTCGACGCGATCGGCGGCCGCGACCGCGAACATCGGTGCCGTCGTCAGCTTGCCCGGGTCGACGCTGTGGTATCCGTCCTGGGACCAGACCCCGATGCGCTTGCGGTCGTGGAGCCCGCTCCCGGCGTCGTCCACGTCGCTCCTCCCGATCGCGACGATCGCTCCCGCATCGACCTGGATTGGTTCGCTGCGCGCGATCCCGGGATACCAGGCGTCGATGCCGGAGACGATGCTCGCGGCCACGTCGCGGGCGTACGCGGGATCCACCTCGCCGCGGCAGACGGCGTCCCACGAGCGCGGCGGCTCGACGTCCTGGCTCCAGCCGCGCAGCCCCGACGGGTACCACGACAGATAGGCGGTCCCGTCGAAACGGATCACGACGTCTCCGTAGCGCCCGAGCACCATCGAGACCGAGGGAGCGCCGTGGAGGCTTCCCGGGAGGCGGACGATGACGCGGAACTTGAGACGATGCAGGATGTCCGCGGGAGGCGCGAGCCCCAGCTGGCGATCGAAGGAGAGGCGCCGCTCCCAGCTCGCGTTGACCACCTGCCGCGCGCGGATGCGCCAGGGTCCGTTCGGACTCTCTCCGTCCACGCGGAATGTTCCGTTTTCGCGAGCGATGGAGCGGGCCGCGTGCGAGCAGCGCAGCGCGATTCGTGGCGAAGCCGTCAGGGCCCGCCGCAACGCCGCTGCGAGCCGCTCCGTGTCGATGGCCAGCTCGGACGTGGCGAACCCGGCCGAAAACCGGTTCGCGTCGAAGTGCGCGGCGATCTCATCTTCCGTCAGGCGCCGGAAGAGACCGTCCCCGCGGCTGCCGAGATAGTCCAGGGAAGGATCGGCGGCGAGTCGCTGCCGGCACCGCGCTTCGACTTCGCGATAGTGATCGGCGAGGGCTTCCGGCGCGAGAACCGAATCGCGCGCGACCAGGTAGTGGAAAGGCGTCGATCGGACGAGCCATTCGGCGGCCGGTCCGAGCCAGCGGTCCACGATCGCCCGGAAACGGAGCGCGCCCTCGAGCTGGAGATACGCCGTGTCGCGCGAGCGGTCGTTGGCGTAGATGAAACCGAAGTGGATCTTCCCCTCGTTGCGGAGGCTGGCCCGGTTGAGGGCCACCTCGTCCTGCTCCACAAGCGTCGACGAAATGCCCCGCTGTGCCAGCTCGAACGCGACGCCCGCGCCCTGCAGTCCGGCTCCCAGGATGAGAATTCCGGTCTCGAGATCGTTCATGTGATGCGAGCCCACGATTCTAACCAACGGGAGAGCTCGGGCTCACGCTCCGGCAGCGGCTAGATGCCGAGGTTGCCACCGCCGGGGCCGCGCTCGCCGCCGAGGCGACGTGCCAGATCCCGATCGATCGTCGGGAGTGGAAGATCGTCGGCCCGGGGGATCACTTGGCCGGCAGAATAAAGGATGTCCGTCCGGCGGGCTCCGATATGCTCCGAGGATGTCACACGCAAACCGGGGTCGTTCGCTCACGGCGCGACGATGCGCAGTTCTGGTTCTCGCCGCAATGGCGGCTGTCCCGTTCGGATGCAGCACGAGCAGCAGCACGCCAGCCGCGAACCCCGGTACGACCGACCCCGGCAAGTTCGTCTGGCACGACTTGACGACCGACGACCCCGCAGCCTGCAAGAAGTTCTACACGGCGTTGCTCGGATGGGAGTATGTGGACACGACGGTTCTCGGCCGCCCCTACAGCGTCGCGCGGGTCGGGAAGACGCCGGTCGGCGGCATCCACGCTCCCAAACCGGATAACGCCGGAAAGACTCCCGCCCACTGGCTCGCGTACATGTCGGTGGCCGACGTGGACGCCTCGGTCGCCAAGGCGAAAGCCGAAGGCGGCGGCGTGCTCGCCGGCCCGCTCGATATCGATTCGCACGGGCGGGCCGCCGTTCTCCGGGACCCGCAGGGCGCGCCGTTCGGACTCGTGCGCCTCTCGGCGGGCAGTCCTCCCGACCCGGCGGCGCCCGTCGAGGGTACCTTCTTCTGGAACGAGTACCTCACGCACGACCTGGACGCGACTCTCGGGTTCTACAACGGGCTCGTCCCCTTCGAGATGACCGTGTCGAAGAGCGAGTCGGGCGCGAGCTACGCCGTGCTCAAGCATGGCGGAGCCTGTGCCGGCGTCTTTCGTCTCCCGGATTCCAAGAAGGACGTGCCGCCGAACTGGCTCCCCTACGTGTTCGTGACCGATCCCGCCGGCCTGGCCGCGCGCGTTCAAGGATTGGGCGGTCGCGTTCTGCTCGCGGCCCACCCCGACCTCCGCAAGGGCACCCTCGCCGTCGTGGCCGACCCGACCGGCGCGGTCGTCGCCCTACAGAAGTATCCGTATTGACGCGAGGAACACCGCTCATGCGCAACCGCAAATGGAATCCGCTTCGCCTCCTCGTCTTGCTCGTCCTGGTCGCCTTCGCGACCGCTTCCGTCGGATGCGAAACGACGACCTACGTCGGTGTCAGCTACGGATACCCCGGCTGGGGCGGGCCCTGCTGCTGGGGAGGACCGGGTTGGGGCGGCGTCTACATGGGCGGCCCCGTCTGGTGAGCTGACCCGCTTCTAGCGGCTCGCGAGTCCCGCGGCGATCTCGCCGGCGTCGATGATCGTCGGGCCGCGGTCATGAAGTGTCGGAGCCTCGAACCGCGATATGCCGCATCGCGGGTCCTTCAGATACGCGCGACAGCCTCTCGAGGCTTCACGCCGCCCAGCTTCAGAGGACACTTTGCGTGCTTGTCTCGCGGGACGCGCATACACTCTCAGCTTTAGGGGCTGGCCATGTCGCTCCGCGGACAGCGACGCGGACGTCGGCCATGGCCGTCAGATCTTTTGGGAATCCGTGAACGCAACGCCCATAGGACAGGAGCATCGTCATGGCGTCCGATATTTTCGCGAAGATCGGTGACATCAAGGGGGAATCGCTCGACGACAAGCACAAAGACGAGGTGGAGGTGCTCTCGTGGTCCTGGGGAGTCTCGAACAGCAGTTCCATGGCTCACGGCGGCGGCGGCGCGGGCAAAGCGAGTTTCAACGACTTCAACTTCATACATCGCATCGATAAGGCGTCGCCGGTCCTGTTGAGGGCGTGCGCGACCGGTGAGCACATCAAGGAAGCGACGATCACGGCACGCAAGGCCGGCAAGGGCCAGCAGGAGTATCTGATCATCAAGATGAACGACGTCATCATTACGAGTGTTCATCCAAGTGGTTCCGGCGACGAGGCCGCCATCGCGGAGAGCGTCGCGCTTCAGTTCGCCAAGGTCGATCTGGAATACCGTCGGCAAAAGACCGATGGAACGCTCGAAGCCGGACTCCATTTCAAATACGACATCAAGGCCCACAAGGAAGGGTAACCGGGACGAACGCCGATGACGGCCTGGATCGTCTGGCGCGTCGGGCGGGTACGGAGCTGATCCATTCCATGCGGGAGTCACCGACAACGGACCGCGCGGTCAGCCTAGACGAAGCGGTATCGATCGCGATCCGGCTGCAGCAAAACGACCAATGGGTTGCCGCGAGCGAGATCTACCGCAGAGTTCTCGAAGTGGCTCCCGACCATCCCGACGCGGTGCACTACTCGGGAGTGCTCGCCCATCAGGAGGGGCGAAGCGAGCGGGCCGTTGAGCTGATCCAGAGGAGTCTCGCGCTCGAGCCCGATCGGGCGGACTGGTACAGCAACCTGGCGATCGTCCTGCGGGATCGACTCGAGCTGGACGAGGCGATCGCCGTGTGTCAGCACGCGATCGCCCTCGATCCGAATCATGCCAATGCGCACAACAATCTCGGTGTCCTCCTGAGGGCGCAAGGCAAGATGGCCGAAGCGGAAGCGGCCTACCGAGCGGCTATTCGCGCGAAGCCCGATCATACGGACGCGTACACCAACCTGGGGATCCTGTTGAACGGCCAGAAGCGGACGCACGAAGCGGCCGTCTGCTTCTGCAAAGTCATCACGTTCCGGCCGAAGCACCCCGAAGCGCGGAGGTTACTGGCGCTCGCGCACTGTACCCTCGGCGAAGTCGAGGAGGCCGTCGCCATCTTCCAGAAGTGGCTGGAAGACGAACCGGGCGATCCCATTGCCCGGCACATGCTGGCGGCGTGCTCCGGTAAAGAGGTTCCCGCACGGGCCTCGGACGCGTACATCGAAAGGACGTTCGACAGTTTCGCCGGCAGCTTCGAGTCCAAGCTCGCCAGGCTGTTGTATCGCGCTCCGGAGCTGGTCGCGGCGATGCTCGCGGACTCGGAGGGCGAACCGTCGAAGAGCCTGGATGTGCTCGATGCCGGGTGCGGCACCGGCTTGTGCGGACCGCTCATCGCACCGTATGCGCGTCGACTGGTGGGGGTCGACCTCTCCGCGCGCATGCTTGCGCAAGCCCGGACGAAGAACGTCTACGACGAACTGGTGCAACGGGAATTGACCGCCTACCTGTGCGACTCCCCCGGGATGTTCGATGTGATCGTCTCGGCCGACACTCTCGTATACTTTGGGCCGCTCGAGGAGGTCCTCCGGGCTTCCGCCATCGCGCTCCATCCCGGCGGTCGCCTGATCTTCACCGTGGAGGAATGGATCGACGCCGGGTCCGATCCGCGGTACTGCCTCCGCCCGCACGGGCGCTTCAACCATAGCCGTCCGTACCTCGAGCGCGTGCTGGCGGATGCGAATCTGCGGCTCGAGATCCTGCCGGCAGAACTACGTCTCGAAGCGGGCGATCCGGTTCCGGGATTGGTGGTGCGGGCGACGAAACCCTGGGATCGACTGCGGTTGGCCCTATCTCTCAGCGGCTCGCCAGCCCCCCGGCGATCTCGCCGCCGTCGATGATCACGGGATGTCCCGTGATGTACGGGGCCTCGTCGGAAGCCAGAAACGCGTAGAGCGCCGCGATCTCGGCGGGGGTCGAGTGGCGGCGCAGCGGAATCTTGGCGTCCACTGCCGCCTTCATCTCCGGCGTGTACTCCGCTTCCTGCATGGGTGTCCATACGTACCCGGGACACACGGCGATGACGCGGATGGTCGGCGCGAGCTCGAGCGCCATAGTGCGCGTCAGCTCGATGACGCCGGCCTTTGCGGCGTTGTAGTCGGCGTAGCGCGGGTAGCCGTTCATCCCCGAGGTCGAGCCCATGTTGATGATGACGCCCCCGCCGGCCGCAAGCATGCGCCGGGCGGACTGCTGGGCCACGTAGAACACGCCGTCGAGGTCGACTCCCACGACCCGGCGCCACTCCTCCGGGGTGATGTCCATGAAGTCGTGGCGGATGCTGATACCGGCGTTGTTGATCGCGACGTCGAGGCCGCCGAGCAGCTCGTCGACCTCGCGGAATGCGCGGGCCACCGCGGCCGCGTCGGAGACGTCGGCCTCGACGACCCCGGCGAGGCCCGGGTGCTTCTGGGCGAGCACGCGGCTCGCCGCCGCATCGCGATCGATCACCGCGACGCGCGAGCCTTCGTCCAGGAACCGGGCGACGATCGCGGCGCCGATGCCGCTCGCACCGCCGGTGACGAGCACGCGCTTTTCGGCCAGACCCTTCATGCGCGATTCAGTCCGCGACGCCGCCGCCGTCCACGACGAGCGCCGCGCCCGTCATGAACGACGAATCCTCCGAGGCCAGGAACAGCGCCGCGCGCGCGAGCTCCTGCGGCGTCCCGACGCGGCCGAGCGGCCGATTCGCGGCACCCTTCATGTAGTCCGCGTAGGAGAGTCCCCGGTTCCTGGCATCCACCTCCAGCATCGGCGTGTCGACGTCCCCGGGACAGAGGCAGTTCACGCGAATGCCCTGCTTGCCGTGGTCGATTGCCATCGCCTTGGTCATCACGACGACCCCACCCTTGGCCGCGCAGTACGCGACGGCAAGGTCGCCGCCCTGGATGCCCCATCCTGAGGCCTGGTGGATGATCACGCCTCTCCCCTGCGCGATCATCGTCGGCAGCGCGTACTTGGACATGAGCCAGGCGCCCTTGAGGCTCGAGTCCACGGTCGCGTCCCATTCTTCTTCCGTACAGTCCACCGCGTTGTGCGCGTAGTAGACACCCGCGTTGTTGAAAAGGATGTCCAGGCGTCCGCCGAAGGAGCGCAGGGTCTCGGCGACGAGACGTTCGCAGTCGGCCGCCCGCCGAACGTCAGCCCGAACGAAAACCCCCGCGCCGCCGGCCGCCGCGATCGCCGAGGCGACTTTCTTTCCTCGCGCCTCGTCACGCCCTGACACCAAGACCTTCGCGCCCTCCTCCGCGAAGAGGAGCGCCGCGGCCTCGCCCAGGCCGGACGTCGCGCCGGTGATGATGGCCACCCGGTCCTTGAGCTTCATCGCGGTATCTCTCGAGTAGCTTATCTCGCGCTTTCCGAGCGGCTGCGCCTCCCTCGCCTTCACGTTGGTCTAGAATCCACGCGACAACCAGCCTTGACGCTCGCAACCGGTACGCGCCTCGGTGCCTATGAGATCCTCTCGCCGCTCGGCGCGGGAGGAATGGGCGAGGTCTATCGCGCGCGCGACCGGAAGCTCGACAGGGACGTCGCGGTAAAGGTCCTTCCGGAGTCCGTCGCGAAGGATCCGGATGCGCTGGCGCGCTTCGAGCGGGAGGCGAAGGCCGTCGCGGCGCTGTCGCACCCGAACATCCTCGCGATCCACGACTTCGGCACCCAGAACGGAACGGCCTACGCGGTCACGGAGCTTCTCGAGGGCGAGACACTGCGCGGCAAGATCGACGGCGCGACCGTCTCGCAGAAGCAGGCGATCGACTGGTGCCTGCAGATCGCGAAAGGTCTGTCGGCGGCCCACGGCAAGGGCGTCGTGCACCGCGACCTGAAACCCGAGAACGTTTTCGTCTCAAACGACGGGCACGTCAAGATCCTGGACTTCGGCCTGGCCAAGCGCGTGGACGCGGCACCGGAAGCCAAGACGAGCGCGCCGACGGGCTCAGGACACACCGAGCCCGGCACGGTGATGGGGACGATGGGGTACATGTCCCCCGAGCAGCTCCGGGGGCTGCCCGTGGATCACCGCTCGGACATCTTTTCCTTCGGCGCGATCCTGTACGAGCTGCTCTCCGGCAAGAAGGCGTTCAAGCGAGACACCGCGAGCGACACGATCGCCGCCGTGCTCAAGGAAGATCCGCCGGAGCTGACGCAGTCGGGAAGGAACATCTCGCCGGCCCTGGACCACATCGTGCGGCACTGCCTGGAAAAAGACCGGGAGAACCGGTTCCAGACGGCGAAGGACGTGGCATTCGCATTGTCGGAGGCGTCGGCGCCGACAACTTTCGGCGCGGCCACGAGCGGCTCGTACGTGATCCCGCCCCGCCGCGGCCCCGGCAAGGCGATCCTGTTCATCGCCGCCTTCGCTGCCGTGTTCGCTGTGGCGGCGCTTCTGATGTGGCGGCGCCCGAAATCGTCGGCTCCCGCCGCCCGCGTCAAGCGCGTCGCCGTCCTGCCCTTCGAAAACCTCGGCGCGCCCGAGGACGACTACTTCGCCGACGGCATTGCGGACCAGATCCGCGGCAAACTCACCGCGCTGCCGGGCATCGAGGTGATCGCGCGCGGTAGCTCGACACCATACAAGAAGACCAACAAGACGCCGCAGGAGATCGCTCGCGAGCTCTCCGCCAACTACCTGCTGACCGCCACGGTGCGCTGGCAGAAAGGCGCCGGCGCCAACCGCGTCCAGGTCAACCCGGAGCTGGTCCAGATCAAGAGCGACGGCCCTCCGGCGTCCAGGTGGCAGCAGCCGTTCGACGCGGCGCTGACGGACGTGTTCCAGGTTCAGTCCGACATCGCGACGAAGGTGGCGCAGGCTCTGGGCGGCGCGCTCGGAGCGGGCGAGGAGAAGCGGCTTTCCGAGAAGCCCACGCAAAATCTCGCGGCGTACGATGCCTTCCTCAAGGGGGAAGAGGCCTCGAGAGGAATGTCGGCCACCGAACCAACGGCCGTGCGCAAGGCGCTGGGTTCGTACGAGCAGGCCGTGGCCCTGGACCCCGGTTTTGCGCAGGCGTGGTCGCGCGTCTCGATGGTCAACTCGTCCCTCTACGCCAACAGCACGCCCACGCCGCAGCTGGCCGAGCGCGCCCGCGAGACGGCAGAGAAGGCCGTGGCGCTCGCGCCCGATCGGTCTGAGGGATACCTGGCGTTGGGACGCTATCAGGACGTGGTGATCGTGGACTACGGCCGCGCGCTCGTGCAGTATCAGAAGGCGCAGCGCCTGGCGCCCGGCAACGCGGAGATCCTCTCGTTTGTAGCAAACGCCGAGGAATCCCTCGGGCGCTGGGATGCCGCGGTGGAGCACCTGAGGCAGGCCGAGCGCCTCGACCCGCGGTCCGTCCTCACGCTTCGGCGGCTCGGCCTCGCTCTTCTCCTCGTCAGGCGCCATCGAGAAGCGCGCGAGGTCCTGGACCGTGGTCTGGCCCTCTCACCAACGAACCTCTCTCTGATCGAGTTCAAGGCGATGACTTACCTCGCGCAGGGAGGTCTCGAGGGGGCTCGGGCAGTTCTCAGAAGCGCTCATCAGGACGTGGAGCCCACGGCGCTCGTAGCCTTCCTGGCGAACTATAACGACCTCGTCTGGGTCCTCGACGAGGGGCAGCGGGAGCTGTTGCTTCGCCTGACCCCGAGCGCGTTCGATGACGACAAAGGCGTTTGGTCCCTCTGCCTCACGCAGGCCTATGCCCTGGGTGGCGATGCGACCAAAGTGCACACGTATGCCGAGGAGGCTCGGAAGGCTTACGAGGAGCGGCTTCGAGCAACGCCCGATGACGCGCAATCGCACGTGCAACTCGGGCTCTCGCTGGCCTACCTGGGTCGGAAGGAGGAGGCGATCCGTGAGGGGCATCGCGCCGTCGAGATCCTGCCGCTGGCGAAGGATGCCTACGGCGGGGCTTACATCCAACACCAGCTCGCCCGCATCTACATCCTCGTCGAGGAGCCAGAGAAGGCGCTCGATCTGCTCGAGCCGCTGCTGAAGATCCCGTACTTCCTCTCGCCCGGCTGGCTGAAGATCGACCCCAACTTCGACCCGCTGCGCGGCAACCCGCGCTTCCAGAAGCTCGTCGCCAGCGCGAAGTGATTCGAGCACGCAAGCTCGGCCACGCGGTTCGGGTCCTGTCTCTCGGCGCCCTCCTCTGCAGGGCGGACTCGTCGGCTCAGGTTCCCCGGTATCCCGAGACCCCGCGAGGACAGGTCGTCGAGGAGCTCCACGGCGTCCGAGTCGCGGACCCGTATCGGTGGCTCGAGGCGGCGAGTCCGCGCACGTCGGCATGGGCCAGGACGCAAGCTTCATTCACGCAGGATTTCCTGAAGCGCCTGCCGGGCCGTGAGGCGATCCGGCGCCGGCTCACGTCTCTCTCGAGCTACACGCGAACGGAGGTGCCCTGGTACGAAGCGGGTCGTCTCTTTTTCGTCGAGAACGCCGGCTCCCAGCCCCAGGGGGTCCTGTACACGCAACGGGGCCTCGAAGATCCGCCCCGGGCCATCCTCGACCCCAACACGATCTCGCCGGACGGTTCGACCGCGATCCGGGACTTCTCCGTCTCGCCGGAAGGGCGCCTGCTCGCTTACATCGCGTCTCGCGGAGGCGGCGGCGAAGGGCAGATCCGGGTGCGGGACCTCGCGACGGGAAGGGACCGCGGCGACGTCCTTCGTGGCGTCCTGAATGCGGCCTGCTGGACTCACGATGGCCGCGGATTCTTCTACGTCGGCCGCGGAGTCCCAACGACGAGAGCCACTGGTGGCCCGCGCCTGGAGAAGCGGATCCTCTATCACCGTCTCGGATCCGCGCAATCGCGTGATTTGCCGATCCGCGAGTGGAAGGACGCGACGTGGGTCTACTGCATGGCCAGCGAGGACGGGCGTTTTGCGATCGCCGTCGCCGAGAAGGGTACCCACAGCGAGGTCTTCGTGGCCGACCTCGGCGATCCCAACCGCCCCGATCTCGCGGCGCGCTGGACACGAATCCTCGCGGAACCGGCGGCCTTTCACACGCCGATCGACATCGTGGGCACGGTGTTCTACCTCCGGACCAATCTGGACGCCCCTCGCAAACGCGTGATCGCGCTCGACCTTGCCGATCCGTCCATCGCCAGTCCCCGAACGATCGTCCCCGAGTCCGCCGACGTGATCGCCGACGCCGTCATCGCGGGCGACCAGCTCGTCGTGCACTACCTCGCCGATGTCCAGAGTCGGCTCCGCCTGTTCACGCTCGATGGGCGGCCGGCCAGCGAGGTCCGTCTTCCCGGGATCGGCTCTGTCGGGTGGCCGCTGGGCGCCCGGGTGTCGCAATCCAACCTCTTCTACTCCTTCA
>JBKOZO010000101.1:0-22545 GCA_046725935.1 Acidobacteriota bacterium | reverse complement strand
GGGTCTGCTGCATGCCGAGGCGGAACCATGAACCCTTCGTCGTGAAGTCGTCGAAGTTCAGCTGGCCGTAGGCGTACTTGAGGCGGTAGGTCAGCGTGCCGGTGAGGCCCGGAACGTCGGTGCCGCTGACGTTGCCGACGCGCACGACGTCCGGCGTGATGCGGAAGGAGATCAGGTGCGAGATGTTGCCCGTGACGTTGATGTAGGCGCGCGTGACGTTGAAGGCGTTCGGGTGATACGTGTTTCCGTCCGCGTCCACGGCCTTCGGCTCGGCCTGCCAGGTGTAATCCGCGAAGATCGTGCCTCCCACCTTGACCGTCGGCGTGTCGTCGGGGGGCGTGTACCCTTCCGCCGGCGTGATTTGGGCGCGCGCGGCCCCGGACATCAGGAACACGGCCGCCGCCGCCGCAAAAAAATATCCGAGCCTCTGCTTCATAAGCGTCCTTCCTCCTGTATTGGCCCGCAGTCTTGAGCGCGGGCGGTCAACGCGCGTGGAAGTCCGCGTAAATTCGGCGTGAACCGCTCGGCCTAGTGGGATGCCTGCGCGATCGCGGCTTCGATCACGGGTTCGGCGATTCCCGACTTCTTCCAGTCGATGATCTCGTCGGCGGTGAGCGCGGTCGCGACGCGGCGGCTCTTGACGTACGCGACGATCACGTCGGTGCTGACGCTCTCGTGCATCAGGTCGAGGACCTTCGACTTCAGCTCCGCGGTCGTCAGTCCGGCGGCCGCGAGAGTCGCGGGCGTGGGAGCGCTCGCGGATGCGGGCGCAGGAGCCGGGGACGCGGCAGGTGCGGAGGCGGGCGTGGGCGCGGAAGCCGGCGCCGCCTTCTTCTTCCCGAACGGCCACCACCAAGCGATCTTGTCGTCCGGCAGATTCTCCTTGCCGACGGCGGCCAGCGTCACGAGCGCAGGCGGGTCGCACGCGAAAGCCTCGAACTCCACGCGGTACCAGGTCTGGAGCGTTTCCTGGCAATCGTAGGAGCGGTCGTTGGGCGGACACTCTGTCTTGGGAAGGCTCATGAGCACGCTCGATCGCAGGAGCAGGACGTTTCCTCCCTGCTCCGCGGTCCAGTTGCGCTGCTTGCGATAGGGGTCGTAGACGAGTCGCTCCGGAGCCTGCTGGTCGATCGGCCCGCTCGACGCGAGATAACGGCAGCCCTGGGGCAGCTTGGCCAGGCCCTCGGAGGAGCGATGATGCGTCTCGTACACCTCGACCTTCGCGCCGCCCGGAGTCAACTGCGAGGAGCTGCATCCGGACAGGCCGATGGCGAGAAGGATTGCGGTCGTAGCGGTTCTCATGAGCCGCGGATTCTAACCTCGGTTCAAAAAAAAGGCCCCGAGAAGCTCGGGGCGGGTGGAAGGGTCGTGCGACGCAGTGGACGCCATGCTCGCGCGCCGGCGTGAAGCGCCGGCGCGCGTCGCGTGAAGAGTTCGTAAGAATCGGCTTCGCCCGCCCCTCACGGCGCCTTCACGCCGGGCTCGCCGCCATCCGGCACTCTCGCGCTCCCTGATGGAGGTTCCATGACGATCCCCGTATCGAGCGAAACGTCCGCTTCGGCCTCGGCCGAGCAGCCCAAACGGCTCTACCGGCTGGTCGAGCCGGTGTACGCCGATCTGCCGGCCCGAGAGGCCGCCGCTTTCTTTCGGACCGCCGTCGAGCGCACGGCCGAGCGGTTCGGAGAGGAGTGCGGCATCGAGGAGAGCCTGCTCGCCCGCCGCGAAGGTCCCCGGTGGCACACGCTGCCGCCGTCCGGGTCGCCGCTGCGAGCGCGGCTCGACGCGCTTCCGTCCTACGAGCACGAAGCCCTGTCCGCGCAGCAGGTGCTCTTCTCGCCGCACCCATCTCCGGTCTTCTTCTGGCTCCTCGGCGCCCGCGCCGAGTGGCTCGCGGCGTTCCGACTCGCCGGCGCGCCGGCCGAGGGCCAGGTACTGCTCCTGCAGATGGCGCGCCTCGCGATCCAGCAGAGGGCCCTGGAGGCGAGCTGGACCGGGATCCTCGACCGCGCCCGCGCCATCCAGCGCAGTCTCCTCCCCGATCCGCTGCCGCTCCTGCCGGGCTTCGAGCTCGCCGCGCGCTCCGAGTCGGCGGAGGCCGTGGGCGGCGACGTCTTCGACGCCCAGCCTCTGTCTGTGGAAGTTCTGGGCCTGATGATCGCGGACGCCTCCGGCCACGGGCTCCCCGCGGCGCTGGAGGCCCGCGACGTCGTGGTGGGGCTGCGCATGGGAGCCGCGCGTCAGCTCAAGATCGACGCCACGATCGAGCGATTGAACCGCATTCTCTGCGTCTCGACTCTGTCTTCGCGTTTCGTGTCGCTGGTCTACGGAGAGCTCGACGAGTCCGGCGCCTTCGACTACATCAACGCCGGGCATCCGCCGCCGCTCGTCCTCGGACCGGACGGCGCTCGCGCGCTTCCCGAGTCGGGGCGCGTGCTCGGCGTCTCGGCGGCCTCGTCGTACAGAGTCGGGCACGCCGAGATACCGGCGGGAGGCCTGCTTCTTCTCTACACCGACGGCGTGACCGAGTGCCCGTCGCCGGACGGCGAGGAGTTCGGGCTGGAGAGGCTGGCGGGAATCGCGCGGGTGCTCCGCGACGCTCCCGCCGCGCAGCTGGTCTCGGCCGTGTTCGACGCCCTGGCCGAGCACGCATGCCAGGAGCGGCTGCCCGACGACGCGTCGGTCTTCGTCGTGAAGAGACTGCTTGGAGGCGGCTATGCGGACAGCCGCCGCGTCCAGTCGTAGAGGCCCTGCAGGTCGTCGAGGATCACGCAGCCTCCGGGAGGGTGGCTCCGCCGGGCGCCGAGGCCTCCCACGAGGATCGGCGTCGCTGCGGGCACCGTCCGGCGCAGCTCCGCGAGCCGATCGCGCGAGCCCGGTCCTCCCGTCGAGATCGAGATCGAGACACCCAGGGCGGCCGACTTCCTCGCGCGCGACGCCGACGCGATCTCGGAGACCGGCAGATCGGTGCCGAGAAGGTGGGGCACGAGCCCGGAGACCGCGGCGATGACGGCGCACATCTGCAGACCCAGTCCGTGCCTCTCGCCAGCGAGCGTGGCCAGCGTGATCCGCGGTCCCGCGGCGTCGCGCTCGAAGGGAAGACGCACGACGCGAAGCACGTCCTCGATGCGTTCCGAGAACGAATGCTCGTGCGCGATTCCGAGCTCGCCCTTCTCCCATCCTTGGCCGACCTGCTCGATCAACGGCACGATCCGAAGCCGGAGGAACTCGATCGGGCCGAGCGCCGCCGCTTCCGAGAGCAACGCCGACGTCAGCCTCTGCCCGTCGTGGGCTCGGACCAGGTTCATCAGAGACTTCAACGGCGTGGCGCCATGTAGCGAGGCGGACCCCATCGGCGCCGCACCCGTCAGGAGCGCGTCGAGGCGGGGCTCGGAGAGCCGAACGACCTGGCCGGGACGATGGCCGCGAGCCAGGGCTTCCGAGATCCGCCGCAGCCGGCGGACGTCCGCGAGGCTGTAGACGCGGTGGCCCGAAGGTCTCCTCTGCGGCGCCGGGAAGCCGTAGCGCTTCTGCCAGACGCGGATCGTGTCCGCTGACAATCCCGTGGCCCGGGCGACGGCGCCGATCGTCAGTCGGGGCTCGGAAGCGGGCCCACTTCGGGTGTCCATGTCGCGAATTGTCTAACTGAAGATTTAGACAATATCAAGACATACGAAGAAAACGGGCCTTTTTCAGGGTTCTCGCTTTCTCCGCCACCTCGAGAGGACGCTCCAGTGGGCCTCGGCGAGCCCCACCACCTCGACTTCACACTCGTCGCGTTTGGCGGTGGTACCCTCCCCCTCCTGCGTCCGGCTCATGAGTGAAGTTCATTTCATAGGTGGGTCAGCGGGTCCCGACGATCGTCTCGAGGATCGATCTCTCTATTTCAATCGCGAGATCTCCTGGCTCGCCTTCAACCGGCGGGTCCTCGAAGAAGCTCTCGACCCGAAGTGGCCCCTGCTCGAGCGCATCAAGTTCCTCGCGATTTTCCACTCCAACCTCGACGAGTTCTTCATGATCCGCGTCTCGGGCCTGCACGAGCAGCTGGAGGCGTCGGTCACCGAGGTGTCGGCCGACGGCCTCTCCGCGAGTGAACAGCTGCGGCTGATTCGGGAGATCGTCGAGAGGGACGCAGGGCTGGCGATGCAGACTCTCCGCAACGATCTGCGGCCCATGCTGGCCGAAGCGGGCGTCCGCATCCTCCGCTGGAGCGAGATCGAGCCCGAGCGCCGGAAGGAGCTGACCGCTTACTTCGAGAACGTGGTCTTTCCGGTCCTCACGCCCCTGGCCTTCGATCCGGCGCACCCGTTCCCGTTCGTGTCGAACCTGTCGCTCTCTCTGGCGGTCGAACTGTCCGAGAAGAAGGAGAAGCGCGCCGCCTTCGCCCGCGTCAAGGTTCCCGCGTCGCTGTCGCGATTTGTCCGCGTCCCGGGCGGCACGGGCAAGGACCAGGAGTTCGTTCTCCTCGAAGAGCTCGTCGAGGCGCACCTCGAGCGTCTCTTTCCCGGGATGGAAATCCTGGGGGCGTCGGCCTTCCGCGTCACGCGCGACGCCGACATCGAGATCCGGGAGGACGAGGCGGGGGATCTGCTGCGCAGCATGACCGAGAACGTGCGCCGCCGGCGCTTCGGCGCCGCCATCCGGCTCGAAGTCGAGGAGCGCTGCCCGCCGCAGGTGCGCGAGCTCCTCCGCACGCAGCTCGAGCTCGAGGAGCCCGACGTCTACGCGGTGGACGGGCCCCTCGGCGCCGCGGACCTTCTGTCGGTCCTCAAGCTCGATCTGCCCGGCCTGAAGGACCCGTCGTTCCTTCCGTCGTCGCGCACGATCTTCGATCCGCCGTCCAACCCCTTCGACGTGATCCGGAAGAGCGACGTTCTCCTTCATCACCCGTACGACTCGTTCGAGCCGGTCTTGCGCTTGCTCGAGAAAGCCGCGGTGGACAAGGACGTCCTGGCGATCAAGATGACGCTGTATCGCGTCGGCGCCGATTCCCCGATCGTGGCCGCGCTCGCCCGCGCGGCCGAGAATGGGAAGCAGGTCGCCGTGCTCGTCGAGCTGAAGGCGCGATTCGACGAAGAGAACAACATCCACTGGGCGCAGGCGCTCGAGCGCGCTGGCGTTCACGTGGCCTACGGCGTCGAAGACCTGAAGACGCACGCCAAGATCGCGCTGGTCGTCCGGCGTGAGGGCGCGGCCATGCGCCGGTACGTGCACGTCGGAACCGGCAACTACAACCGCCTGACCGCGAAGGTCTACACGGACCTCGGGCTCTTCACGGCGCGGGCCGACTTCGGCCAGGACGCTTCGGAGCTCTTCAACTTCCTGACGGGCTTTTCCAAGAAGCGCAAGTACCGGAGGCTGGCCACCGCGCCCTCGACCCTGCACGAAAAGGTCATCTCGCTGATCGAGCGGGAGACGGAGAAGGCACGCCAGGGCCAGCCGTCCGCGATCGTCGCGAAGCTGAACTCCCTGGTCGACTCCAGCGTCATCCGGGCCCTCTACCGGGCGTCGCAGGCGGGCGTGCCGATCGAGCTGTCGATTCGCGGGATCTGCTGCCTTCGTCCGGGAGTCCCCGGCATCTCCGAGAACATCCGCGTCTCGAGCGTCGTGGGCCGTTTCCTCGAGCACAGCCGGGCCTTCGCGTTCGGGGTCGGCGACGAACAGGAGATCTACGTCGCCAGCGCCGACTGGATGCCGCGCAACTTCTACCGGCGCGTCGAGTTGATGGTTCCGATCCTCGACGAGAAGGCGAAAGAGAAGATCCGCCAGGAAGTCCTGGAGCCGATCCGCGCCGACAACATGCGCGCCCGCGATCTCGAGAGCGACGGCACCTACGTGCGGCGCCGCCCGGCCCCGGGCGAAGCCGAGTGCGACACGCAGCAGAGCATGCTCGACAAGCTCGCCCGCCGGGGTCTCAAGGCCGTACCGGCGCTCTAACCGTCGCGGGAGCTCGCCCGAACCGAAATCCTAGGCGACGCCCCGGGTAATTTGCGTGTCGCGCCCGATGACCATCGGGCGGCCCCGCCAGGCGACGACCCTTCCGAGAAGACCGGCGACGAACACGGCCGCGGCGCCCAGGTCCCGAACGGGCAGGAGCGCCATGTCGCGCCAATCGAGCTGGCGTCCCCACGACCGGCTGACCACGAACTCGCCGCCCCAGCGCGCCGCCAGTAGCACCCCCGCCGCGACTCTCAGAGGGACCGACGGAGAAACCATCGCGAGGCCGAACCACGGGAGGGCGCCCACGAAGAGCTCCCCCGCGTAGAGGCGGCCGGCGAGTCGGCGGCGCATCATCGACCAGCGGCGATGGCGCGCCCATACGGCCCGGAGCGATTTACCGACCTCCATCGTGTCGAGCACGTCGGCCGAGAGCACAACGCGAAATCCGGCCCGGCGCACTTCACGGCCGAGGACGAAGTCCTCGGCGAGGTAGTCGCGAAGAGAGCGGATCCCGCCGGCGGCCTCGAGAGCGCGGCGCGAAACGAGGATCGACTTGCCGACCACGCACGGGATTCCCAGCTCGTCGGCGACCAGGGCCGTACCGGGCAGGAGGCAGCCGTTCAGGTACAGGGCCTCGAGGCGGGAGCCCAGACTCGACGCGCCGGAAGCGCGAAAGAGGTGGGACACGAGACCCACGCTCGGATCGCGGAACCACGAAACCGCGCGCCGGAGAAAGTCTCCCCGCACGCGGACGTTTCCGTCGGAGAAGAGGACCAGCCGGCTGCGCGCGTAGCCCAGGCCGGCGGTGAGCCGATTGACCTTGGCGTTGCCGCCCGGCTCCCGCTCGTCGAAGACGAAAGTCGAACGGATCGCGGGATGCCGGTCGGCGACCTCGCGGGCGATCGGATAGGCCGAATCGTCCCGATCGGCGAACGAGTACACGACCTCGTACTCCGGGTAGTCGAGCCGGTAGAACGACTCGAGGTTGTCGCTCAATCCTTCGTCCCCACCGGCCAGGGGCTTGATGATCGTGACCGGCGGCGCGAAGCCGCCCTGCGGCTCGCCGCGCTGGCGGCGGCGAAGACGCCAGAGGGACACCGCCGACGCCGCGTACGCGGCGGTCCCGATCGCCAGCCCTCCGATACCCAGCAGCCCGATGGCGAGCCTCATGCCGTCGCCGTGGATTCGTCGGGCACCAGACGCAGGACGCCGATCCCCGTGCCGCGCCGCAGCGCCGCGAGGACCGACTCGCGCTTCTTCTCCGCCTTCAGCAGCGTCTTCCACGCGTAGAGGTGCTCGGGTCGATGAAAGTCGCTGTTGGCCATGTGGGGCAGGCTCGCGCGCGAGATCACGGGGAAGAGCTCCCAGCGGCAGCCGACCTCCCAGAGGTCCACGAGAGGCGCCACGGTCTTGCGGCGGTTCCAGAGGTACCAGGTATTGGCGAACCACTCGCTCATCTCGTGCGGGTGGCAAGCCACCGACACGGCGCCGCGGGCCCGGATCTCGCCGAGCATCTCGATCGGGTCTCCGTCGGCCGGCAGGAACTCGTCGAGTCCCAGCGCGAGGACGTGGACGGACGTGTCGCGGTTGATGGTGTTGCGGGTCATTTCGGCGCCCGGAATCACAACCATGCCATAGGCGTGCCAGGCCCGGTCGGCCTCCCGATCGATCTCCTCGGCGTAGCGCTTCCAGGTCTCGGGGTTCAGGCTGTGGCGGATCCGATGGGCGATGCGGCCCAGACCGTTGTCGCGGTTGACGATGTGGTCGGTGATCGCGATGACGTCGTGCCCGGAACGCCCGAACAGGTCCACCACCTTCGGCAGGGGAAGGATCCCGTCCGAATAGGTGGTGTGAATGTGAAAGTCACAGAGCAGCATCGCGGTCGGCTCGAGGATCGGCCGGCGGCGCGAAGTCCGGGCGAGCACGCCGGAAGATCGACCCGAAGGAAGAGTAAAGATGCTAGGAAGAGGCCCGCGCGAGGACCGGAGCGTTCCCGGTGCGCCGCGGCGGCGTGAAGCGCGGAGCGGAGCGGCCTCCGCGCCACCACGCGATCCAGCGTCTCTGCGCTTCGCACGGGGAATCGACGTCGGAGATGGGAAGCGCTTTCAGGTCGCCGGCTTTCACCTCCGCGCGGCGGAGCGATGGCGAGAAGACCACGTGCACCGGGGTCGCGACGTCCCCGCGCAGCGCGAAGCAGAATCGATAGCGCCGGACGTCGCCGGACTGCCGCAGCTCGACCGAGAAGCCCGAGACAGGGACCGAGCCTTCCGCCACCAGCGGCGCCTGCCCGCAATCGCAACGTTCCTCGGCGACCGCGCAATCGCTCATGCACCAAGCCTAGGCAAGGCGCGTGAAGACGGCGTGAAGCCGGCGCCACGCCATAATCCCGGCCGTGGACGGGCTCGTCGACTACCACGTGCACACGTTCCGGTGCGGCCACGCGGGAGGCGCTACCCGCGAGTTCGTCGAGCGCGCGATCGCGCGCGGGCTCTCCGAGATCGCGATCACGGACCACATTCCTCTCTACTTCCTGCCGGAGAGCGAGCGTGATCCGAAGCTGGCGATGCGCGAGGAGCAGTTCGACGACTACGTCGCGGAGGTCGCCGCGCTCGCGCGCGAGTTCGCCGGAACGATCTCCGTACGGCTGGGCCTGGAGGCGGACTACGCCGAGGGCCACGAAGAGGAGCTCGCGCGCTGGCTCGCGCGCGCCGACTGGGACCTCGTGCTCGGCTCGGTGCACTGGGTCGCGGGAGACTGGATCGACGATCCCTCGCGATCGCCGGCGCGGTTCGCGCGCGAGGGCGTCGAGAGCCTCTACGACGAGTACTACCGGCTGCTCGCGAAGGCCGCGCGCACCGGCTTCTTCGACGTGCTGACGCACTTCGACCTGCCGAAGAAGCACGGACACCGACCTTCCCGGCCCCGCACGTCCGCCGAGGACGCCGCGATTGCGGCCGCCCGAGATGGCGGCTGCGCCGTCGAGATCTCGTCGGCCGGCCTGCGCAAGCCCGTCGGTGAGGCCTATCCCGAGCCGCGGGTTCTGTCGAAGCTCGTCGCGGCCGGCGTGCCCGTCACGTTTTCGTCGGACGCGCACGCCCCGGCCGAGGTCGCCTGGGGCTACGAGAGGACGGTGCCGCTGGCCCGTGCCGCGGGCGTGACGGAGTTCGTCACGTTCGACCGGCGGCGGAAGATCCCCCGGCGTCTTCCGCGGTAAATCGGCGGCCCAGCTCCGCAAAGACGTCGGCGGAAGGGCGCCGCCGGCGTGCGAACGTCGCGTAATCGACCTCGAAGAGGCCGAAGCGCGGGCGGAATCCCTCCAGCCACTCGAAGTTGTCGAGCAGCGACCAGTGGAAGTACCCCAGGATGGCGGCGCCCGCCGCGCGCCGGTGCGCGAGGACCAGCGCATGCTCCCGAAGGAAATCCCGGCGCCGCCGGTCGTCGTGCGTCGCAATCCCGTTCTCGGTCACGAGGATCGGCAGCCTCGCCGTGGCGGCCTGCCTCAGGACGACGTCGAAGCCGTGAGGATGCACCTCCCAGCCGGTGTCCGTCAGGCCGCGCGAGGAGGGGTCGCGGTAATGGAATTCGCCGATCGCACCGGGTTTTCCGCGGAAGCGGATGTGCACGCGGCTGTAGTAGTTGACTCCGAGGTAGTCGTCGGCCCCCGGAAGACCTTCCAGGCGGACGCGGACGCGGCCCTGCCCCGGAAAAGACCAATCCAGTTTCCCGGTGGCGACGGCCTCGAGCAGGGAGAGGTTGTAGAGCCTCTCCCCTTCCCGCGCGAGACGGCGATCCAGGGCGCTCTCGGCCCGATCCGGCGCGAACTCGAGCATGTTGTGGGCAATGCCGATCCTCGCGTCCGGGATCGCCTCGCGCAGGACGGCCGCCGCCGCCGCATGCGCGCGCAGGAGATTCCCGAGAGAACGCGCCGCCGCGGCGAAGCTTCGCTTGCCGGGCGGGATCTGACCTCCGAGAAAACCTCCCAGGATGAAGACGATCGGCTCATTGAGGGTGACCCACCAGCGCACGCGCGGACCGAGCGCCGCGGCGATCTTCGCCGCGTAACGGGCGAAGGCATCGACGCTCTTGGGGTCCTCCCAGCCTCCGTCCCTCCAAAACCAGCGTGGGTGCGTGTAGTGGTGGAGCGTGACGCAGGGCTCGATGCCCATCCGGACCAGGGCCGCGACCCGTGCGGCTTCGAGGGCCAGGGCCTGCTCGTCGAAGACTCCGGGGCTCGTCTCGATGCGGCTGCGTTCGAGCGAGAAGCGGTAGGCGTTGGCGCGGATCGTGGGCAGAAGCGCCAGGTCCGACAGCCACCGTTCGCGGTGTCCGCAGGCCCTCCCGCACCGCTCGCCGCGCCTCTTGAGCCGCTCGGACGCCTCCCACTCGGTCCAGTCGTTGTCCTCGGCGCCCTCGACCTGGTAGGCGGAGGTGGCGACGCCCCAGAGGAACGGAGATTCCGGCATCCGGGTCCAGTTTAGACCGCAGAAGGCAGGCCGCAGACGGCAGACGACGAAAACCCGTAGCGAGTTCTGTCGTCTGCCTACTGCCGGCTGATTTCGGTGGCGTGGTGTTTCACCCAGCGAGCCTCGGCGATGAAGATCGTGTCCTCGCAGATGTTGGTCGCGAGGTCGCCGACGCGCTCCAGGTTCTTGGAGATCGAGATCAGCTCGATGCAGTAAGTGGTCAGGGCCGGGTACTCGGCGATGTACGTCAGGAGCTCGCGGATGATCGAGACGTTCTTTTCGTCGAGGATGTCATCCTTCTTGATCACCCGGCGGGCGAGGTCGGCATCGCGGCTGACGAAGGCGTCGAGGGACTGCTTGAGCATCGAGATCGCGACTTCGGCCATGTAGGGGATGTCGATGAAGGGCTTGAAAGGCTTCTGCCCGGCGAGCCTTTCGGCGCCCTCGGCGATGTTGACCGCGTGATCCCCGATGCGCTCCAGGTCGTTGTTGATCTTCAGCGCCGCAACCAGAAAGCGCAGGTCCACGGCGACCGGCTGCTGGAGGGCGAGTAGGGCGATGGCCGAGTCTTCGACCTGCAGCTCCAGGCGGTCGATCTCCTCGTCGGCCGCGATGACCGACCGCGCCTTTTCGGCGTCCATCTCGGTCAGCGCCTCGATCGCGCGGTGAATCTGCCGCTCGACCTCTCCTCCCATCAGGATCAACTGCCGCCGCAGGTCCTCGAGCTGCTCCGCAAAATGCTCTTTCACGTTGGTGTCCCCCGTCGGCGGCGCTCGGTCAGTTCCAGAGCGCTTCTGCCGAAAGAATCTCCAGGTCCTTCTGGTGCACCGAATCGGCGAGGCCGGCCGGCACGGCCCGCAGCGCCACGGACCGGTCGAATACGCGCTCGAAGAGGTCTGCCTTCTTGCGTGCGGCGTCGAGCTCGGGCTCGCAGTCCGCGCGGGCGCCGGCTTCGAGCTCGATCTTGCGGGCCCGCACCCGGCAGGAAACACCCGTGACGATCTGACGATGGCTGCGGTCGAGGCCGTCGGCGATGCGCAGGATCGCGGCGAGCTTCTCGACCACGGCCTGCAGATACGGGTTCAAGCGCCGCCAGTTTTCGTGAGTGGCCTTGGGCCGGCCGCCCTTGTGGTACCGCGCGAGCGAGGCCAGAACCTCGATCTCGTCGGCCGAGAAGCCCGTCAGGTCCCCGTGCGTAATCAGGTAGTAGGAGTGGCGCTGGTGCTTGGAGTATCCGATGTAGCAGCCGATGTCGTGCAGGAGCGCGCCGTACTGGAGCCACTCCCGCTCGGTCGCGGTGAGCTGGTGGAGGGCGTGTGTCTGGTCGAAGAGCTCCAGCGCCAGCCGGGCGACGTGGGCGGCGTGGAGCACCTCCGCGTTGCCTCGCCGGAGCAGCCGGTCCACGCTTCGGGCCCGCATGTCCCGGTTGACCGAGATGCGGACTTCCCCGTGCCGGGCGACGTAGTCGAGGAGGAGTCCCTCGCGCAGGCCCCTCTCCCCGACCACGATGGCGTCGGCGCCGGTTCTCTTCAGGATCCAGGCCAGCAGGAGGCCTCCCGGCACGGCGATGTCGCGGCGGCGCGGATCCAGGCCCGGCACGCGCAGCTTCTCCTTCTCGGTCGTGCGGCGCAGGATCTTGTTGACCTTCTTCAGGCCTTCCCGCGTCAGAGTCCGGTGGCCGGTCGGGCTGGGCTCGCGCCCGACGATGGCGGCCTCGTGCACGAGCGACAGCGACTGGATCGTGCCGGAGGAGCCCACGCAGGTCTTGAATCCCTTCTTGCGGACGGCCTCGGCCGCGCGCTTGGCGGCGGCACGGACCTCTTTCTTCATGGCGGCGATGTCTTTGTCCGACGGCGGGTCGTTGCGGGCGTGCCGGTCGGCCAGTCGCACGACTCCCAGCGGCAGGCTCTCGGTCAGGAGGACCCGGGACCCGTCGGAGATGACGAGCTCGGTCGAGCCTCCCCCGATGTCGATCAGGAAGAGGGGATCCTGGCGGGCGGGAAACTCGCTCCTCAAGGCTAGGTTGATGAGGCGCGCTTCCTCGTCGCCCGAGATGACCTCGACCCGGACAGCGGTGCGCTTTCGGACGGCCTCGACGAACTCCTCGGCGTTGGAGGCCTCCCGGACGGCGCAGGTCGCGACCGCCCGGACCACCGTGGCGCCGGAGCCGCCGGCCAGCTTGACGAAGTGCTCGACCGTCGAGACCCCCGCTTCGATGGCTTCGGGAGAGAGCTTCCCGGTGCGGAGCGTCTCGCTGCCGAGGCGGACCATGGCCTTCTCGCGCAGGAGGACCTCGAGGGCGCCGTCGTCCTCCACGTTGGCGACGAGCAGCTTGATGCTGTTGGTGCCGATGTCGATGGCGCCGAGGGTCCGCATGGCGGGCGCATTGTCCTCTCCGCCCCCCGGAACAGCGTGAAGGCGGCGTGAAGTGCGCGTGAAGTCGTCTTTGTTGGGCGTGTCCCTATAATAGCGCCCCATGCGCGAATCCGGCGAACTCTGGAAGATGCGCGAGCGCTCTCTCGACCGCGCGCGCAAGGCGGCGCGGCGCGGCGATCCCGAGGGCCTTCACGACCTGCGAGTGGCGCTGCGCCGCGTGAGCGCGACGGCGCGCGCTCTCGGACGCAAGAACGTCGCGCGCCGGGCGAAGAAGATCGTGCGCTCGCTCTCCGAGCAGCGGCAGCTCCAGGTCGATCGCCAGCTCCTCGCGCGTCTCGGAAAGCTCGGCTTCCTCTCTCCCGACGCCGTGACGGCCCTCGCGGCGAGATGGGAGAAGCTCGCCATGCGCGGCGAGCGGCGCGTCCTGCGGGCGGCCGACGGCCTCGTCGTGCGAAGACTCCTCCGGAGACTCGACCGCCTCTCGCGGCGCGACGACGACGGCGCCGTGGTCCGTCTCGAGCGCGCGCGCCGCAAGGCCGAGGCGAAGCTGGCGGAGCCGATCGAAGGCAAGGACGACTACGGGCTCCACCGGCATCGCATCGCGGTCAAGAAAGCCCGATATCTCGCCGAGGATCTCGCGGCCCTGGGCCTGCGCCGCTGGACCAATCAAGTCGAGCGCGAGAAGGAAACGCAGGAAGCGCTCGGACGCTGGAACGACCTGCGGCTCTTCCGGCGAAGGCTGGCCGAGAGCCGCGACGAGGCCGAGCAGCGTGGTGCCGTGACCCTGGCCTCCGAGTTGGAGCAGGTCCTGGCCCTGCTCGAGCCCGCCGTCGCCGACATCCGTCGCGGGGCCGTGGACGCCTCACGCAACACGGCCGGCGTCGTGCCGATCCGTCGTATCGCCGCAAACTAAGGGTCGGGGTCCCGATCACCGGGCTGGCGCCGGGGCGCCCGCGGGGGCCGGGAGCTGCCTCCGGGTGCTACAATTCGGTGGCACAAACCCAAGAAATGCAGGATTTGCCGCGAAACGGGAGGTTCGCCTGACCGACTCCGCCGACTTCGCTTCCGAAGCTCCGTTTCCCGAGGAACCGGCCGGGGACGACACGGCTCCGGTTCCCCGCTTCCAGCCCGAGTTCCGGAGCCTCGTCGAGCAATCCGCCGTCGGCGCCTACCTCGTCCAGGGCGACCGGTTCGTCTACGTCAACCCGAAGCTGGCCGAGATCCTGGGCTATTCGCGAGGCGAGCTGATCGCTCTCCAGTCGGTCAGCGCGATCGTCGCTCCCGAGGATCAGAAGAGAGTCCGGGCGAACCTGCGCAAGACCCTCCAGGGAGCCGCGACGGAGACGCCGTACACCTACCGGGCGATCCGCAAGAACGGAGAGCGCGTGGAAGTCGAAGCCCACGAGTCCACGCTGGAAACCGGAGGCCGCCCCGCGGTCGTGGGAACCCTGCTCGACATCACCCAGCGCCGGATGGCCGAGACGGAGATCTCGGAACGCGCGTACGTCGACCCGCTGACGAAACTGCCCAACCGGATCCGCTTCATGGAGCGGCTGGAAGTCGAGCTGGCCCAGGCCCGCCGCCACAAGCGGCGCCTGGCCATCGTGTTTCTCGACATCGACGGATTCAAGTTCATCAACGACAACTGGGGGCACTCGGCCGGGGATCGCCTCCTGCAGTCGCTCGCCCTTCGCTTGAAGCGCGGCGTCCGGGAAGTCGACACGGTCGCGCGGATCGCAGGAGACCAGTTCCTGGTCCTGGTGCCGGAGCTGCGCCAGAGCGAGGACATCGGCGGGTTCGCCCAGAAGCTCCTCGGGCTCACCCGGCGCCCCTTCGAGACCGAGCACGGAACCCTCGAGGTGACCGCCAGCGCCGGCGTAGCCACGTATCCCGAGGACGGCCAGGACGCCGAGGCTCTGCTGCGCAACGCGGACACGGCGATGCACCGGGCCAAGCAGATCGGCAACAATACGTTCCAGCTCTGCACGCCGGAGCTGACCGCGATGGCTCTCGAGCGTCTCGAGCTGCAGGGCGGCTTGCGCCTCGCCCTCGACCGCAACGAGCTCGTCAACCACTTTCAGCCTCTGATCTCGATCGTCACGGGACGAATCGTCGGCTTCGAGGCGCTCGTGCGCTGGGAGCACCCGGAAAAGGGCCTCGTCATGCCGGGCACGTTCATCCCGGTCGCCGAGGAGACGGGCCTGATCCTGCCCCTCGGGGAATTCGTGCTGCGGGACTCCTGCACCCGGCTTAAGGGATGGCACGCGACGGGGCTGGACCTGCGCATCTCGGTGAATTTCTCGGGGCGCCAGTTCCGGGAGCGGGGCCTCGTCCAGACGGTCGAAAAGGCGCTCGAGGCGTCGGGGCTCGAGCCGCGGCACCTCGAAGTCGAGATCACCGAGTCGATCGCGATGGAGGGCGCCGAGATCGTGTCTGCCAACCTGAGCATGGTGCGCAGCATGGGCGTGGGCATTGCGATCGACGACTTCGGCACGGGCTACTCGTCGATGAGCTACCTGAAGAGCTTCCCGGTGACGTCGCTGAAGATCGACCGCTCGTTCGTAACCGACCTGCCGACCAACCCCGCCGACGCCGGTATCGTGCGGGCCATCGTCGAGATGGCCCACGGCTCCAAGCTGACCGTCATCGCCGAGGGTGTCGAGACGCAGGAGCAGTTCCAGAGACTGCAGCAGTACGGCTGCGACGAGATGCAGGGCTACTGGTGCAGCCGCCCGCTGGCGCACCAGGCCGTGGACAAGCGCCTGCAGGAAGAGCTCCAGCTCTGGTCGCCCAACGCCTGACCCACACGTCGCGAGCGCTTGCTCGGACTCTGGCTGCGCCACCGCTCTGCGGCTCGCCGAACAAGGCTCGACCGCAGGGCTGAGTCCTCTCTGCGCGCTCGCTCCCGCGGCGCGAGGTTCCTCCGCTCGGTTACTTCGCGGAGACCCCTCGCGCCGGGAACTATCGGACGGGTGCCGCTGATTCATGCGGTGCGTACCTCACTCGGATTCCCTCTCCCCCTCCGGGGGACAGGGCGAGGGTGAGGGGGCTCGACTCCGACTGACGTCGACTAGTTCGCCAGGCTCCACGCCCGCCGCCGCGATGAAGGGCCGGGGCAAAAGGCCCGCCGCCTCGATCAGCCGCAGGATCGCGTCCTGCCCGTGGATCGAGATCAGGTGCACCCCCGAAACGCCCCGGATCGCGCGGACGGCCGCCACGGTCTCGAGAGCGAGCCGGAAGCCTTCCTCGGCCTGGCGACTGGGCGGAACGCCGTCCAGCCGCGCCATCACTTCGTCGGGTACGTCGACGCCGGGAACGACGTCGCGCAGGTATCGCAGCGCCCGCGCCGAGCGGGCAACGTAGACGGACACGAGGACGAACAGCCGTTGGAGCAGTCCCATCTCCTCCGCCCGGGTCATGAACTCCTTCAGGCGCGCGACGTTGAAGCAGAGCTGGGTCTGGATGAACTCGGCGCCCGCCTCCAGCTTCTTGGCCAGGCGGATCGGACGGAAATCGTGGGGCGGGGCGAATGGGTTCTCGACCGATCCCACGAAATACGACGGACGCGACGAGAGCGCGCGGCCCGAGAGATACATGCCCTCGTCGCGCAGAACGCGCGCGATCCGCAGCAGGTGCAGCGAGTCGAGGTCGAAGATCGGCTTGGCTTCGGGATGGTCGCCCGCCGAGACATGGTCCCCCGTCAGCAGCAGCACATTTCGGGCGCCGAGCGCGGCCGCTCCGAGAAGATCCGCCTGCAGCGCGAGACGGTTTCGATCGCGGCAGGTCAGCTGAACGATGGGTTCGACTCCGGCCTCGACCACTATCCGGCCGGCGGCGAGCGAGGAGAGGTGGGGCCTCGCGGCGGGATTGTCGGTGCAGTTGGCGGCATCGACTTTGCCCTCGAGCAGCGCCGCGAGCTTTCGGACCTCCTCGGGGTCGGCACCGTTGGACGGCTGCATCTCGGCCGTGACGGCGAACTCTCCCGCGCGCAGGAGCGCCTCGAGGCGGCTCCGCGGCGGAGCCGGCGTGCCGTTCATGGAACGGGTGCGGCGTGACCGTCGTTACCGGCGCCGTTCCAGCCCTCCGGCGTTTGGCGGTCGCGCCCGCTCGCCAGGTTCGCCCACGACGACGTCCCCTGGAGCCGCCAGTCCACCGGACGCTGCAGCCGGGCGATTTGGTCCTTCCACACCGGGAGCCGCTGAGATCCCTCCCATGCCTTCACCCACACGCAGGGGCGGTCCGGGTAGACCTCGCAGTTCCCGTTCACGAGCACGCCGCCGCAGGGCCCGTTGCGCAGGTTCTTGGGGCAGTTCATCGGGCAGACCAGGCCGGTCTCGTGCAGGATGCACTGGCCGCACATCTGGCAGCCGAAGAGCGGCACCTTGACCGCCTTCTCGATCGCGACCAACGCCTGGCCGAGTACGCTCATCGAACGCCCCGGCCCGGATCTCTCCGCCTCGTCGCGTCGCTCCTCTGGGCTACGACACCGGGATGCGCTTGTCGGGATCCACGAAGGGCATCGGCGTAACGGTCCCCATGCGCGGCCCCCACTCGCTGTCGACCTTGACCTTCGTACCGTCCTTGGCCAAGTCGGTCGGTACCCAGCAGAAGCCGATGTTCTTCTTGAGGCGCGGCGAGTAGATCGCCGACGTCACCTTGCCGATCGGCTCGCCGCCGCTTTCGCGGCGCGCCGGCCACTTCACGTTGTTGAGCGCCGGAAAAGGCTCGCCGTCCATCACAACGCCGACGAGCCGCTTCTTGACCCCCTGCGCCTTGATGCGCTTCAACGCAGCGATGGAGATGCAGACGTCGTCGGGCAGGTTGAAGTCGACCAGGCGCTCCAGGCCCAGCTCGATCGCGTTGTTCTCGTAGGTCATGTCGGCGCCCCAGTTGAGGATGCCGCCCTCGATGCGGCGGATGTCCGACGGACCCGTCGGCTTGACGCCGTACGGCTTGCCCGCCTCCATCAGAGCTTCCCAGATCACCGTGCCCTTGGTCGGATCGAGCAAGTAGACCTCGTAGCCCACCTCGCTCGTCCACCCCGTGCGCGTAATGACGACCGGAACGCCGCGGATCTCGGCCTTCCTCCACCAGTAGTACTTCATGTCGAGGATGTCTTTGCCGACGAGGTCGCTCATCAGGTTCTTCGACTTGGGCCCCTGGACCTGCAGCGGCGCGACGTCGCGCTCGCGCAGCGTCACGTTGAGCTTCGGATACGCGTTCTTGAGCCCCTTGGCGAAGAGAAGGACGTCGGAAGAGGCGAGCGCGAACCAGAACGTGTTCTCGTCCATGCGAGTCATGACCGGATCGTTGATCACGCCGCCGTCGGAGTCGCAGATCAGGACGTACTTGCCCTGCCCTACGGCGCATTTGGAAAGGTTGCGCGGCGTGAGCAGCTGGGCGAACTTGAAGCCGTCGGGACCGCTGACCTCGATGCAGCGCTCGACCGCGACATCCCAGATCGTGACGTCGTTCAGGAGCGCCTGGAACTCGTTTTCGAACGTGTCGAAGCGAATCGGGAAGTACATGTGGTTGTAGACCGTGAACGCCTTCGGCGAGTACTTCTGCGTGGCCTCGTAATACGGGGTGCGCCGGTTGCGGGCGCCGCGCTGGACCAGGCTCATGTCGAACGGGGGCATCGGTTCCTCCCTATCGGTTTCTTCCACTAGCGGATCGGCGTTGCGGTCTTCCGGGCCGGGTTGAAAAACGGCGTCTTCACCACGGTGGCCGACACGCGGTGCCGGACGGCCTCGACCGTGTATTCCATCTCCAGCCGCGAGCCCGGCGCGTTGTGGCCGCGGGCGACCGTGGCGAGGGCGATCATCTTCTTCAGAGTCGGCGACCAGGTCGTGGACGTCGCCTTGCCAACCTGCTGGCCCCCGTCGAAGACCGGCACGGCGACGCGCGACGCGGCCGCCGGGATCTGCGGCGCCAGGGAGAGCCGATCGTAGATCGCCTCGATCGAGTCCCAGTCGATCTCGAGGCCCACGATCTCGCGGACCGGCCTCTTCCTCGCCTCCTCGCGCAGGGCGTCCTGCCCGACGAATCGGCCCTTGTCCAGGGACACCAGCCGGGAGAGCCCCATCTCCAGCGGCGTATAGCGCTGGAGGTCGATGTAGGCCTTTTTCGAGCCGCTGAAATCGACGTCGATCAGGAGGAGGCCGGCCTCGATGCGCGCGACGTCGAGAGCGAGCATCCCGGCGGCGTGCACGTCGTAGGCCCGGCCCTTCTCCATCAGCACGTCCCAGACCTTCACCGCGTCGCCCCACGAGCTCCAGATCTCGTAGCCGAGGTCGCCGGTGTAACCGGTGCGTGAGATCTCGACGGGCACACCGGCGATCTTGCCGGTCGTGACCTTGAAGTACTTCAGGTTCTCGAGGTCGGCCTCGGCGATCGCCTTCAACATCCGTCCCGAAGTCGGTCCCTGGAGAGCCAGAGCCGCGACTTTCTCGGAGATGTCCTCGATCTGGACGTCCAGGCCGAGGGCATTCTGCTGGAACCAGCGCAGGCTCGGGTCCGCGGCCGTCCAGCGATAGACGTTCTCGGACAGGCGCGACACCGTGCCGTCGTCGATTGTCTTGCCCCGCTCGTCGCACCAGGGCGTGTAGATGACGGAGCCGACGGACACCTTCCGCATGTCGCGCGTCACCACTCGGTCCACCAGCCGCGTCGCGTCCTTGCCGGACACGCGGTACTTGAAGAGCGGAGAGATGTCGATCAGCGCGGCGGCGTTTCGGATCGCGTTGTACTCGTGCTCGTGGTGCGCTTCGTAGGCGGAAACGGCGTAGTAGCCCGACCACTCCCGGTAGTTCAGGCTCTCGCACAGGGGGAACGTTCTCTCGTGGACGGCGGACCCGATCGGCAAGATGCGACCTCTCGTCTGACTTCGCGTCACTTCCAACGCGCGGCGCTTGTCGAAGCGCGCGATTATAAGTATGCTCCCGCGCTCGCGGTCAAGTTCGCGAAGAGAAACTCCCGGTCACATTCGAGATCGAGCCACGGAGAGATGAGCGAGAAGTTCGACGTCGTCGTCGTCGGCGGCGGACACAACGGGCTGATCCACGCCGCGTATCTCCAGCGCGCGGGGAGGAAGGTCCTCGTGCTCGAGCGCCGCCACGTCCTCGGCGGCGCCGCGGTCACCGAAGAAGTGTTTCCGGGATTCAAATTCTCGGTCTGTTCGTACGTCGTCTCGCTGCTGCGGCCCGAGATCATCCGCGACCTCGATCTCCCCCGCCACGGGCTCGAGATCCTGCCGCTCGACGGCACGTTCACGCCGATGCTGGATGGGGACTATCTCTGGCGCGTCAACGATCACGCGAAGACCCGGCGAGAGATCGCCCGCCACTCCCGGGTGGACGCCGAGGCCTACGACGAGTACGGCAAGGCCATGGCGGACATGGGCCGCTTCGTCAAGCCGATCCTCGGCATGACCCCGCCGGACCCGACCAAGCTGAACTGGAAGGGCCTCCAGGACCTCCTGTTCCTGGGCAAGCGCTTCCGGAGCCTCTCCGGCGAGGACAAGTACAACCAGGTCCAGCTGATGACGATGTCGGCCGTGGACTTTCTGGATCAGTGGTTCGAGACGGACCCGCTGAAGGCCACGATGTCGGCGTCCGGCATCATCGGCACCTTCCTGGGCGTGCGCTCCCCCGGCACGGCGTACGTGCTGCTGCACCATTACATGGGAGACATCGACGGCGCGTTCCGGGCCTGGGGCTTCGCGCGGGGCGGAACCGGAGCGATCTCCAACGCCATCGCCGCGGCCGCGCGGGAGGAAGGTGTCGAGATTCGCACGAAGGCCCCGATCGCGAAGATCAAGGTGCAGGGCGGGCGGGCCACCGGAGTCGTCCTGGAAAGCGGCGAAGAGATCGACGCCCGGATCGTCTCCTCGAGCGTGGACCCGCGGCTGACTTTCATGAAGATGGTCGGCGAGAAGGAGCTGCCCGGCGACTTCGTCGAGGACATCAAGCGCTACAAGTTCCGCGGCTCGTCGGGCAAGGTCAACTTCGCCCTGGACGCTCTGCCGGACTTCCGCTCCCTGCCTGGCCCCGGCGCTCACCTGCGGGGCGCGATTTCTATCTCGCCGAGCGTCGAATACATGGAGCGCGCGTACGACGACGCCAAGTACGGCCGCTTCTCGCGCCGCCCGTACATCGACATGGTCCTCCCGAGCCTGACCGACCCCTCGGTGGCGCCTCCCGGAAAGCACGTGATGTCTTGCTTCGTCCAGTACGCGCCGTACCACCTGAAGGACGGGGACTGGGACAGCGAGAAAGAGAAGTTCGGCGACACCGTCGTCGACACGATCGCGGAGCACGCGCCCAACTTCAAAAACATCATCCGGCACCGCCAGGTCGTCACGCCGCTGGATCTCGAGCGGGAGTGGGGACTCTCGGAAGGCAACATCTTCCAGGGCGAGCTGACGCTCGAGCAGCTCTTCTTCCTGCGGCCGGCGCCGGGCTGGGCGCAGTACCGCACGCCGATCCGCGGCCTGTACATGTGCGGATCGGCCACGCATCCCGGCGGCGGCATCATGGGCGCCAACGGCCGCAACGCGGCCTTCAAGCTCCTCGAAGACTGGAAGCGCGGGAAAGCCTGACGTGGCTGAAAAGCGCGACGTCGTCGTCATCGGCGCCGGTCCCAACGGGCTGACCGCCGCCGCGTCCCTGGCGAAGGCCGGCTTCCGGCCGGTCGTCCTGGAGCGACGCCCCGTCGTCGGCGGCGTCGCCGTGACCGAGGAGTTCGCGCCGGGTTTCAAGGTCTCCTCGTTGCTCCATGCCGCGGGACCCTTCCTCCCGTCGATCGCCGCCGAGCTCGGCTTAGCCGGGCATGGCCTCTCCTTCATCCAGACCGAGGTCCGCGTCTTCTCACCCGGCGGCGACGGCCGGGCCATTGCGCTGTACAGCGATCCTCACAAGACGGCCGCGGAGCTCGAGCGCGTGTCGTCCCACGACGCGAAGGGCTACCTCGACTTTCACGCGACGCTCGGGCGGATCGGGCGCGTTCTCGAACCGCTGCTGACGATGACGCCTCCGGATCTGGACGATCCGGGCTTCGGCGCCGTGTGGGAGCTTCTGGGCGTCGGAAAGAAGTTCCGCGCCCTGCCTCGCCGGGACGCATTCCGGCTGCTGCGCTGGGGCCCGATGGCCGTCGCGGACCTCGTCTCCGAGTTCTTCGAGACGGAGCTCCTGCGTGCGACCGTGGCTGCCCGCGGCATCTACGGCGCCTTCGCGGGCCCATGGTCCGCGGGGACGAGTCTCGGTCTACTGCTCCAGACGGCGACCGACGCGAACGCGGCCGGCCCGGCGTCTTTCGTGCGCGGCGGCATGGGCGCCCTGACGCAGGCGCTGGCCTCGGCGGCGAAGGCGATGGGCGCGGAAGTCCGCACCAACGCGGACGTCGCGCGCATCGCGACGCGCGACGGCGCGGTGGCGGGCGTGGTCCTGACGACCGGGGAGGAAGTCCCGGCCCGGGCCGTGGTCTCCAGCGCCGATCCCAAGCGCACGCTTCTCGCTCTGGTCGATCCCGTGGACCTGGATCCGGCCTTCATCCAGAAGGTCCGCAACTACCGGGCGCACGGCGCCCTCGCCAAGGTCCACCTCGCCCTCGACGGCCTGCCCGAATTCCCGGGCGCGAAGACGGCCGGCGGTCCGAACGCGCTTTCGGGCCGCATCCACATCGGCCCCGACGTGGATTACCTCGAGCGCGCCTACGACGCCGCGAAGTACGGCGACTTCTCCCCCCACCCGTACTGCGACGTCACGATCCC
>JBKOZO010000100.1:0-11682 GCA_046725935.1 Acidobacteriota bacterium | reverse complement strand
GAAGGACACAGCGTTCAACAGGTAGATCAGCGAGAGGCCGGCGGTGGAGGATTCGCCGGGGTAATTGGCGATGATGAGACCTCCCAGCGCCGGGCCGCCGATCAGGGTCGCCTGGAACACCGAGAGGTTGAGCGACAACGCTCCCGGGAGGTCTTCCGTTGGGACGAGGCGGGGGATCAAGGCCTGGCGCGAGGGGCCGTCGAACGCCACGGCGGAGGCGCCGAGAGCGTTCAGGACGTAGATCATCCAGAGCTTCTCGTGATTGGTGAAAGTGATCCCCGCAAGTCCGAGGGCGACCACCGTCATCGCGATCTGGGCGATCAGCATCACCTTGCGGCGGTCGTAGCGATCCGCGACGACGCCTCCGAGCAGCGAGAACACAACGATCGGCACGACGCGGGTCAGGCCCACGAACCCGAGCGCGAGCGGCGACTTGGTGAGCAGGTAAATGTGCCAGTTGATGGCGACGACCTGCATCTGCGAGCCGGTAAGCGACAGCAGCTGCGAAAGGATCAGCCTCCGGTAGTCGCGGTGGCGAAGCGCCAGATACGGCGCCCTGCGGGAAGCGGACGACACGGCGCCGCGATTCTACTGGGAGGAGACCCGAGGAACCGGGCTCACTGACTCCAGTGGAGTCCCAGCGCCTTCGCGAGAAACACCGCCATCTGTCCGCGCGTCAGGCCCGCGTCGGGGCAATAGTTCCCGGCGCCGCAGCCCGCCGTGATGCCAGAGGCCGCGAGGGCCTCGATGAACTGGAACTGCGGATGCCCCGTCGGCACGTCGTTGAACGTCGCGACCGCGGGGGCGGGGCTGACCTGCCGGCGCCAGTTGGCCCGCACGGAAGAAATGGCCGTGTTCGGATAGGTGAATACGTAGAGGGAGTAATCGACGAAGTCCTGGATGGTGTCTCCATCGGCGTCGGTTCGGCGAAGGAAGTTCTGAAACTCGGCCGGCACGGGCAGCTCCGCCACTGCGTCGCCGGGAGCGCCATTCGCGATGAACGTCGCCACGCAGTCGGCGTCCGGGAATGCGCCTGTGGCGAACTGACGCCAATGCCGGCAGAAGGAGAGGGTCAGATCCGCCGTCGCGGCGGCGTTGGAGTCGTTGTAGTAGACCGTGAACGACTCGAGCCGCGCGCCGTTCGGCAGCACGACCGGGGCGGCGAGATCGGTTCCCTCGGTCTCGTAACGGGTTCCGGTGAAGTTGGTCGAGTACGACGTCGACGTCACCGGGAAGAACGAAAGAAACGAGATCACGTCGACTTCGAGATCCTCCGTGCCGAATGCCGGGGCCTGGGCGACGGGTGCGCCCCCGACCACGACCGAGGCGCGGGGATTGAGACGAGGGCGGTTCGAAGCACTCAGAGACGCGGAGCCGAGCAGACCCGCCGCCACGAGCAGTGCGAGGCCTTTCTTCGTTCCCATGGGAAACCTCCAGGAACGAATCTTAGGCCCATGAGCTTGTCATCCCGAGCGACCCCGACCACCGAAGGCAGACCCACAGCAGTAGGGAACGCCGTCCGTAGGACGGCGGTAACCGAGGGATCCCGAACTCATCACGGGATCCCTCGTCGCTTTGCTCCTCGGGATGACAGCCTGATTACGCCGTCTTCGCCGCGTTCTTTCGCATCGCCCGCTCGCGCCAATAGCGCCTCGCATCGAGCTCGTCCCAGGGCGGCACGTCGTCGCAGGCGTGGAGGGCGTCGGCCAGTGCCCTCGCGCTCTCCGGCCGCTGGTCCGGATCCTTGGCGAGGCAGGACAGGACCACCGCTTCGAGCTTGGGCGGGATCGGCTTACCCAGGCGCTTGGAGAGAGACTCGGGCTCCGTCTGCAGGTGATGGTGGATCAGCTCCAACGCTCCGCGCCCGGAGAAGACGGGCGTACCGGTCAGCAGGAAATAAGCGACGGCGCCGAGCGAGTAGAGATCGCTGCGCGCGTCGATCGAGTCGGCGTTGCGGATCGTCTCGGGAGCCAGGTATTGCGGCGTCCCGTGGATCACGTTCTCGGCGGTCAGGCGCGGATCCGAGGAGTCCGAGATCTGGCGCACCAGACCGAAGTCCAGGACCTTGGCGATGTCGGGATAGCCCCCGCGCTCGCACAGCAGGATGTTGGCGGGCTTGATATCGCGGTGGATCAGGCCGATTCCGTGGGCCTCGTAGAGGGCCGCGCACACCTGGCGCACGATGCGCACCACGCGGCCGGGAGCGACGGGGCCGCTCTCCTTGACGAGATCCTCGAGGTCGATTCCGTCGAGGTACTCCATGACGTAGTAGAAGAGACCGTCGGGAGTGCGCCCGAAGTCGTAGATCGAGACCGTGTGCGGGTTGGTCAGGCGCGCGGTCAGCTGCACCTCGCGCTCAAATCGCTTCAGGCTGCTCTCGCCCGCCTTGCCCGGAGGCAGCAGCTTGATGGCGGTCGGCCGGCGGAGCATCTCGTGCTCGGCGCGGTAGACGACGCCCATTCCGCCCTCGCCGAGCTTCTCGCCCAGCGTGTACTGGCCGAGGCGGCGCGCACGGGCCACGCTCTTGCGCAGGCGAAACGTCACGAACGAGAGCAGGAACGACAGGAAGACCGCGAGCGTGCCCCAGAGAAACGCGTACGCCGCGGCCTGGCCGCGGGAGACCGTCGCCGGGCTGCTGTGCGCGTAGAGCGACAGAGCCAGGAACGGCGCGGGCGCAGCCGACAGCGCCGAGATCCACGCCGTGCGCCACGGCGCGCTCGGGACGACCGAGGCGCGGAACAGCAGGATCGTGATCACGATCAGCAGGTACAGCATCTCCGGCCGCCACTCGGCCGGCATGCTGCCGGCCATGCACGCGTAGAGCGCGAACGTGCCGATGGTGCCCGCCGCGTCGATGAAAAGCAGCGCCGCAGAAGAAAGGTCCGGCTGCCGCGCCGCCAGCCACATCAAGAGGAGCACGGCGCAAGCGGCGAGGTGAAACAGGATGTCCGGGCGCGTCAGCGTCGCCGGCGTTCCCGCGCGGGGAGGCCAGAAGCCCTCGATCGCGAAGCCCGCGAAGAAAAACGCGACGGAGGCGATCATCGTCGAGAGGGCATAGAGCCCGACACGCTCCTGCAGGAAGTCGCGCTCCCCGGAGGAGTCCAGCGGAACCGCGTCGAGGCCCGACTCGGCTCCGCGGCACTGAAAGACCTTGCGATTCGGTTCGCTGCTCATGCGGCTCTCCCTATCACGCGGGGACATCAAGTCCGGCGCCGTCGGCGGCGTCGGATCCTTACTCAATGCGGATCTCCACTCGCTGGCCGAGCTTCAAAGGCGTGGGCTCGAGAAGCGCGACCTTCACCAGGAGAACCCGCGTGTCCTCGGGCTTGCCCGGATCCTGGGGCTTCAATCTCCGTCCGACGACGGAGTCCGGGATCTCCTCGACCTTGCCCTTCCAGGCTTTCCCATCGTAACCCTCGGCGGTCACGCGGACGGAGTCGTCGAGACGGACTCGTCCGGAGTCGAACTCGTCGAGCTCCGCCTCCACCCGCACGCGCGAGAGGTCGGCGATCGTGACGATCGGCTTGCCGGCCTCGAGCGTCTCGCCGGCCTGCGCGTGGCGCGCGACCACGACGCCGTCGATCGGCGCGACGATTCGGGTCTTGGCCAGGACGGCGGAAAGCCGGTCGGCCGTCGCGGCCGCGGTCGCCCGGCGGGCACGCGCCGCGTCCACGTCCCGCTCGGCCTTGTCCACGGCCTGGCGGGAGCCGACGGCCTTCTGCCAGAGCGAGCGGGCGCGCTCGACCTCGGCCTCGGCGAGACGGATGTCGGCGTCGGCCTCGACGACCCTGGCGCGGGCCTCGGCCAGGGACGCCCGGTAGTCGTCGGACCTCAACTCGGCCAGAAGTTGGCCCTTACGGACTGGGTCCTTCTCCTGCACTCTGACTACTACGATGGTTCCGGCCAGATCGGTTCCGACCACCACCTCGGCTCCGGGATAGGCCACGACCCGGCCCTCCGCCGCCACGCGGGCGCCGCGGCCTGCGGATGCGGGTCCCTCGGCCGGGGCCGGCGCGGGCGGGGCCTTGCGGGAGGGTCCCGCGGCCTGCGCCTGGAGGACCACGACCGCCAGGAGCCCCAGGCCCAGAAGCGGCCAGAGCGCGAGGTTCCAGAGATTTCTCTTCATGACACCCTCCATCAGGCCGCGATCCCGTCGGCGGCAAGAAGGCCGTCGCGGATTTGCAGCACCCGGTCGGACACGGTTCGAACCTTCGGGTCGTGCGTGACGATCAGGAGCGCGCGGTCTTCCTTCTTGGCCAGCGCGCGGAACATTTCGAGGACCTGACCCCCGATGTGGGAGTCCAGGTTCGCCGTCGGCTCGTCGGCGAGGAGGATGGGCGAGCGGCCGGCGAGCGCCCGGGCGATCGCGATCCTCTGTTTCTGTCCGCCGGAAAGATCCCGGGGGAGGAAGTGCTTGCGGTCCGAAAGACCCACCGCGTCGAGGACGCGCTCGGCCTCCCTGCGGGCCGCGGCGTTGCGATGGCCCTTGACGTTCAGTGCGTACTCGACGTTCTCCAGGGCGGTCAGCGACGGAAACAGATTGAACTGCTGAAAGACGAAGCCGATCGACTTCTTGCGAATCTCGGGCAGGCGCGACGGGAGCTTCGGATCGGCCTCTTCGCCGTCCACGACGACGCGCCCTGACGACGCGGTCAGGATGCAGCCCAGGATCGAGAGCAGCGTCGTCTTGCCCGAGCCTGAAGGGCCTTCGAGCGAGACGATCTCGCCGCGCGAGAGCGAGAGCGAGACTCCCTTGAGAACCGGGACGGTCTCGCCGCGGCCCTCGCGGTATTCCTTGAAGACATCGATGGCTTCGAGCACCGGCGTCATGATGCGGCTCCTTTCGCCAGAGTCGTCCACCAGGTCACGCCCATGAAGAGAACCTGCATGGGAAGACGCAGCGTCAGCGGCGTCACGGGCTTGCCGTTCAGAGCCAGGTTCCGCCGCGCCGCGCTGACGTTGGCCGTGAACATTCCGGCCATCAGGAGAATCAGCCCGAGTCCCGCGAGCCACCGCGTCTGCGGGACCTGGATTCCGACGGCCGCGGCGAGCTCGAGGACGCCCGTTGCGGTCACCAGCAGGTCCGGCCTCGGGAACGTAGGCGGCACCATCGCCACGAGGTCCGGGCGCATCCGGTTGAAGTGCGCCGAGACCGTCAGAAGCAGCATCACGGAGAGTCCCCACCGCGCGGCGCTCTGCCAGTCGGCCAGCGCGCCGACGCCGAGAGCGCCCGCAACGCGAAACAGAAGCGTCGACACGACCAGGACGAAGACGACGATCATGAGGTCTCCGTCAGGCCCGGAACACGAGCGCAGGGTCGATCGATGCGACCTTCTTGAACGAGATCATCGCGGCGGCCAGGCACATCACCACCGAGCCTACGAACACGATCGCGACGAACGCCGGCGGGATGATCAGCTTCAGGTCGATCTTCGTGATCGCGGGCCGCATCGCGTAGGCCATCAGCGCGCCGAGCACGAATCCCGCTACGGCCGCGATCGAGGCCTGCTTGGCGAGGATGCGGTAGATGTCCAGGTTGCCGCCGCCGATGGCCTTGACCGTCCCGAACTCCTTGAGGTGCTCCATCGTGGAGGTGTAGAGCGTCTGCGCCACGACCACGATGCCGACCAGGCAGCCCAGAAAGACCGTGATGTACATGTTCAGCCCGATCCCGGTGGACTGCACCCAGTAGCGCCGCGACCGCGCTGCCCACTCCTTCCGCGTGTAGACGTCGTTGTAGGGCAGCCGCCTCGCGATCTCGGCCTTGACGGCCTGCGGATCGGCTCCGGGCGCGAGCTTGACGAGGATGTACGTCGTCTTGCCCTGAAGCGACTGCGGATTCAGGGTCTGGGCGCGATCGAAGTCGATGAACGTGATCGGAGTCGTGGTGAACGAGCGCGCGTGCTTCGTGCGCCCGATGATCTTCATCCGCTGGCCCATGATTTCCCGGTACTCGCCGACGGCGAAAGAGCCGTAGCGCTTGACCGCCGAGTCGTCGAGGAAGAAGTACTGCCCGCGCTTCAAGTCGGCGAGATCTCCCTCCATCACGTTCCAGGGAATGTTCCAGCGAGTAAAGTCGTCGAGTGCGTAGATCAGGGAGCCTTCCTGCGCTCCCGAGGGCAGGTTCATCGTCACGAACCAGACGATCAGATTGTCGGCGCGCGCGACGCCCTGTACCGAGCGGACGCGCTTGACCAGGGTGTCGGGGAAGGTGTGCGCGAAGTCCACGTTGGGCGTGTTACGCGAGGTCACCCAGAGATCCGCATCGATGTGCTCGATCGTGATCGACGCGTTGTCCAGCAGGCCCAGGAAGAGCCCGACCTGCACGAAGACGAGCGTTACCGCGAAAGCGACTCCCGACACGGTGATCAGGAACCGCAGCTTGTCGTGGAGAAGGCTCTTGGTGGCGAGGTCGACCACGTCACTGCTCCTCGCGGGTCAGGCCGCGGATGAGTCCCTCGATGATGAGCTCCGCCGTTTTCTTCGTCGGGCGCATCTCGACCCAGTCGTCGTTGCTTTTGGCGATCGAAAGGGAGATCGCACCGTGCGTTCCCGCCCAGACCGCCTGCGAAACGAGATCCGCGTCGGTCAGCTCGGGGCGGAAGCGGCTGGCGGCGATGCCTTCCTGGATCGTCAGCTTCAGGAATGCGTAGGCGTCTTCTTCGGGATTGCCACGCGTCGCCGCCTCGTACTCCTGCGTGTGCGCGATGGGCGGCCGCGGGGTCATGAACATCAACCGGTAGTGGTTCGGGTGGTCGATCCCGAAGGCGACGTACGCGTGACCGATCTTGCGCAGCCTCTCGATCGGGTCCTTCTCGAGGGCGATCTTCTGGAACTTCTGCGCCAGGGCGCCGAAGTCGAGCTCGCAGAGCTCGCGCATCAGCGCTTCCTTGTCCTTGAAGTGGAAGTAGATCGCGGTGGGCGAGTACTCGACTCGCTCGGCGACCTTGCGCATCGTGACGGCCTCGTAGCCGAGCTCGGCGAAGAGCTCGCGTGCGGCGTCGAGGATCTTGGTCCGCGTCTCATGTCTCTCCCGCTCGCGCCGCTCGGCAATGCCCATAACGCTCCTCTGTTACTTAACTACGTTAAGCAGAGTATCAAGGTTTCGCGTGCTGGCAAGGAAATTCGCGGCTATGTCGCTAATGGACTGAGCGGCTGAGGCTTAGCGGTTTGGTGTCGGCACCGTGCCGAATCCCGGGAGAGGCGTGCGGGCGAACTGGACGCCCTCGAACGGGATTCTGACGGTCGTGAACGTCCGCACGGGCTGGCCGTTCTTTGTGGCTGGCTGGAAGCGCCAGTGCCGCACCGCCTCGATGGAGGAGTCGTTGATGTCGGGGCGCACGCCGCGCTCGATGCGGATGTCGAGCGGGATTCCCGTGTGCGACACCAGAACGCGGAGGATCACGACTCCGCGAACGCGCGCCTTGAGCGCAGCCTCCGGATACCGCGGCATGACCATCTCGACGGGCTTGGGCGGCGTGTCCACCTTGTCCGGCGGTGCGAACGCCGGCGGCGTGCTCGTGCGCGGGGGAGTCGGAGTCCGCGTCGGCGTCGGCGTCCGCGTGAACGACGGAGTGAGCGTGGACGTCTCGGTGAAGGTCGGCGACGCCGTGTGCGTGCGTGTGTAACTGGGCGTGAATGTCGCCGTGGACGTGGCGGTCGACGACGCTGTGAACGTGCGCGTATGACTCGGGGTGAAGCTCGGAGTCGAGGTCGCGGTCGACGGCGGCGTGAACGTGCGAGTGTGGCTCTGCGTGAAGGTGCGCGTCGCCGTCGAGGTCGAGCTCGCGGTGTAAGTCCGCGAGGTGGTGCGGGTCGGCGTCAGAGACGCGGTCCAGGTCGCCGTCGAAGTCGGCGTGCGCGAATGGGTCGTCGTCGCAGTGGCCGTCGCCGAGGCCGAGAACGTTGGAGTCCGCGTCACCGTCGGCGGGGAGGTTCGGGTCGCCGTGTTCGAGGCCGTCAGCGACGGCGTGAGAGTCGGCGGAACCGGCGTCGGAGTCCGCGTGAACGTGGACGTTGGCGGGACCGCCGTGGAGGTGCGTGTGAACGTGGACGTCGGCGGCGCCGCGGTCGCCGTGAGGGTCGACGTCGGCAGCGGAGAGGAGGTCCACGTCTCCGTCGGACGAATGGTCGCCGTGGGCACGACCGGCACGGCGGTCGGACTCGCCGTCACCGTCGGAGTTCGGGTGGCCGGCGCCGCCCCGACCGGCGTGCGCGTCGCCGTCCACACGTAGGTGAAGGAGGGCGTCGAGGTCGCCGTGCCGGCGCGCGCCGCCAGCGTCGGCGGTTGCGTCGGTGCTTGCGGCGCCGCTTGCGTCGGCGTCATCGGGAGCGTCTCGGCGACGACGGTGCCCTGCGTCGGCACGGCCGTCGGAAGAGCGGGTCCCGGCGTGGCCGTCGGGAGAATCGGCGGGGCGGTTCGCAGCGGGGTGACCTGATCGCGCGACATCAACCCGAGCTCCGCGGCGAGGTTCTGGCTCCTCATGATCCGGTCCTTGACGTAACGGCCCAGAACGACGCTCTTGAACCGCGCCTGGAGATCCGGATCGAGGGAATCGAGCTGGAAGACACCGAACCGGCCCTCGACCTCCATGAACCGGTCCAGCGTCGCATCGCGTTCGGCCTTCATTCCTGCGGACTCCTCGGCGAGGGCCAGAAGGGCGAGAGCCTGGGTCTGGAGCACAGCGTCCGGGAGGGTCATGAAACGGGCGATCCGAAGGTTCTGCACCGCTTCCGTGTACCGCTTCGCGCGGAGCGCCTGCCGTCCCAGGTCCAGGTAGCGCTGGGCGTCCTCCTGGGCGGGTACTCCGACGGAGCAGAGCAACAGCATGAGGGCCGCTGCTGCCGCTTGATGTCGCACCCGGCGGACCCCCATCCTGTCCGTCGTCGCCTTCATTGCTGACCTGACCGCGAGATTAGCAATAGCCGAGCCACGGTTTGGACTGAAAATGTGAAATACTGAAACTGACCGGTCAGTTTCGGAATCGAAGATGCCACGACTCAGAACCGCCGGCAAAGAACAGGCGATCCTCGAAGCGGCCACGCGTGTCTTCGCGCAGCGCCCCTTCCACGCCGTGTTGATCGATGACGTGGCCGCGTGCGCCCACATCGGCAAGGGCACGATCTACCGCTACTTCGAGACCAAGGAAGACCTCTACTTCGCGGCGGTTCTCTTCGGTCTCGATCGCGTCGCCGAGGCCCTCGAGTCCGGGTTGGGCGCGGAGAAAACCACAGCGGACCGCCTCGAGCGGATCGCGCGCGAGATCCTCGAATACTTCTGGGACCGCCGGTACCTGATCCCGATGCTCCAGCACGACGACGAGGACCCTTCGCGAAAGAACGAGCTGTTGAAGCGCCGACAGGCGATCGTCCGGTTCGCTCAGGAGACGATCCTCGAGGGCATCGAGCGGCACGAGCTGCGCGGGATCGACGCGCGGATTGGCGCCGAACTCTTCCTCGGCATGGTCCGCTCGGCCAACCTCTTCCGGGCCGACGGCGACCGGCTGCCAGACCTCTGCCGCCAGATCACGAACGTCTTTCTCGAAGGGGTGCGCCGGGAGAAAGCATGAGACGAACGCTGGCGGTGACCCTGACGCTGGCCGCGGCGGGCTGCACCACGATCCCGCAGAAGACGGTGTCGAAAGCGGTCTCGCCGGCCGCGAGTCAGCCCTGGACGCCGCCGGAGGCGGGCCGGATGCCCGAACCGCCGCCGAGCCCGCCGGTCGACATCCCCGAGGAGTACACGAAGCCCGGCACCACGCTCACGCTCGGGCAGCTCGTCGACGTCGGGCTGCGCAACAATCCGGTCACGCGCGAGGCGTGGTTCTTCGCGCGCGCGCAGGCCGCCGAGGTCGGCTCGAAGAAGTCGCTCTACTACCCGCACGTCGAGATCGACGGGAGCATCCTCCGCGAGAAGCAGTCGGCCGTCGGCGGCCAGTTCACCTTCCTCCAGACGACCTACGGGCCGTCGGTCGCGGCGTCGTGGCTCCTCTTCGACTTCGGAGGCCGCGAGGCCGACGTCCAGGAGTCGACCCGCACGCTCTACGCCGCCGACTGGACGCACAACGCCGCGATCCAGGACGTCGTGCTGACGATCGCGCAGGCGTATTACCAGTACCTGAACGCCAAGGCGCAGGTCGCGGCGCTGGGCGCGAGCCTGGACGAGGCGAAGAAGAACCTCGACGTCGCCGAGGAGCGCCATCGCGCCGGTGTCTCAACGATCGCCGACGTGCTGCAGGCGAAGACGCAGGTCTCGCAGGTCCAGCTCGACCTCCAGACCGCGGAGGGGCAGGTGCAGATCATCCGCGGCGCCCTGGCGACCGCGCTGGGCGTGCCGGCGACGGTACCGGTCGACGTCGGCGAGCTGCCCGAGGAGCTTCCGCTCGACGCCGTCAAGAGAGGCGTGGACGAGCTGATCGAAAAGGCCAAGGCCGAGCGCCCGGACCTGGCGGCCGTGCGCTTCCGCGCACTCGCGGCGGAGAGTCACATTCGCGCCGCGGCGATCGACGGGCTGCCGACCCTGACCGCGGATGCGAGCGGCAATCGGACGTTCTACTGGCAGAATGGTCCCGACCCGTTCTCCACCAACTGGGCCGGCGCGATCACGCTTCGAATTCCGGTCTTCCGCGGCTTCGACACGGCGTACCAGGTGCAGAAAGCAAAGGAAGAGGCGGCGGGCGCCCGCGCGACCGCGGAGCGCGCCGAGGACCAGGTGATCTACGACGTGTGGTCGAGCTACTACGCCGTGCAGACGGCGTCGCAGCGCGTCACGACCGCGCGCGATCTGCTGGCGAGTGCGTCCCAGTCGGCCGAGGTCGCTCTCGGACGCTACCGCGCGGGCGTGGGCTCGATCCTGGATCTCCTGACGGCGCAGTCGGCGCTGGCCGAGGCCCGCTCGGAAGAGGCCCAGTCGCGCTCGTTCTGGTTCCTCGCGGTCGCGCAGCTCGCGCACGCTACGGGCGTCCTGCAGCCGGGGTCTCCCGAGATCCGGGCGCTGCCCATGCCGGCGAAGGGAACCGCTCCATGAGAAAGACCGCCGTGGCGCTGCTCGCGGCCGCCGTTTTCGCCGCGTCCTGCTCCGGGGAACGCAAGGCGCCGGCCCCGGAGGCCGTGCCCGTCCGCGTCGGCACCGTCGTCCAGAAGGACGTTCCGGTCCAGATCCGCAACGTCGGCACCGTGCAGCCCATCAACGCCGTCTCCGTTCGCGCCTTGGTCGGCGGAGAGATCATGCAGGTCCACTTCCGCGAAGGACAGGACGTGCGCAAGGGAGATCTCCTCATCTCCATCGATCCGCGCCCGTACGAGGCGGCTCTCGCGCAGGCGGCAGGTGCGCTCGCCCGCGACCACGCGCAGTTGACGAATGCCGATACCGACGTCACGCGCTACGAGGATCTGGTCAAGAAGGACTACGTCACGCAGCAGCAGTACGACAGCGTCAAGGCCAACGCGGCGGCCATCGCGGCGACCGTCCGCGCCGACGAGGCGGCGGTCGAGCGCGCGCGCCTGGACGTGGGCTACTGCTCGATCCGATCGCCGATCGACGGGCGGACGGGGAGCCTGATGGTCCAGATCGGCAACGTCGTCAAGGCTAACGACGTCCCGCTCGTGACGATCAACCAGGTGGCGCCGATCTATTTGACTTTCGCGGTTCCGGAGCGCGAGCTGCCGCGCATTCGCGAGAGG
>JBKOZO010000099.1:0-26303 GCA_046725935.1 Acidobacteriota bacterium | reverse complement strand
AAGCTGACGGAGGCGACGACCCGGGGTCTGCTCGTCATCGAGGGGCTGCCGCCCGTGGACCGGGCGATGGTCGCCGCCGCGGCCGGCGAGCTCGCCGCGCTCGTCGAGAAACATTGCGGCGGGCGGGTTCGCGTCGCGATCGTGGATCGAGAGAATCCCGAGGCGGAGCTGGGCTGAACCGCTACACGCCGCCTTCGTAGTAATCCAGCCCCGAGTGGTCGAGGACTTCCTCGCCGACCAGGATGCGCAGGGTGTTGGCGAGCTTGAGGTGCTGGACGAAGAGATCGTGCTCGGGCTTCAAGTCCGGGCGCGACATCGGCGACTTGAAATAGAACGACAGCCACTCCTGGATCCCGGATAGTCCCGCGCGGGCGGCGAGGTCCAGGAACAGGAGCAGGTCGAGGACCACCGGGGCCGCGAGGATCGAGTCGCGACAGAGAAAGTCGATCTTGATCTGCATCGGCTGGCCGAGCCAGCCCACGATGTCGATGTTGTCCCAGCCTTCCTTGGCATCGCCGCGGGGCGGGTAGTACTCGATGCGGACCTTGTGGAAGTAGTCGCGGTAGAGCTCGGGGTAGAGCTCGGGCTGGAGGATCGCGTCGAGGACCGACGCCTTGGAGACCTCCTTGGAGCGGAACGAGCCGGGGTCGTCGAGGACCTCGCCGTCGCGGTTGCCCAGGATGTTCGTCGAGAACCAGCCCTGCAGCCCCAGCATCCGCGCCTTCAGCCCCGGCGCGATGATCGTCTTCATCAGCGTCTGGCCGGTCTTGAAGTCCTTGCCCGCGATCGGAACGCCTTTCGCGCGGGCCATTTCCCAGAGCGCCGGGACGTCGACGGAAAGGTTCGGCGCGCCGTTGGCGTAGGGCACTCCGGCCGCGATCGCGGCGTAGGCATAGATCATCGACGGCGGGATGTCCGGCGAGTTCTGCTCGAGCCCTTTCTCGAAGGCGGGCAGGGTCTCGTGCACCGGCTTCTGCTGCGCGTAGACCTCGGTCGAGCCGCACCACACCATCACCGCGCGCGACGCGTCGGAAGACTTGCGGAAGTCCTCGATGTCCTTCACGAGCGCGTCCGCGAGATGGCGCTTCGTTTGGCCGTTCTTGACGTTCGGGCCGTCGAGGTTCTTGACCCACTCGTGCTCGAAGACCGCGGGCATCGGCGAGACGGACTCGAGCTCGCCCCGGACGGCAGAGAGCATCTCCTGCGGGAGAACGCCGGCCTTCACGGCGGCTTCGTACGTGTTGTCGGGAAAAATGTCCCAGCCGCCGAACACCAGGTCCGAGAGCTCCGCCAGCGGCACGAGCTCCTTGACCGGAGCAAAGCGCGGCTTCGTGCGCTTGCCCAGGCGCAGCTTCTGCATCTGGGTCACGGAGCCGAACGGCCGCGCGACGCCCTTCCGGATCAGGTGCACGCCGGCAATCAGCGTGGTCGAGACGGCGCCGAGCCCGGGCAGCAGGACCGCGAGCCGGCCCGTAGCCGGTGCGATCTTCTTCTCGAGCTCGGGGTAGAACGAGGTCCGATCCGTCATGAAGCGCTCCTTGGACGTCTTTCGGCAAGGGCGATCGCCGTCAGCGCGAGAAAGTACACCGGCGCGCCGACGGCCGCGAGAACGAGGAACCAGCGGGCCTTGCCGAAGAGGGACAGTATCAGAAGGAGGTAGATGAAATCGCGGCGCGAGAGCGCGTCGGCGACCCGGGAGAGCCGCGACGGGCCCGAGGCCGCGACCGAAGTGAACAGCGGTCCTTCCTTGGGCCCCGCCATCGTGTGCGAGTACACGAGATAGGCCGATGCGAGGGTCGCCAGAACCGCCAGCGCTCCCAGCAGAAGAGGCCAGGGTTGGCCGACGGCGCGGCTCCAGCCGATCGCCATCGCGGAGAAGACCGCGACGTGGACGACGTTGTCGCCCCAGAAGTCGAGCAGCCCGCCCCAGCGGGATTCCTGGAACCGCAGGCGCGCGAGCTCGCCGTCGCAGCCGTCGAGGATCGAGTGGAGAAGAAACAGCAGCGCCCCGATCGTCTCGCTCGGAGCGACGGGCCGCAGGAAAAAAACGGCTCCGAGAAGCCCCACGCAGACGGAGAAAATCGTCATGGCGTTGGGCGACACGGACGTCCCCGCGAGGCGGCGGCTGATCGCCAGCGACACGCGGCGCTCGAAGTGGCGAGACATGAAGCCCTCGGTGTCCTTGATGAGACCGTCGAGCAGGTGGCGCTCGGCGCGGCGCAGGTCCCGCTTCGTCCGAACCGGGACGCCGGCGGCGGCTCCCGAGCGCAGGAGCTCCAGATCCCGGACGGCCACGACCGTGTTCCACGGAAGGAGCAGCGCGCCCTCCGGCGCGGCCGTCGGGAATTCCGCCGCCGTATTTGCGAGCGCCGCGCGCGCGCGTTCGTCGGCTCCGACGACCGCAACGCGGGAAAACCCGGCGCGAGGCGCCGCGAGCACGGTGCGACGGATCAGGGGAAGGCCCAGGAGAATCGTCTCCGGCGGGACCTCGCACGTTTCGTTCGGGCGAATCAGCGCGAGCGTGGTGGTCATCGACTCCGTGTCCGCGCCGCCATACGGTCGACCGGAAGCGGCTCGCCGCCTCGTCGGCTCGACTCTTTGGCGAGCGCGAGGACGTTGGCGCAGAGCGTGGCCTCTCCGAGATTGCGCCCGCGTTCCCGGGGCTCGAGGACTTCTCCGAGGAAGGCCTCGATGACTCCTCCGAACCACTCGGGATGGTGCGAGCCCTCGGTGAGCGCCGGCAGAGTCCACTCCTGGACGGGCCGTGCGGGCTGGGCGCCGTTCTTCTCCTCGAGCGTGAGCCGGCCGCCGTCGAGCTTGAGGATGCCCTGCGTCCCTTCGATTTCGGCGCGGTTGGCGCGGGCGTCGCCGGCCCAGGTCAGGAACACCTCGGCGGAGGCCGACGGATAGACGAGGAAACAGTCGGCCGTGTCCTCGATCGAGTGATTCGACTGGCCACGGTTTTCCAGACGCGCGGCGACGGTGCGCGGCGCCGACGCCATCCACGACGAGAGAACGTAGAGGGCGTGCCAGCCGTGGTCCTGGAGGATCCCGCCTCCCGACTGCGCCGGGTCCAGGCGCCAGTTTTCGGAGTCGCCGGCCGTGCCGGCCGGTTCGGTGCGCAGCGTCTCCCAGCGGACGCGGCGCATTTCGCCGATCGCCCCCGAGCGCACCAGCTCGCCGATCTTCGCCAGCGCGGGCGCGAAGAGCCAGTTGTGGACCGTGACGAGCGCGCGCTCCTTCTCGGCGGACAGCGCCGGAAGCCCTCGCAGCTCCTCGGGAACGAGCACCAGCGGCTTCTCGCAGAGGACGTGGAGCGACCGCGCGAGCGCCTGCCGGACGAGCATTCCGTGCGTGGACGGAGGCGTGCAGATGTCGACGAAGTCGAGCGGCTCCTTCGAAAGCAGATCCTCGGGGGTGTCGTACCAGCGAACGCCGGGCAGCGCGCGAGAGAGTTCCTCGCGTCTCTCCGGACGGGAATCGCAGGCCGCCACGATCGCCGCGTCGGAGCGAGCCTGCCATCCTGGAAGATGGCCGAGGACGGCGACGTTGCCGACGCCGATGAAGGCGCCCTTCAGCATGGCGGTTGAGCCGTCATCCCGAGCGGAGCGAGGGATCCCGAACTTCTCTCGAACATCGGCGAATCGAGTACGGGATCCCTCGTCGCTGCGCTCCTCGGGATGACGTGCTTGGAATGCGCGTCCCTCAAGCCAGTTTCCATTCGCGCGCGGTCGCGGCCAGCGCCTCGTCGAAGATCTCGAGGCCGTCGAGCGCGGTCGTCTCGTCGATGTTGAGGGGCGGGTTGAGGCGGATGACGGGCGTGTAGGACATCGCGAGGAGGCCCCGCCGCAGGCACTCCTGGAACAGCGCCTTGGTGAAGTCCTTGGAGACGAGCTCCTTGGTGCGCCGGTCGCGAACGAGCTCGAGGCCGAGGAGGAGGCCCTTGCCGCGCACGTCGCCCACGATCCGGTGCTTCTCCTGCATCGCCTGCAGCCGCGCGAGCATCTTCGCACCGACTTTCTCGGAGTTCTCGACGAGGTTCTCGTTGAGGATGATCTCCAGAGCCGCCATGCCGGCGGCCGCGGCCAGGGGATTGCCGCCGTAGGAGGAGGAGCTGCCGGAAGGATTCGAGAACGGCTTCGCCTTCGTCAGCGCGTCGGTCGAGACCACCGCCGAGAGCGGGAACCCGCCGCCGATGCCCTTGCCGCACGTCATCACGTCGGGCACGACGCCGTCGTGGTCCACTCCCCAGAATTTCCCGGTCCGCCCGAAGCCCGTGATCATCTCGTCGGCGATGAAGAGCGCTCCATGGTCCTTCGCGATGGCCCGCACGGCGGGCAGGAATCCCGGCGGCGGGATCACGTTTCCGGCGGTTCCCTGCATGGGCTCGACGATGATCGCGGCGATCTCTCCGGCGGACTGGTTGCGGATGACGTCGCGCGTCTTTTCGGCGCAGGCGATTCCGCAATCGGGGTAGGTCAGGTTCAAGGGGCAGCGATAGCAATAGGCGTAGGGCGCGGAATACATCCCCGGAACGAACGGTCCCATGCCCTCCTTGAAGTCTCCCCAGAGCAAGGGCAGGACCCCCCCCGTCTTGCCGTGAAAAGCTCCCGTGTAGCCGACGAACTCGCCCTTCTTCGTGACCGACTTGGCGAGGCGCAACGCGGCCTCGACGGCTTCGGCGCCGCCGGAGAAGAGCTGGATTCGCGTCAGGCCCTTCGGCGCGACGCTTCCGAGGAGATTGAGGAACTTCGCGCGGATCTCGGTGGTGAAGCTCCCGAAAGTCACCTTCGCGGCCTGCTCCTGAAGCGCCCGGACGTAGTGCGGATGGCAGTGCCCGACGCTTCCGATCGCGATCCCCGCGATGAAGTCGATGTAGGAGTTGCCGTCGGCGTCGAAGAGCCGGCTGCCCTCGCCGCGCGCCATGGCTAGGCCCGAGTAGAGCGCGAAGGACTGGAGGCCCGGCGCCATGTGACGCTGCTCGAGGGCCACGATCTCCTGCGAACGCGGACCGACCTCGATGCGATTCTTCACCGTCTCGGTCATCGAGCCTCTCCCAGGCGGACGGCGTCGCGGGTAAACCTCGCGGCCAGGAGCGCGGCGATGTGCCGGGCCGCATGGGAGCGAAAGAGCGCGAAGCTCGGCCAGGCGTTCAAGTCGATGACGGAGATCGCGCCGCTCTTCGCGACGATGGCGTCGCCGCCGTAGACCTCCAGACCCAGCGCGTCGGCGGCCCGGGCCGTCGCCGAGGCCAGAGCGCTCTGGTCGAAGGCGTAGCGGGAGAGGTTCTGTTCGCGATGGTAGAACCACTGGAACCACGACGCGCTCTCGCCCTCGGAGTGCCCCGCGACTCCGTAGAACTTGACGAGATCTCCGGCCACGTGGCGCTGGACGACGGCGCGCGCGATGCCGCGGGAAGAGAGACGGGCGAGGCCGTCAACCAGGGCGTCTTCGTCGCCCGCGAAGACGACGTCCTCCGCGTGGGTCGCGTGCACGTCGCCGCGCTTGATCCAGCACGGCCCCGGAAACGCGGCGCGGGCCGAGGCCGTTTCGACGAGAACGCTTTCGGGGAACGGAACGCCGTGTCGGCCGAAGAGGGCGATCGTGCGCTCGCGGTCGGTGTTGCGGATTCCGGAGGGACGGTTGACGATGCGCGCGCCGCCCCTCTCCCACGCGGCGAGCCGCTCGACGATCGGGATCTGCTCGCACATGACGAAGAGAAACGGGGGGATCTCGCCTTCGGACGCCTGGGGCAGCTCGTCCGGCGCCTTGAGCGAGACATCGTATCCGCGCGAGCGCAGTTCCTCGGCCGTGGCCCGCAGGATCTCGGCGTCGTCGGTCTCGCGCCCGGGCGAATGCGCGAGCTCGCGGTAGACGCCCCAGCAGCGCAGGTCCTCGCGGCTCATCGACGCGCCCTCACGCCCTCACCCCCGCCCCCGATACCGCCGGGAGAGGGGGCTGAGGCTGCCAGCTCCTCCGCGGCTTCAAGATCTTCTGGCCTATCCACGTCCACGACCTTCTCGATCTCGACGGCCTCGATCGGCTCGCCCGACCTGGCCAGCCAGGCCAGGAAGTCGCGCAGGCGGCCGAGCCCGGTCGGAATTCCCAGTCTCCGGACCTTCTCCGGAAATACGTAAATCCCGGCGGTCACGGCGTCGCCGGAGGCGCCTCCGACGACCGAGACGCGACCGTGCCGGGTCGTCGTGACCCACAGCGGCTTTTCGTCGTCCACGTATCGGGTCACGCCCAGGACCGTCGTTCCGGCGTCGGTGCGCTCGGCGCGGCGGACGAAGCGAACGAAGTCCTCTCGCGGACAGTACGCGTCGACCGTCGACACCAGGAGCCTTCCGGCGGGCGCCGCGTCGAGCACGGCGCGGAAGCTTTCGAGGGAGGACCGGGTCGTCTTCACGAGGATCGTGGAAACCAGCCGCCCGAACCGTTCCCGGACCAGGGTCTCGCAGTTGCGCTCGGACTCGTTGAAGATGACCGCCGCCGACGAGATGCCCGCAGTCTCGAAGTTGCCGAGGACATGCTCGATCAGCGTCACGCCGCCGACCTCGACGAGCGGTTTAGCGACTCCGAGCGACTTCAGGCGGGAGCCTTCGCCCGCCGCGATCACGGCGCCCGAGACGATGGCGCTCACGACAGGACTGTTTGAGCGGCGCTCGACGCGCCGACGAGAGCGGAGATTTGTCCCCGGCTGGCATCCATCGGTCTGGCTTTACGAAGGTTAACCACGCGGCGCTTGTAACGCCATTCCACACCTTTTTTCAGAAACCTACTCGACGTCAGGCCCGAACGGGCAGGAGGGCTTTGAGCTCCTGTGGCAACGGGAACGAGACGTCTTCTTTCACGGTCTCGAACTCTTCCACCTCGACGACGCCCAGCCGCTCGCACGCGAACGCCACGACCTCCTGGACCAGGATTTCCGGAGCGGACGCGCTGGCCGTCAGCCCCAGGACCTTCACGCCCTCCAGCCACTCGGGCCGGATGTCGCGCGCCCTCTCGATCAGGTGCGACGCCACGCCGTTGGCCCGCGCCACCTCGCACATGCGGAGCGAGTTGGACGAGTTGGGCGCGCCGAGGACCAGCAGCATGTCCACGTGCGGCGCCATCGCCTTGACCGCGTCCTGGCGGTTCTGCGTGGCGTAGCAGATGTCCTGCTTGGACGGGGCCTTCAGGTTCGGGAAGCGCCGCTTCAAAACCGCGAGGATCTCCCGCGTGTCGTCGATCGAGAGCGTCGTCTGCGTCAGATACGCGACGCGGTCGGGATCCGGGACCTGGACCTTCTCCGCGTCCTCCCTCGTCTCGACGAGGCGGATCGCGTCGGGGGCCTCGCCGAGCGTGCCGACGGTCTCGTCGTGGTCGTGGTGGCCGACGAGGATGATCGTGTACCCCTGCTTGGCGTAGTGGATCGCCTCCAGGTGCACCTTGGTGACGAGGGGGCAGGTCGCGTCGATCGTCTGGAGCTTCTTCTGCTGGGCGAGCTGGCGGACCTGGGGCGCGATGCCGTGCGCCGAATAGATCAGCGAGGCGTTGTCGGGGACTTCGTCGACCTCTTCCACGAACCGCGCTCCCTTGTCCCGCAGCTCGTCGACGACGTAGCGGTTGTGGATGATTTCCTTGCGAACGTAGACCGGGCCGTCGAGCACCTCGAGCGCCTTCTCGACGACGTCGATCGCGCGCACGACGCCCGCGCAGAACCCGCGCAGGCCGGCCACCAGGAGCTTCTCGACGCGAATGCCCGAGAAGTCGGGCGCCTCCGGCGTCACCAGTTCACCGTTTCCGCGAACTTCTCCTTCTTGCGAGGGTCCGGGTCCGGTGCGGCGGTCGGGAAGGAGCGAGCCAGGTCGGGGAACTTCGCGTAGGCCGTCTCGACGACGCCCTCGACGTCGAGCTTGAGGTTGTGGCGCTGCTGCGCCTGCGGGCTGTGGTCGATGAAGTGGTCGCCGATCGCGTGGACCTTCAGACCCTCCGTGGGCAGGCCGGCCGAATGGAAGGCCTCGACCACGCCGGCGCCGAAGCCGCCGATCGCGAGGTGCTCTTCGAGCGTCAGGATGCGCGGGCAGGAGGAGAGCCTCGTCAGCAGCTCCATGTCGAGAGGCTTGGCGAATCGGGCGTTGGCGACGCCGCAGGAGATGCCGCGGCGCGACAGCTCGTCGGCCGCCGCGAGCGCGACCGACACCATCGAGCCGTAAGCCAGCAGCGTCAGGTCCCGGCCCTCCCGCAGGATCTCGCCCTTGCCGATCGGAACGGTCTTCAGAGTCTCGTCCAGCTCGACACCCAGAGCGACGCCGCGCGGGTAGCGCACCGCGAACGGCTGGCCCGATTGGATCGCGGTGTAGAGGACGTGCTGCAGCTCGTTCTCGTCCTTGGGCGCGGCAACCGTCATGTTCGGGATCACGCGCGTGTACGAGACGTCGAAGACCCCCTGGTGGGTCTTTCCGTCGTCGCCGACGAGACCCGCCCGGTCGATGCAGATCGTCACGGGCAGCTTCTGGAGGGCCACGTCGTGGATGAGCTGGTCGAAGGAGCGCTGGAGGAAAGTCGAGTAGATCGCCACGATCGGCTTCCAGCCCTCCCTGGCCATCCCGCCCGCGCAGATGACGGCGTGCTCCTCGGCGATGCCCACGTCGAAGACGCGGTCGGGGAATCGCTTCTTGACCTCGATCAGACCAGTGCCTTCGAGCATCGCGGCGGAGAAGGCCACGATCTTGGGATCCTTCTCCATCATGGTCATCAGCGTCTTGGCGAAGACCTGCGAGTACGTGTAGCGGGCGCCGGAACCGGGGGCGCCCGTCGGCGTGCCCGGCTGGTGGAACTTGGAGGGGTTCTTCTCGGCCTGCTGGAATCCGCGTCCTTTGTGGGTCAGGGCGTGAATGACGACCGGGGTGCCGTCGGAGGAGACGTCCTTGGCGCGCGCGAGGGCTTCCTCGAGCTCCCGGAAGTCGTGCCCGTTGACGGGACCGACGTAGTGGAACCCGAGCTCGTCCCAGATCAGGTTGGGGAAGAACAGACCCTCGACCGAGCTCTTGAGTTTCCGCGCCAGCTCCCACGCCTTGTCGCCGTGGGGGAGACGCTTGAAGAAGCTGTGTCCCGCGCCGATGAATTTCTGGTACGTCGGGTGGAGCTCGAAGCGGTTTCTCCAGTGCGCGAGCCAGCCCACGTTCTCGGAGATCGACCAACCGTTGTCGTTCAAGACGACGATCAGCCTCTTGGGCTTGACGTGGACGATGTTGTTCAGTGCCTCGTACGACGGGCCCGAGGTCAGCGCGCCGTCGCCGACGATGACGACGACGTAGGGATCCTTCTTCTCGCCCTGGACCGCCATCGAGACGCCGAGCCCGTAGGAGAGCCCGGTTCCGGCATGACCCGCGGCCAGCGTGTCGTGCGGACTCTCGGACGGCTCCGCGAATCCGGACAGGCCTCCGGGGGTTCGGATCGACGGGAACTGGTCGCGCCGTCCGGTGACGAGCTTGTGGGTATAGCACTGGTTGGACGTATCCCAGACCAGACGGTCCTTAGGGCTTTCGAAGGCGCGGTGGAGAGCGAGGGTCAGCTCCACGACGCCGAGATTGGAGGCGAGGTGACCGCCAGTTTTCGTGATCGTCTGGACGATCACGTCGCGACACTCCTGGGCCAGTTGGGCTAACTGCTCGTGAGAGAGCCCCTTGAGGTCCTGGGGCCTCTCGATCCGACTCAGAATGGACATAGGATTTCCTACCCCTCCGAAGGCGAAAAGAAACGCGAATGATACTCTACAACTTCGTATGGCTACTTCGCTGAAAAAGGGCAGCCAGGAGCACAAAGAGCTTCTCTGCCGGACATTTATCGACACCCACGACCCCTTTCGTCCGGCCGACATCCGGTGGCCGGATCTGGACCCGGAGAGCCTCGAGAGGCTCAAGTCCATGCCGATCTGGAACGAGGCCACTCGGACCGAGGCGGCCACGGCCGTCAAGGTGCAGTCTCTGGGTGACACCGAGAAGGATCCCCTCCTGGCCGAGGCGATTCGCCTGCAGGGGTACGAGGAAGGCCGACACGCAGAGGTGCTGCGCCTGCTGACCCGGCATTACCGGATCGACGTCGCGCCGTTTCCTCCTCCCGAGGTGCCGAAGGATCCCACGCTGGCGTTTCTGCGGACGGGTTACGGGGAGTGCCTCGACTCCTTCTTCGCGTTCGGACTCTTTCGGCTGGGCGAGCGTGCGGAGGTGTTTCCCAAGCCGTTCATCGCCATCTTCGAAACGATCATGCAGGAGGAGGCCCGGCACATCCTCTTCATCGTCAACTGGGCAGCGTACCTTCGCGCGCAGCGTCCGGTCCTGCTTCGCCCCGGCTTCGACGTCTGGCGCGGGTGGAACATCGGGGCGCAGGCCTTCGATCGCCTGACGGGCGCGATGCGGATGGCTGGCGGAGATGGAAAGAAAAAGGATCCGAAGGACATCGCCCCCGATCAGGACAAGGCGCAGGCCGGCTTCACGCTGAAGGCTCACTCGGTCTTCGGAGATTTCTCGCTGCGCTCTTTCCTGGAGCTCTGCCTGGAGGAGAACGACAAGCGGCTGGCTCCGTACGACCTGAGGCTTCTGCGCCCCACACTCGTGCCATCGGTGGTGCGGCAGGTCGTCAAGGTGCTCCCGCGCCGGGCCCCTTCCCGGCCGAGCCCCGAGGAAAAAGCAGCCTAAGAAGGAAGACCTGCGACCGCTCCGAACGCGGGAATCGGGTCCTCCCGGCTGGTATTCTTTGCGGATCGAGATGTCCCCCAAACAGGGGCGCGCATCGCGCGCCAAATACACTCGGGCTGTCCTCTTTCTTCTCGGGGTCGCTCTGGCGGTTGTCCTCGTCTGGAGGACCGGGTGGGCCGACGTTCAGGCCAATCTCTCGCTGGTCGGCTGGCGGTTCTTCGGTTTCGTCGCCCTCTATCTGCTGGCCGAGATCGCGTTCGCGCTGGGGTGGAGGTCGGTGATGGATCCCCGCCCTCCGCTCTCGAGCCTGCCCTACCTGCTGCGCATCTATCTCGTGGGCAACACTTTGAATTACCTCTATCCCGGGAGCGTCGCGGGGGAACCCCTGCGCGTGAATCTGCTCCGGGAGCGGATGGGGATGCAGCGCGCGATCGCCGCGATGTGGATCTTCAAGCACGCGCACATGCTGTCCCAGTCGTTCTTCGTGGCCGTCGGGCTCGGGATCGCGGTCGTGTTCTTCGATCTGCCGAACGGCGTACGCTGGGCCGCGGTGGCGAGCCTCGCGCTCCTCTGCGGGCTCCTGATCCTCGTGACGTGGGGTCTCCAGAAAGGTTCCTTCGAGCCGATCGTCGCGTGGCTGTGTCGCTTCAAACCCCTCGCGAAGCGGCTGGCGCACTATCGCGACGATGCGCGAGCGCTCGACGAGCACATCCGGCGGTTCTACGTGCACAGCCGCCCGCACTTCTTCGCCGCGGCCGGCTGGTGCTTTCTCGGCTGGTGCGGTGGATTGCTGGAGACTTACCTCGTGCTCCGCGTCCTTCACACGGGCCGCGGACTCGAGACGGCGTGGGCGGCCGAGGCGCTCGCCATGCTTCTGAACAATCTCTTCCTCTTCGTTCCCGCGCGCGTGGGCACGGCGGAGAGCATTCGCACGGGCGTCCTCGCCCTGCTCGGGCTTCCGGCCTCGATCGGCGTGGCCTGGGGACTCGTGCGCCGCGGCCGCGAGCTTCTCTGGGTCGGTCCCGGGCTCGCGCTTCTCGGGCACCACGCGACCGAGGGCTCGGAGCGCGACGAGATCGAGAAAGAGGCGAAGCTGGCCGGCTCCGGGCAGGCGCGATGACGGACACGGTCGGCCGGCCGCGCGTTCTGCTCTTCGACTTCGGAGGGACTCTCGACGCCGAGGGCGTGCCCTGGAAGGAGCGTTTCTTCCGGGTCGCGCGCGAGGAAGGGCTCAACCTGCCCCAGGAGGAATTCGACGCTGCGTTCTACGGAGCGACGGATGCGCTCGAAGGCACGATCTCCCGCAGCGCCGGGTTTGGAGAGACGGTCGAGCGCGTGTCGGAGGGTCTCGCGGCACGACTGGGGCGCGAGAAGCCTCTCTGGAAGAGGATCAGGGACCGCTTCACCGCGGACTCCCGACGGCAGCTTTCCGAGAGCGCGGCGCTCTTGTCCCGTCTGCGTAAGCGTCACGCGATCGGGATCGTGTCGAACTTCTACGGGAACCTCCCGGCCGTGTGCGACGAGGCGGGGCTGTCGCCCTCGATCGGCGCCGCGATCGACTCGACACTGGTCGGCTGCAAGAAACCGGACCCGAGGATCTTTCAGGCGGCGCTCGACGCCCTCGGGGCCGCGCCGGCAGATGCGGTCTTCGTGGGCGATTCGTTGAAGCGGGACATGGCCGGGGCCCGCGCGATGGGGATGCGGCATGTCTGGCTCCGCTCAGAGGGCGCGGCGGTCAACGGCGGGCCCTGCTGCCCGAGGGATCCCGTGATCGCGCGGCTGTCGGGCCTGCTGGAGCTGGCGCTGTGAAGCGAAAGACGGGGGAAACCCCGGTCTGCTGCGGCGTCTTTCGAGAGGTCGAGCACTCGCCTGGCCGCGAGGCCGACGACGCCGCGATCCTGAAAGCCACCGGCCGGCGGCTCGAGGAGAGAGAGGGATTCTTCGTCGGGTACCGCCCGCCGGCGGAAGTCACCGGCCGCGAGCGCGTGCTGCCCGGCCTCGCCTTCTCGATGTGCGAGGGCCGCGCGGCGCTGGAGAGCCTGGGCCGCTGGGAGAGCCGGGGCGTCTGCGTCGTCAACAGCGCGCGCGCCGTGACCAACACGCACCGCGAACGGATGATCCCGCTGCTCCACCGCGGGCGGGTCCCGATGCCGGACAGTCTGCTTCTCGATTTCGCCGACGCGCTTCCCTCCGGCAAGAACGCCGAAGGGATCTTCTCCGCGTGCTGGATCAAGCAGGCGACCGAACACAAGACGCGCGAGGGTGACGTCGTCTTTGCGACGGACGTGTCGTCGGTCCGGGACGCCCTCGAACGCCTCCAGGACCGCGGCTTGCCTCGCGCCGTGGCGCAGCGGCACGTGGAGGGCGATCTCCTGAAGTTCTACGGCGTCACGGCCGCGCCGGCGCCGGACGACGAGACGTCGGTCCCGGCGTGGTTTCGATGGTTTTACCCGCGCGAGCATCCCGTGGCCCGGTACTCCTTCGACGCCAGCGCTCTTCGCGACATCGCGTGCCGCGCCACGGCCGCGCTGGGGCTCGAGGTCTGGGGCGGCGACGTCATCGTCACCCCGGCCGGGCAGATACTCGTCATCGATGTCAATGCATGGCCGAGCTTCGCTCTGTTTCGGGAAGAGGCCGCGGACCACATCGCCGCGAACCTGGCCGCGCGCGTGCGGCGGTTGGCCCGGGTGACGGCATGACGCCGGCCTCCACACTCGTTCTCGCGGGTTCCGGAACCGCGGCCCCGGAGTCGCCGTCGGCGGAGACCGTGCTCCTGGGGCTGCCCCTCGTGCGGCGGACGGCGCTGGCCGCCGCGCGCGCCGGGTTCGACCGCGTCTACGTGCTCGACGGGCCGGGCGGAATCGCCAGCCGCGTCCTCGAGGGAACGTCCGCGCGCGCATTCCCGCGCGACGCGGCCGAGTCGTCCCTGCCCCCCGGCCGGATCGTGCTGTTGCCGGATCGGGTCGTGGCGAGTCCGCGCTGGCTCCGCAGCCTTCGTGAGGCTCCCGCCGAGCCGGGGCGTCTCTACCGACTCGGCGCCGGAGCCATCGTCGAAACAAACGAGCCCGGTGCGCTCGCCCGCACGCTCGCCCGCGAATCGGTCCTGGCCTCCGTGATGTCCGGCTGGGCTGAGGTGCTTTCCGCGAGCACCTCGGATGCTCCCGTGTCGGCTCCCCTCGAGGTGAAAACCGACGCGGATCTCACCGAGGCGGAGTCCCAGCTTCTGAGCGGTCTCGTCAAGAAGGAAGACGGTCTGCTCACCAGGCTCATCAGCCGGAAGATCTCGCTCGCCGCGACCCGGCGGCTCGCGCAGACGCGGATCACGCCCAACGCGATGACGATCGTGTGCCTGGCCCTGGGCCTCGCGGCGGCCGCATGCTTCGCGTCTCCGGCGCAGCCCTGGCAGATCGCGGGCGGGATCCTCTTTCTCCTCCATTCGATCCTGGACGGTTGCGACGGCGAGCTGGCGCGGCTGAAGTTCCAGGAGTCCCGCCTGGGCGGCGTCCTGGACTTCTGGGCGGACAACATCGTCCACGTCGCCGTCTTCTCCGCGTTCGCGGTCGCGTGGAGCACCGCGATCGACGAACCGTGGCCACTCTTTCTCGGCGCGATGGCCGTTACCGGCACGCTGCTGTGCGCCGGCTTCATCTACATGTATGCGATGCGGCCCCGCTCGAGCGGCGGGCCTGTTCTGACCACGGTTTCGCCAACGAAGCAATCACGGCTGGCGGAAGTCCTCGATGCCCTCGCACGCCGCGACTTCATCTACTTCGTGATGGTCCTGGCGCTCTTCGGAAAGGCCTACTGGTTCCTGGCGCCCGCGTCCGTGGGAACCCTGGGGTTCTTCGTGGCGCTGGTCGTCATGGCGTACGGCGCGGCCGCGCCCCGGCCCAGCCCCGAGTCCGCCCGGTAGGCCGCCCGATCAGTAGTAGTGGTACGGAGCGCCCGGCCCGTACCACTTGTGGTTGAAGAGGTTGTAGTAGACCCCCACCTGCGTGAACGGGAATCGGAAGAAGTTGAAGACCGCGAGCAGCCCCGTACCCCACCAGGTGCTGTCGTTGACTCCGAAGGCTTTCAGAATCTCGGGGAAGTTCAACCCGATCTCGAAGCCGATCTCCTGGTACCGCGTGGGCAGCGGCGGGACGTAGCCGAAACCCTTCGTGAAGAAGGCGAACGACGTCAGGAAGAAGCGCGCGAAGCCGGGATTTCCGTGGAGGCGCGTGATCAGGCCACCGAGCTTCAGGTCCGCGACGTAGATCTCGTTGGAGTAGCTCGTCCCGAGATACTCCTGGCTCGAGCCGATGGCCGAGTCCGGGATTTCGGTGTCGGCTATGCCGAGCCGCAATCCGATCAGGTCCTGGAGCCCGCAGCGATGGATCATGATGCCGGCCCCGGCGCCGAGGGCATCCGCCGCGAGGTCCTGGAAGGAAAAGCCATACACCGACACGCCGTCGAGCACTTCCACGAAAGTGCCGACCATGAACGTCGTCGCGAATGCGAGTCCGCTGGACTGGTCGATCGTGTGTCCCTGGCGCGTGTACGTCTCGTACAGAGTCCGCGAGATTCCGCTCATGACGATGAAGTGCGAGGCCTTGTCGGCTCCGCCGGCATACGTGTTCCGGCTGAACCAGCCCTCGTTGGTGGTGTTCCAGCCGATCCAGCCGTACTGCAGCGGGGCGCTGAGCGCTTCGAGCGCTCCGCCGAGCAGCACTCCCGCGGTCACGAGGGTCGTCGGCTTCGTGAAGAGCTTGGGCGCGGGGGCCGGTGCGCCGGCGGCAAGTTGCGGTTCCTGAAAATCCTCCGCCGTGGCCCGCAGCGCGGCCTCGGCGCGGAGCTCCGGGACGACCGAGCCGACCCAGGGGTAGGCCTGCGCGAATTCGGCGATGCGGGGCGCGGGCTCGTCGCTCCAGTCGATCTTCCAGGAGTCGGCCGCCTCGGCCGACTTCTCGGGAAAGAGGTGGAACTCGTTCGCCCCGGCCGAAGACGCGAGCGCCAGCAGCCCCGCGGCGAGGAGCGCGGCGCGAAGGTGTCGTACTTCGAGCAGCGGAGCGCAGTCGCGGATCGTGCAAGATTTCATGCTTCGGGTTCTGAGGGACGCCGCATTATCTCCAAGCGCGGCGGTCGCAGCAAGGAATTGACGCGAAACGCGGCCGCGCCGTCTCAGACCGCCGGTTCGCCGCGGTCGAGGGCGCGCTTCAAGCGCTGCGTGATCAGGAAGACTTCCGGACGGGAAACTTTCGAGCCCGGCCCGTGCTTCTCGACGCGCTCGAGCGCTGCCCAGGCGAGCTGGACGGGCAGCGCGGTGAACTCGACGAGGCCGCGCGGGGCGCCGGCCTGCTGGAGAGCGCGAATGTAGTCGCCGGCGACTCCGAGGTCGTTGCGGGCGAGAGTGAACACGTCGGCTTTCGGAACCTCCGGGGGAAGGTAACGGCGTCCCTCTTCGGCGTCCACCGCCGAGTCCTTCAGGATGTTGACGAGCTGGAGGGCCTCTCCGAAGGTCGCGGCCCGCTCGCGCAGGTACGAGGCCAGCGAGGCGATCCCCGGGCGGTCGAGCAGGAAGAGCTCGGTCAGCATCTCCCCGACGATGCCGGCGACGATGTAGCAGTAGTCCTTGAGCTCCGGGATCGAGTGCAGCGTCAGACGGCCCTCGCGCGTACGGGAGACGATCGAGGCCATGCCGTCGGCGGAACGGGCGACGTGGACACGAATGGGATCCACGGCGCCGGGCGGGAGCGCGAAGAAGGAGTCGAGGACGAACGGAACCTCCGCCATCAGCTCCTGGTAGCCGGGGTGGCGGGCGACCTCGCGGCGGACCCAGTCGCGCGACAGCGTCTCCGCCTTCTCTCGAGAGTAGGAGCGCAGCAGGGCGTTGAAGTCGGCGAGGGCGGCGATGCGCGCGTCGGGCGGCCAGTGCGCCGCGTCCTCGAAGGTGTCCGCGATGCGGAAGAGAAGGTACGCGATCATGACCTCGCGGCGCGTGGGCTCGGGAAGGACCGGAATCGACAGCGCGAACGTGCGGCTGGTCTTCTCGAGGAGATCGTCGAGCGACGCGGTTTTCACGGCGCCAGCATCCTCGCCAGGAAGGCGCCCAGGGCGTCGGAGCAGTCGTGAAGGCGGCGGCGCATCCGCAGCAGCGTACCCCACGAGGACGGCCGGACGAGCGCCCGCCGGACGACTTCGCTCCTCCGGATGCTTCCGTCCGGGCCGACGCTGTCGGGCAGAAACTCCGGAAGCTCTTCGCCGGCGGCGTCGCTGACGGCGCGCACGACGAGGTACGGAATGCCGCGGGCGGCGGCTTCCTTGGCCCAGGCCGCCGACTCCATGTCCGCGACGATCGGGTCGGCGCTCGATCCGGCCGCCGTTCCGGCGAGCGCCGCCTTGGCGGCGGCCGAGACGATCGGGCGATCGACCGTGATCAGGGTGGCGGGCTTCGCTCCCGCGGCTTGCGCCCGCTCGAGAAGACGCGCGTCGGGGGTCGCGGCGTCGCCGACAGAGAAGCGCACCCGCCGCGACGCGACCAGATCGCCGGCTTCCAGCCCCGGCGTCAGCGCGCCGCCGAGTCCCGCCCCGATCACCGCCGACGGGCGGTATCGCTCCAGGAACCTCGCGGCGCCCGAGGCCGCGCGCCTGGGCCCGTCGCCCGTCGCCGTCAGGACGATCCCGGGCGAGTCCGGCAGAGCGCGGCGAATCCCCGCCCGCTCCTCTTCGAGGGCCGTCAGGATGGCGACCGGCCGGCCTTCATCCACGGAGGTAGCCGCTCTCGCGGAACCAGGACACCGCGCGCCCGAGCGCCTCTTCGACCGGCGTCTGGGGAAGGCCGAGCTCGCGCACCGCTTTGGACGCGTCGAAGAACATGCGGTGCGTGGACATCCGCACGCTGTCGATGGAGACGTGCGGCGCGCGCCAGGACACGCGGGCGAAGGCCGTGTCGATGGCCGCCGCCGCGAACGGGATCCAGTGCGGGAGCTTCACCGTCGGCGACGGGATCCCCGTCAGCGCGGAGAGGGCGTCGAGGATCTCCTTCAGGGTCATGTTGCGGTTTCCGAGGATGTAGCGCTCGCCGACCTTTCCCTTTTCCGCTGCGAGGAGATGCCCCTCCGCGACGTCGCGCACGTCGACGAGGTTCAACCCCGTGTCCACGTAGGCCGGCATCTTGCGATTCAGGAAGTCCACGATCATCTGTCCGGTCGGCGTGGGCTTGATGTCGCGCTCTCCGATGGGCGTCGACGGGTTCACGATGACGACGGGCAGCCCCTTACCGGCCCAGGCGTCCGCCACGCGCTCGGCGTCGTACTTGGACTTCTTGTAGTCGCCGATGATGCGGTCCCGGACGACGGGCGTGGCCTCGTCGGCGGAGCCGCCCTCGACGAGACCCAGGGCCGCGACCGAGCTGGTGTAGACCACCTTCTCGACTCCGGCGTCGGCCGCGGCGCGCAGGACGTTCTCGGTGCCTTCGACGTTGCAACGGTGGAGGTCGCCGCGATGCCGCGCCCAGAGCCGGTAGTCGGCGGCCACGTGGTAGAGCGTCGAGACGCCCTTCGCCGCCCGGGAGAGCGAGGCGAAATCGGTCAGGTCTCCTTCGACGATCTCGACGTCGAGCCCCGCGAGGTTGTCCCGGCGGCTGCCGCGCCGCACCAGGCACCGCACGGCGCGCCCGCGCGCCAGTAGCGCTCGCACGACGTGGGTGCCGACGAAACCGGTACCGCCGGTTACCAGATCCACATCTTTAGTGTGTCATCCCGAGCGAAGCGAGGGATCCCGGAATCGATTGCCTCTCGGTGAGTTACGGGACCCCTCGGCCTCCGGCCTCGGGATGGCGGCTCCGCGAACGCGTTGCGTTCGCTACGCCGCCAGGTTCCAGGCGATCATGCGGACCATGTCGCCGGGGTGCTTGGGCAGCTCCATGACGACCGAGGCCTCGAAGCCCGAGTGCATCAGACAGTTCTGGCACAGCGGGTCTTTGCGGGACTCCCAGTACGCCCAGTCGGTGCCGTTCCAGAACTCGTCGAACGTCGGCGACCAGGTCTTGCCGATCAGGTAGCAGGGTCCCTTCCATCCGTTGGGCGTGTAGGTCACGGTGGACCACGGGGAGCACTTGTAGTCGCGCAGGCCCGCGGCGAACTCGAGGAACATCGGCGTCGAGGTCAGCTTGTACTTCTTGGAGATCTCGAGGACGCGCTTGAACTTCTTGTGGATCTCCGACTTCGTCAGGAAGATGTCGGCGCCGACGGACTCGTAGTGGTAGCCGGGCGAGACGAGCATCCCTTCGACTCCCATCTTCGTCAGCAGCTCGCAGAGCTCTTCGACTTCCTCGACGTTGGTCTCCTTGAAGACGGTCGTGTTCGCCATCATGTGGTGGCCGAGGCCGACGCCTTTCTCGATCATGGCGATGGCCTTGTCGAACACACCCTCGCGCGCGCAGACGTAGTCGTGCGTCTCGCGCATCCCGTCGAGGTGCACGTTGATCATGAGGCGCTTGTGCGGCGCGATCGTGCCGTAGACGTTCTCGTCGAGGAGCAGCCCGTTGGTGCAGAGGTAGATGTGGCGCTTGCGCTTGATGATCTCCTCGACCAGCTCGGGGAGCTCGGGATAGATCGTCGGCTCGCCGCCGCAGATCGAGACCACGGGCGCTCCCGAGCGCTCCACGGCGTCGATGCACTTTCCGACCGACAGCCGATCCTTCAGCTTCCCCGTGTGGCGCTCGACGGCGCAGCCGATGCAGGCGAGGTTGCAGGTGTAGAGGGGCTCCAGCATCAGCACGAACGGATACCGCTTGTGGCCGCGGATCGCGTTCCGGACCTGGTGCTGAATCGTGTCGGTCATGATGTGAACGGGGAAGCGCATCGTCAGTTCACTCCGTGATCCCGGCGCGGGGATACAGGGACACCGCTCTCGCCGTCCCCGGCCCTGCGGGAGACTCCCGTCGTGCCCTCCCGCGCATAGAGCGCCAGGGCACGAAGGGGAAAGTACGTCGCATAAAGGTGGTAACGCAAGTAGAAGACCTTGGGAAAGCCCGTGGCCGTCCAGTGATCGTCCTTCCAGGAGCCGTCGTAGAGCTGATTGGCGAGCAGGTATTCCACACCGCGGCGGACGGCCTCCGAGTCGCGGTCGCCGGTGGCAAAGAGCGCCACGAGCGCCCACGCGGTCTGGGAAGGCGTCGACGGGCCCTGGCCCTTGGTCGAGGGATCGTCGTAGGTGGTCGGCAACTCGCCCCAGCCGCCGTCGACGTTCTGATGCGCGCGGATCCAGTCCGCCGTCTTCTGGAAGCGCGGCTCGCGCAGGTCCGCGCCGGCGTGGAGCAAACCGCGCAAGGCCAGAAACGAGCCGTAGAGATAGTTGCAGCCCCACCTTCCGTACCAGGTTCCGTCCGAGAGCTGCTTGGTCTCCACGAATTCCGCCGCGCGCTTGACCGCCGGGTGGTTCGCCGCCACGCCGACAGCGTGCAGGGCTTCGAGCGCGCGTCCCGTGATGTCCTCGCAGCTCGGGTCGATCATCGCGTTGTGGTCCGCGAAGGGGATGTACGTCAGCACCTCGTTGTCGCAGTCCTTGTCGAACGCGCCCCAGCCCCCGTCCTTGTTCTGCATCGCGAGGAGCCATGCCTGGCCTCGCGCGATGGCGCCCTGCCGGGCGAGATCATCGGCCTCGCCCGGGAACTTCGCGCGGGAGAGCGCCGTGAGGACCTCGGCGGTGTCGTCGGTGTCGGGATACCACTCGTTGGCGTACTCGAAGTACCAGCCGCCCGGCTCGGCGCCGGGACAGGCCTTCTCCCAGTCGCCGATCTTCTTGACCTCTTTGTCCAGCAGCCAGCGCGCCGCCTTCAGCATCGCCGGATCGTCGGCCGGCGTGCCGCCATCGGAGAGCGCCTCCATGGCGAGCGCCGTATCCCAGACCGGAGAGAAGCAGGGCTGGAGGTGGAGCGTCTCTTCGTCTTCGAGCTCCAGCTTCTCGAGCTCGTGGACCTGACTGATGAGGCGCGGGTCGTCCAGCGCGTAACCCAGGCATCGGAACGCGATGATTGTGTTGATGATCGGCGGGAAGATCGCGCCGAGGCCGTCGGAGAGCTCCAGGCGCTCGTGCATCCAGGACTCGCACGCGGCCAGCGCCTTCTTGCGATAGGGAGTGAAGCCGCCGGCCTCCATGCGCTTCAGGAGATTGTCCACGCGGGTGAAGAACCGGCGCCAGTAACGCTCTTTGCGCGTCCGCGGCACGTGCGGGGCCCTGGGGTGGCGGATGTGCAGCTCCGGGATCGCGGCGTAGTCGGGCACCGGGCAGAACGGCTTGGATGCCCAGATCACCGAAAGGGGCACGACGATGCCGCGCGACCAGGACGACATCTTGTAGATGTTGAAGACGAACGAGTCGCGAAGCAGGACGATCTCCGGAGGCACGGCGGGGCAGTCGTCCCACGAGCACTGACCGAAGATCGCGAGATAGATCCGCGTGAACGAGTTGCAGGCCTCGATCCCGCCGAGACTCAGGATGGTGTCGCGCGCCTTGACCATGTGCGGCGCATCGGGGTCGTCGCCCATCAGCTTCAGGACGAAGTAAGCCTTGACCGAAGAGCTGACCTCGGCCGGGCCTCCCTCGTAGATCGCCCAGCCCCCGTTGGGGAGTTGCTTGCGCCGGAGGTGCTCGGCCGCCTTGTGGATCCTCGGCTCACTTGCGCGGCCGAGGAAGTGCATGGTCAGGATGTACTCGGACTCCAGAATGGTGTCGCCCTCGAGCTCCCCGCACCAGTGCCCGTCGGGCGCCTGAATCGAAAGGAGATAGCGCTGCGCGGCCTCGACTGCGTTGTGGACCGAGACGCGGCGCGTCTGGCTGGGGACGCTTTCAGGCCCCAGGCCCGAATCGTTTCGGACGGACATGCTCTTCCACCCTCGATGTCTTCAGGTTTTGCGAACTGGGCGGGATCCCCACCACCCCTGCCGGAACCGGCCCTGTTTCGCCCAGACCTCTGAGTCTATACCATTAAAGTTCCTGTACCCAAGAACAGGGGGTCCGACCTTGAAACGCTTCTTCCTGTGTGTCCTGGCCGCCTCGGGGGTCGCAGCCGCCGCCCTTGCGGGCCCGCTGAAGTACTACGCGCTCGAGGTACGCGGGGGTTCGCGGATTCTTTCGATGGACTCGCCGGTCAAGAAAGGCCACCTCCTGCTCTTCCACCGGTACCCGGACGGGACCTACATGAGCCTCTCGGCGGCGGAAGTTGAGAAGGTCGTCTCGCTCGAGGCCGCTCCGCCTCCGCCCGCCGGCGAGCTCGCTCCGGGGCAGACGGTCTACGTCGGGCCCGCTCTCTCCGGACCCGCGTTCCAGGCGCCGCCCTCGACGGGTCCGGACGCGGTCGTGACGGCGCCGAACTACGACTACGGCTACGACTACGGGTACGGATACTGGGGCGGGGGCTACGTGCCGCCTCTTCCGCCCGGTCCGCCGGCGCCGCAGATTCCGTCGCGCATCGGTCCCAACGGGTTCCCGATCCTCGCTCCGCCGGGGACCCCGGGGTCCGTTCCGAATCCGATCGGCGCGAATGGATTCCCGATCATCGCGCCGCTGCCTCCGGTCGCCGCTCCGCGCCGTCAGTGACCGCGTCGATCGGGGCGGCGCTCGAGGCCGCGGCCGTCCTGGTCTCCGCGCTCTCGGGAATGATCACCGCTGCGCGCAAGGGCATGGACATCGTCGGGACCTACTGCCTCGCGGTCGTGACGGCGTTCGGCGGCGGAACGCTGCGCGACCTTCTCATCGACCGGCGCCCGTTCTACTGGGTCGTTCACGAGGAGTACCTGCTCGTCATCGGGGTGCTCGTGGTTCCCTTCGTCTACAGCCGCGCGGTCCACGAGCGCGTGCGCGCGTGGCACAAGCAGGTCGTGTTCGTGGACGCGCTGGGCTTAGCACTCTTCACTCTGACCGGGACCGGCTTCGCGCTGCAGAAGGGGATGCCTCCCTTCGTCGCGTCGCTCATCGGCGTCATCACGGGCACCTTCGGCGGCGTCATGCGCGACGTGGCTTCCGCGGAGATACCGGTGATCTTTCGCCCGGGAGAGCTTTACGCCATCTCTTCGTTTGCCGGGGCGTGGGTGTATCTGATCTCCACGTTTCTCGCACTGCCGCCCGTCCTGGGCGCGACGCTCGCGTTTTTGACGGTGGTGTCCCTGCGGATGGTATCGGTCCGCTACGGCGTGCGCGTGCCGGATCCGCACTGGATCGAGAGTCCGCGGACTACGGGCCGGGAGTCGCCGCCCAGTTCGTCACGACCGTGAGCAGGCGGTCCGGCTCCTCGGACCGGTTGTAGCGCACCGCCACGAACTCCTTCCCGTCGGCGGAGAGGTCGTACTCGCGGAATCGGTCTTCGCGGCCGCCAACCGCGAGCTCGGAGGAGAAGAGAAGGCGGGGCGGAGAGATCGACAGCCCGCTCGCCGTCCGGACCTCGGCCGCCATGAATCTCTCCGCGCGCTCTCCGGCACGGAAGAAGAGCTCTCGGCCGTCGCGGGACCAGAGCGGTTCGATGGCGAAGCCGTTGGAGACCTTGACGCTGGCGCCGGGGCCTGGATACGGCCGCACGTAGACCTCCTGGACTCCGGACTCGTCCGAGACGTAGGCGATCCAGCGGCCGTCGGGCGAAAAAGCGCCGGCTGTCTCTCGAAAAGGACTCTCGAACCAGAGTCGCGCCGTGCGCGGGTCTCCCGTCGAGACGAACCAGAGGTCCGTCGAGGCGAGCTTCCGCTTCGGGCCGCGGTCGGCGGTGTATGCCACCGTGTACAGGAGGGTCTTGCCGTCCGGAGACCAGGAGTTGGGAAACTGAGCGTCCGGACTCGGTTCGGTCAAGCGTTCGATCTCGCCGCTTCCGTCGGCGTTCCTGACGCTCAGCACGGGCATGTCTTCGGCGAAGCGAGTGAAGGCGATGCGGCGTCCGTCGGGCGACCACACCGGGACGAAGTAGCTTCCGGGCTCGGGTGTCAGCGTCGAGACGATGTGGCGCGCGCGCTCGTACGTGACGATCGCTCCGCGAATTCCCGTGAAGCGCGAGAACGCGATCCGTTCTCCGTCCGGCGAGAATCGGGCGACGATGTAGTTGCCTGGCGGCAGGGGAAGCGCGCTTTCCTTTCCGCTGCGGTCGAGCGCCAGGACCATCGTCGTAATTGGCGGGCGCGGCGGACCGTCGAGGAAAACGAGCGTCCCTTCGGACGAGACGTCGAAGTGCCCGAATCTTTCCTCACCGTCGACGGTGATGCCGTCGGAAAGGGCGACCGCGGGTCCGGTCACAGAGAGACGGGAAACGTCGAACGGGACCCAGAAGACCGAGCCTCCCCGGACGAAGACGAGGCGCCCACCTCCGTATCGAGCGAAGCTCGCCCCTTCGAGAACCTTCGTCCACTTCCCAGTGGACGAGTCCCGAACGGCGATGTCCGAAGCCTCGACGTCGCCGAAGTCGCGGCCTCGCCGGATCGTGAAGAGAATGCCTCGTCCGCCCGGGAGAATCTGGGGAAAGAGGTGCGATTGCTCTCCGCGCGCGGGATCGAGCCGCGTCAGGGGCACCAGTGATCCCCCGGACTCGGGAATCACATCGAGCGCTCCGTTGAACTTGCGATTGATGACGATTCGCCCGTCTTCGCCCCAGCTTCCGCCTCCGGCGATCGGCGGTACCCACGACAGGCTCACGGCGGTTCCGCCCGAGAGCGGCACTTTCTTGAGCTCCCGGCGGGTGAAGAAACCGACCCATTGGCCGTTTGGCGAGAAGAAGGGCAAGAAGCCACCTTCCGTTCCGCGGATCGGCTCCGCCTCGACGCCGCTCAAGGCTCGCCGATAGAGCGCCCCGGAGCCCTGGTGGAGACCCTGGAAAACGATCGTCTGCCCGTCCGGAGAGATGGCGACGGATGGAAAACCGACTCCGACACGATTGCCCGGCGACAGCGGCAGGACGGCGCGGACGCGGGTCGACGCAGGCGCCGGCGGAGGTGCGCGCAGGAGAAAGAGCGCGGCGGTGAGAGCCGCCCCTAGCGCCACTCCGCCGACACCCCACGCGATCCGGCCCCGCGTCGGCCGCGCGGCGGAAGTCGCGAGAGCCGGCCCCGAGACTGCGCCGGCTCGGGCCTCCTCGAGCTCGATCCGCGCATCGGCGATGTCGTGCAGGCGTTGCCTGGGATCTTTCTGCAGGCAACGGACGAGAAGATTCCGGATCGGACGCGGCGTCTCCTCGGGCAGCGCGCTCCAATCGGGCTCCGACTTCAGGATCGCGGCGAGCGTGTCCGAGACCGTTTCGCCGGCGAATGCCTGCCGTCCGGTCAGGCACTCGTAGAGCACGCATCCGAACGAGAAGATGTCGGTGCGCTTATCCACCGTTCTGCCCCGAGCCTGCTCCGGGCTCATGTACGCCGCCGTCCCGAGAACGACGCCCGCGTGCGTGGCGGGAGTCGTGACGGTCGGTGAGAGCGAAGAGTCCACGGCCCTGACGGAAGTCTCCACGACGCGCGCCAGTCCGAGGTCGAGCACTTTCACGGCGCCGTCGGGTCGGACCTTGACGTTGGAGGGCTTCAGGTCGCGGTGGATGATTCCCGCCTCGTGCGCCGCCTCGAGTCCCGATGCGATGCCCGCGCCAACCGCGAGTGCTTCTTCGACCGGCAGCGGACCGGACGCGAGCCGTTCGGCGAGGGTCGGACCTTCGACGAGCTCCATGACCAGAAGCCGGGTTCCGTCCTGCTCCTCGAAACCATAGATCGCGGCGATGTTCGGGTGATTGAGCGCGGCGAGGAGCCGCGCCTCGCGCTCGAATCGGAGGAGTCGCTCCGGGTCTTGCGAAAAGGCGTCCGGGAGGGCCTTGATCGCAACGTCGCGGTGGAGCCTCGAGTCGCGCGCCCGATAAACCACTCCCATGCCGCCCCGGCCGATGGGGGCGAGGACCTCATACGCACCGACGCGAGAGCCGGGTGCGAGCGCCATGGCCCTGAGCGGAAGTCTATCGCCGCGGGCGGGTGAGGGGCTCGGCGACGGAGAGCTCGTCGTGAGTCGCGGCTCCCCGCTGTCGGCAACTGCGTCGAGACGTCGTCATTTCGCTCGACTCGAGCGGTGAGACTTCCCGTAGAGCTCCCGCAGTTCGACCTTCGCTCTTTCGAGGCGGACGCGCTGCGGAGCCGGCAGCTTGCTTCCGGCCCGGTTGACGTAGAAGTTGAGCATCGACATAGCGGACCCGAACGACGTGGACTTGCGGCGGCGGCTGCGATCGGCGGACCGTTTCAGGGAGAGTGCGATCTTGCGAGGATCCTCCTGCGCGAAGATTCGCTGTTCGAGAGTGAGCGCGTTGCTCGTCTCGGTCACGCGGCGGGACCATCGTCTCTTCCCGGGTCGGGCTTTTCGACGGCCGCTCCGCCTCACGCCACCTCGCTTCATGACCGTCTCTGCGGATGAGACGTGCAAGTGAAATGCCGTAACGAGTCGAGGTGGCATGGATTTTGCGGCCGATCCTTATCGGGGTGGTTTGCGCCATCCCGAGTGAACTGCGGAAGGCTTGTTCTCCATCAGCGGACCCGGGATGCGGCGTGAACTCCCCAGGAGGTAAAGATGCCTGAGAAAGCGACGATCAAGCGTGCGCGACGAGACAGACGGCAGGGGAAGGCTTCGACGACGCAGGCC
>JBKOZO010000098.1:0-9002 GCA_046725935.1 Acidobacteriota bacterium | reverse complement strand
CGCGCCGACGCCCCGGACCACGCGCTCGGACACCAGAGGCTTCACCAGCGTTCCTCCCCGGGCCACGACCCGGATGGCCTCCGTCAACTCGGCCAGCGAGACGTCCTTCAGGAGGTATCCGCGCGCGCCGGCGGAGAGGGCTTCGAGCAGCGCCGAGTCGTCGTCGAACGTCGTCAGGATGACGGTCGGAGGCAGGCGGCCCGCGCCGCCGAGGCGTCGCAGAACCTCCAACCCCGAGACGCGAGGCAGCTGCAGGTCCAGGAGCACGACGTCCGGCCGGGCCGCCGGGATTGCGGCGATCGCCTCTTCTCCGTCGGCGGCGGCCACGACGACCTCGAACTCCGGGTCCAGGGCCAGAAGGCTGCGGATGCCTTCGCGGACCAGGGCCTGGTCCTCGACCAGCCCCACGCGGATCACGACGGCGCTCCCGACAGTGGAATGACGGCGGTGACCCGGAAGCCGCGGCCCGGCGCGGCCTGGAACGAGAAGGCGCCGCCGCGTTCCTCGAAGCGTTGGCGCAGCCCCGTCAGGCCGCCTCCCGCCGGAATCTCGGCGGCGCCGCGGCCGTCGTCCTCGGCACGGATCTCTATCCCTTCGGCGCCGCGCACCACGTCGAGCCAGAGGTTCTCGGCGCGCGCATGCCGCACGGCGTTGGTCACGACCTCCTGCGCGCAGCGCAGGAGAACCTCCGCGCAGCGCGGGTCCTCGACGGAAAGCTCGGGAGCGACGCGCACGTGGACGCGCGGGCGCGGCACGCCGTCGAGCCTCCGGAGCGCGGCGGGCAGATCCAGCCGCTCCGCATGGCGCAGATCGCCGACGAGACCGCGGACGTCCCCGAGGAGGAGCTTGGTCACCGACTGGGCCGTCTCGACGCGCTCGCGCGCTTCGCCCTCGGTCCGGTGGCTCGCGATCTCCAGGTTCAGCGAAAGCGCGGTCAAGTGATGGCCCAGCAGGTCGTGGAGGTCGCGGGCGATCCGCGCGCGCTCGGCGAGGCGGGTGCTCTGAGCCAGGAGCTCGCGGGTGGCTTCGAGCTCGGCGTTGGCGGCGGCCAGCCGCTCGCGGGCCGCGGTCTCGGCGGCGAGCAGACGCGCCGTGGACGCCGCGATCATCTGAAAGGGGAGATAGGCGAAGGCGAGCACGACTCCCCAGTGCCAGCCCCAGTGCAGCCAGACGGTTGCGAGAAGACCCGCGCTCTGCGCTGCGATCCAGACGTACGCGGAGCGGCGGGACAGAAGTGGGCCGATCTCCAGCGCGACCAGCACGAGGAGCGCGCCCTTCCAGTCCGAAACAGGGAGGCAGTGCGACGAGCGCGAACACCGCGAGGGCCTGGCCGGCGGCGAGGAAGAGGGCCGGTCGCGCACCCGCGACTCCCGGACGGCGGGACGTCGCCCGCAGGAACGCCACGCCGAAGAGGAGATAGGAGGCGACCCAGCTGGCGAAGGGAAGCGCCGGCGTCCCTCGCGGCGGAGCGGCGATCGCGAACACGATCACCGGCGCGCCCACCGCGAGCCACACCGCGAGCCCGCCTCGGCGAAGAAGGCGCCGGTACTCCTCGCGGTACGGCATCGACGCGTCCGAGTATAGGCCGCGCGATCGGGCGGCGACCCTGCCGAAAGTCATGCTCCGACGCGCGCCGCGGCGATGACCTCCGGCACATGCGCGCGGGAGGCGCGGGGTCTACCGTCGGAGCCTGGAAAAGGAGGTCCCATGAAGAAGAAGTGGATCCCGCTCGCGATCGCGCTCCTGGTCGTCGCCGCCCTCCTGTTTTCGCGCCGCTTCCTCGGAGCCGAGGAGAACCCCGTCGAGGTGACGCTGAAAGGCACCGTCGTCGACATGCATTGCTTCGTCACGCACGGCATCCACGACGCCGAACACACCGCGTGCGCCAATGCCTGCATCGCCCGCGGCGTGCCGGCCGGGTTCCTCGCCGACGACGGGCAGCTCTACGTGCTCTTCGAGGAGAGGCCGCAGTCGGTCAAGGAGCGCGTCAAGGATCTCGCCGACGTGCCCCTGACGGTGAAGGGCACGCTCGTGTCCCGCGGAGGCGTGAAGGGATTGCAGATCCAGTCGATCGCGCGGCAGAAGACGTAACCACTCTGGCGGCGGCCGGCGGGCGCGTGACAGAATTCCTGCGCCGCCCGATGACCGACGCGACCGAATTTCCCCCGGGATTCCTGTGGGGCGCCGCCACCTCCGCCTATCAGATCGAGGGATCGCCTCTGGCCGACGGGGCCGGTCCCTCGATCTGGCACCGCTTCTCCCACACGCCGGGGCTGGTGGCCGGCGGCGAGACCGGCGACGTAGCCTGCGACCACTATCGGCGGTGGGAGGAAGACATCCGCTGGATGAAGGAGATGGGCCTCAAGGCCTACCGGTTCAGCGTGGCCTGGGGGCGCGTGCTGCCCCAGGGGACCGGGCGCGTCAATTCGAAGGGTCTCGATTTCTACAAACGGCTCGTCGACGCGTTGAACGAGGCCGACATCGAGCCGTGCGCGACCCTCTTTCACTGGGACCTTCCGACGGCGCTCGACGACCGGGGCGGCTGGCAGAATCGCGACTCGGCCGACTGGTTCGCCGAATATGCGACCGTCGTCGTGCGCGCGCTCGACGGGGGAGTCCGCCTGTGGGCCACGCTCAACGAGCCGTGGGTCGTGTCGGACGGGGGATACCTCCACGGCGCCCTGGCTCCGGGGCATCGGAGTCTCTTCGAGCCACCCATCGTGTCGCACAACCTCCTCCGCGCGCACGGTGTCGGGGTCGCGGCGTACCGGGCGGTCGGAAAGCACTCGATCGGGCTCGTAGTCAACCTCGAGCCCAAACACCCGGCCATCGATTCGTCGGAGGACCGCGCGGCGGCCCGGCGGGCGGACGTCTACATGAACCGGCAGTTCCTCGACCCCGTGTTCCTGGGCCGATATCCCGAGGAGCTTCCCGAGCTCTGGGGCGAGGCGTGGCCCGAGTTCCCCGACACGGACTTCGCGTCGATCAAGCAGCCGATCGACTTCCTCGGCGTGAACTACTACTCGCGCGGCGTGATGCGAAACGAGCCAAAGGTGCTGCCCGAGCGGGCGGCGCGCGTACGCCAGGATGGCCTCTCGACCGAAATGGGGTGGGAGGTCTATCCCGAGGGGCTCTTCGAGACTCTGACGAGCGTGCGCGAGCGATACGGGGCTCTGCCGATGTACGTCACGGAGAACGGCGCGGCGTTCGCCGACCCTCCTCCAGGACCCGACGGCGAGGTCGAGGATCCGCTGCGTGTCGAATACCTCCGCGAGCACATCAAGGCGGCGCGGCGGGCCGTCGCGGAGGGCGTGAACCTGGGCGGCTACTTCGCCTGGTCGCTGCTCGACAACTTCGAGTGGTCGGCCGGATACTCCAAACGTTTCGGATTGATCCGCGTCGATCCCGACACGCAGGACCGGATCGCCAAGAGGAGCGCCCGCTTCTACGCCTCCGTCATCGCGTCCAACGGCGCCGCGCTCTGACGGGCGTCCGGCCATCGCCTACGGTCCGATCGTGACGCGGACCTGGTGGCGTCCGCCGCTCTCGGCCGGCACGGGAACGAGCGTCCCGTCCAGGGTCCGGCCGTCGACCTCGACGCGAGGCTCCCCTCCTCGTTCGATGTCGACATGCCAGGTCGCGCCGCGCCAGGGGCGGACCATGCGGGCCGAGCGCCACTCCGGCGGAAGACACGGATCCAGCCGCAGCCCGTCGAACTCGGGGCGGACGCCGAGAACCCATTCGGCCACGACCCGGTGGAGCCAGGCGGCTGATCCGGTGTACCAGGTCCAGGCCCCGCGGCCGTGGTGCGGTGAGTCGGGGCCGTCGACGTTGCCCGGCAGGACGTAGGGCTCGGCGAAGTAGCGGTCGGGATCCTTGACGGAAGGGTTGATCGCCGTCAGCAGCCGCCCGACGAGATCGGCCTTCTTCGCCTTCGCGGCCGCGGCGATGGCCCAGGTCGCCGCGTGCGTGTACACGCCGCCGTTCTCACGCAGGCCGGGCGCATAGCGCGTGATGTAGCCGACCTCGGGCACCGGCTTCGCGAACGCGGGCGCGAGCAGGAGAGCGCCGGCTTCCGTGACGAGATGACGCTCGACGGAGGAGAGGCAGCGCGCCGCGCGCTCCGGTGGCGCGACGTCGTTCAGGATCGCCCATACCTGCGGATTGAGGAAGATCTTCGCCACGCGGTCCTTCGACGTCCCCAGCGGCCGACCGTCGTCGAGCGTGCCGCGCACGTACCACTCGCCGTCCCAGCCGTGGAGGTTGACCGCCTCGACGAGCGCGGCGCGGCGTTCCCGGAAGTCGCGCGCGAGGTCTTCGAGGCCGGCGCGCCTCCAGATCTCGGACCAGTCGGCGAGGAGTCCGGCCAGGAACTCTCCGAGCCAGAACGATTCGCCCTTCTCCTCGAGGCCCATGGCGGAGAGTCCGTCGTTCCAGTCGCCCGCGCCGATCAAGGGGATCCCGCGCGGGCTCGTGCGGGAGAACGACTTGCGGAAGGCGCGCATGACGTGGTCGGCGAGCGGCGCGGCGGGCTCGTCGAGGTACGGCGCGGCGTCGTCGAGGACCGACAGGTCTCCCGTCTCGCGGATGTAGCTCGCCGTCACGAACGCCAGCCAGAGCAGATCGTCCGTCATCTTCGTGATGTGGCCCTGCTCGGTCAGCGGATGCCACCAGTGGTAGACCGAACCGTCCGTGAACTGATGCTCCGCGTGGAGGCGGATCTGGCGGCGGCAACGCTCCGGGTCTATGGTCAGCCAGACCTGCGAGTCCTGGAGCTGGTCCCGGAAGCCGAACGCGCCGCTCTGCTGGTAGTAGCCGCAGCGCGCCCAGAGCCGCGCGCCGATGGCCTGATAGCGGACCCAGTCGTTGGCGACCGCGTCGAGCGCCGCATCGGACGTCTCCATCCGGTGCTTCGCGAGGCGCGCGTTCCAGCCCTCGCGCGCGGCGGCCAGCGATCGGTCCATCTCCTCGATCCGCGCGAAGCGCCCGAGGAGCGAGGCCGTCTCCTCGGCCTTCGAAGCCGTCGCGAGAACGAATCCGCAATCGCGCCGTGCTCCGGCGGGAATCTCGACCCGGCAGCGCAGGGCGGCGATGGGGTCCTCGTGCCGTCCGAAGCGCGAGGGCCAGTCGGCGCGCGAGAGCGCGGCGGGCGCGTCGAAGGCGCCGAAGCGGCCCAGGAATTCGGCCTTGTCGCCTTCGGCGCCCGAGAGAGGCTCGGTGGACGCAAGCGCGCTGACGAAAGGGAAGCTCGTATTCCAGTGTCCGTACTTCGGCGACGGCACGTCCCACATGTGGTTGCGGGCGAAGATCGCGCGCCGGGAGGCGTCCAACCGCGTCTCGAGGAAGAGCCTCCCGAACTCGCGCCGCGGAGCTGGCGAGACGCCCAGGCACCATTCCAGAAACGCCGTCAGCTCGAGACGGCGGGGACGCCCGGAGGAGTTGGAGAGCTCCAGGCGCCACATCTCGACCGTCGCCTCGGGATCCACGAACAGCGTCCAGCGCGCCTCGATGCCGTGGAGCTCCGACTCGAAGGTCGTGTAGCCGAAGCCGTGCCGGCACGCGAAGCGGTCGTACGCGGGGAAGAACGGAGCAGGAGAAAGCGACCACGCGCGGCCGTCGTCGGCGTCGCGGACGTAGAGGAATCGCCCGGAGCGATCGACCGCGAGATCCTGTTGCCAGCGCGTGATCGCGGCGAGCTGCGAATTGTCGATCCAGGAGAAGCCGCTGCCGGTGTGGCTGACCGCGAGGCCGACTCGCTCGTTGGCGATGATGTTGGCCCAGGGTCTGGGAGGACGCGGATCCGTGATCACGAACTCCCTCCCGTCCTCGGAGAATCGGCCGTAGCGGTTCGCCGGCAGAGCGCGGCTCATCGAAGGACCTCCCCGAAGAGAGAAATCTCGGCCGGAAGCGAGCGCGCGACCGCCTCGCCGCGGGCGTTGACGGGCGCGGCCTTCCCTCCGACCGAGGCGCGCGAGGGGCGCCCCGCATAGGGCCAGGGGAGCACGAAACCGCCCGGAGGCACGCGCCCGTCGCCCGAAATCAACGCGTGGAGCGCTTCCCCTTCGATCCGGAAGCGCAGGTCCAGGCGGCCGTATCGCGTGCGCAGGCCCGAGATCGCCACGCCCCCCGGATCGCGCAGCCAGTCCGGTGGAAGGCCGGCGCCGACGACCACGGCGGAGTCGTCCGGGCGTTCGTACGCGAAGAGATCCAGAAACGACCGAAGAAAGTCGGAGCCGACCCAGCCGTGCGGCATGTCGCCGATGAACCGGGCCTCGCGCGGCTCGTTCCAGACGACCTCGGCCCAGTGCTTCCAGCCGGCGGGACGGCGATCCGCGAAGAAGAACTCCGAGAGCGCCTCCCCGCGGTCGCGCCTCCCCAGACGCGCGAAGCTGCCGGCCACGCGCCATTCGTAGGGCGTGTAGTCGCCGCCGGGCGCGCGGCGATGGGCCCGCCGCGCTTCGAAGCGCTGCCAGTACTTCTCGAACGTGTTCGCCAGTTGCGGCTCGGGCAGCCGCGACTGCTCCTCGCCGGGCTCCAGCGCGATCGTCGTCGAGGTCGCGTCGAAATCGCCGAGGTCCGCCGACCCCGGTACGTAGTCGAGCCCGCGCGCCGCGATCACGGCGCGGATCGAGGCCAAGAGGTCGCCGCGCAGCTGGTCGCGCGCCGCCGCGATCCGAGCGGCGTCGGAGTCTTTGCCGAGCGCGCGCGCGACGTCGGCCGCCGAGGAGAGCCCGCGCACCGCCCAGAAGTCGTCACAGTAAGAGTGCACCGGGCGCGCCGAGTACCCCTCGTGGCTGATGGATTCGGGGAGCAGCCCGTAGAAGAAGCGTTTCTCGCCGGTCCGGTACTCCGCGGTCCGGCGTTTGGCGCGCAGCGTGTCGATGTGCGCCGCGACCTTCGCCAGCGTCGGCCAGACCTCTTCGGCCGTGGCGCGATCGCCGGTGTAGGCGAGGTATTCGCCGGCGAGATAGAGGAGCTCGCCGTGACTGTCGTGCTCGGGCACGGGGTCGGCGCCTCGGGCGTCCACGCAACACGGCACCGCTCCGTTCTCGTAGACGTAGGGCGCGTACCAGAGCAGGAAGTCGTGGACCTCGGCGAAGTGCCCGAGGCGCAGCAACGCCGTCGAGGTCAGCGCGCCGTCCCGGATCCAGGACCTCGCGTAAGAGCGCGAGCCGGGGCGGATCGCCGGACCGTCGCGGTTGATCAGGATCCAGGCGAGGTTGGCGTTGGCGGTCCGCGCCATCTCCACCGCGGCGGTGGGCAGCCTAATGGTCACACCGCCGAGGCTCTCGCGCCAGGCGCGCGCGGCGGCGTCCATTCGCGACTGAAAGTCGGCGGCCGCGTTGGCGGGCTTCTCCTCGGTGGCGTTCTCCGCGAGCGGGACCGCGACGACGACGTCGCGCGAGGAGCCCGCCGGAAGCTCGAGGTTCCAGGCCAGGGCTCCCGACGCGAGACCGTCGGGATCGGAGGCCTCGGTCGTATCCGGCAGCCCGCCGGAGGCGAGACGCGCCACGATCTCTCCGTTCTCCCACGCGGTCGCGCCGAATCCGGATGGCGGCGTCCACGCCAGGACCGTCCGGCCGCTCGTCTGGACGGCGGGTCCCGACCGTCGCAACACGCGGATGGGGGCGAAGCCGCCGGGCTTCCCCAGCCACTGGGAGGGCGGATTCACCTGGATGGGCCGGAGCGCGAGGTAGAACGAGGCGCCCGCGGAGTTCGCTCCGGAATTGCGTATCCGGTACCGCGCACGCAGCGTCGACGCCGCGCGCGGCCCGTCGGCGAACGCCGTGACTTCGAGTGAGATTCCGCCGGGGTACTTGCGCAGGACAGAGGGAATCGGGAGGTCGCTCTGCGCGAGGCTCTGGGAGGTCTCCGCCTCGGTCCAGCCGAGGAGCTTCCCGCCGACGAAGAGAAAGGGCTCGAGAGAGAATTGGCCGCGGCCGACCTCCATGGCGCCGTCCTCGGAGAGCAGTCCCTTTTCGGCGCCTCCGTCCACCCCGACGAGCGTCCAGTAGATCTGCTCGCCGACGAAGGACCGGGGCCAGCGTCCGCGAGGCTCTTCTCGCGCCACGGATTCCAGCAGTTTCGTGGCGTTGTCCCAGGCCTCCGGCGCGACGACCGCGATCTCTTCGAGCGCATATCCTCTTCCGCTACCGGATTGCAGCAAGCGCAGGCGCACGAACGCGGCCTCGGAGTCCGGAAGGAAGATGCGGGCGCGGCCCGGACCGCCCGCGGTCACCGATCGCGCGCGGGACCACGTGCGGCGGTCGTCGGAGAGCTCGATCTCGTATCGCCGCGCGAAGTCCGCCCCGTCCCACGCCAGCGAGAGCCCGCTGAATTCCTGTCGACCTCCGAGATCGAGGACGAGCTCCGACGTCTCGCCGGCGCTCCTCCAGCCGCGGACGAGCGGGAGGGGACCGCTCGAGGAGGGACGTTCCCTGAATGAGAGATCGTCGATCCAGACGGTCCCGCGGCCTCCGCTCGCGTTGACGATCGCGAACTCGATCGAGCCGAGCTCTTTGAGGTCTCCTCCTCCCGCCGGTCCCCACGCGAACGAGACCTGTCGCCTCTTGACCGTCAGCGTCGTCCACTCGCGCGGGAACGCGAACTCGCGCCGCACCGACCACCACACGTTCTGGCCGCTCGGATCGAGCAGCTTGAACTCCAGGGTCTGGGGCGCCGTTTCCCCCCGGACGCGGAAGCGGAACGCCCAGTTGTCGGGAAGCCGGAGCGGAAACGCCTTACGGGCGGCGGCCCAGCCGGCATGGCCCTGATAGTCGAAGTCGAGGCGAAGCGCGCCCCCATCCTGCGAAAGCTCCAGCCGCACCCCGTCGGCGGGCGCGGCCGTCCATCCCTCGACTGCCGAGAAGTCGTCGAGCAGCGGAGCCGCCGCGAGAAGCACGGCCGCGGCGAAGGGCCGCCTCATTCCTTCACGCCTCCGAGCGTGATGCCCTCGACGTACTGCTTCTGCAGGAAGAGAAAGAGCAGCAGGACTGGCAAGA
>JBKOZO010000097.1:0-55136 GCA_046725935.1 Acidobacteriota bacterium | reverse complement strand
CTCGCCCATCGTCTCGTCGCCGAGGGCGCCCGCGTCACGCTCTGCGACGCGATGATCGAGGGCTACGGCGGAAATCCCGCGAACATCCGCGAGATCCAGGATCGCGTCTCCGTGGACACATCGGACGTCCGCGACACGAGCGCGATGGAGCGGCTCGTCCGCGGGCAGGACGTCATTTTTCACCTCGCGGCCCAGGTCTCGCACGTGATGTCGCTGTCGAACCCGTATCCGGACATCGACATCAACATCAAGGGAACCGCCGTGATCCTGGAAGCCTGCCGCAAGGCGAACCCGGGCGTCCTCCTGGTCCGTTCGGGCACCCGGGGCCAGTACGGCCCAGCGGTCCAGCTGCCGGTCTCCGAGCAGACGCCGTCGGACCCGCGAGGCATCTACGAGATCTCGCAGCTCTCGGCGGAGATGATCTGCCGCACGTACACGCGCATCCACGGCATCCGCACGGTGCCGCTGCGCCTGACCAACGTGTACGGTCCCCGCGGCCAGATGCGGCACTCACACTTCGGCGTCGTGAACTGGTTCGTGCGTCTGGCGCTGGAGGAGCGGCCAATCCCCATCTTCGGCTCGGGCCGGATCGTCCGCGACTTCCTCTACGTCGACGACTGCGTCGACGCGCTCCTCCTCGCGGCGCGCGAGCCGAAGGCCGTGGGCGAGATCCTGAACGTCGGACACGACACCCCCTCCACGTTCCTCGAAGTCGCGGAGATCCTCCGGGAGCTCGTGCCCGCGACGACCATCGAGTTCACCGAGTTTTCGCCCGAGCGTAAGGCGCAGGAGCCCGGCGACTTTCTCTCCGACATCACCAAGATCCGGGGCCTCCTCGGCTGGGAGCCGAGAGTGGATCTGCGCGAAGGCCTCGCCCGGACGGTCGACTTTTACCGCGAGCGGCGCCGAGAGTACTTCTGACCCCGAGAGCGCGGTTCCGGTAAGCTACGCGCAGTCTATGGTTTCGATTCACCCCACGGCTCTGGTCGCGACGAAGGCGATCGGCGAGGGCACGCGCATCTGGGCCTTCGTCAACATCCTCGCGGGCGCCAAGATCGGCCGCGACTGCAACATCTGCGACCGCTGCTTCATCGAGAACCACGTGACACTGGGAGACCGCGTCACGGTCAAGTGCGGCGTTTCGCTCTACGACGGCCTGACCCTCGAGAACGACGTGTTCGTCGGGCCCGACGTGACGTTCGCCAACGACCCGCGGCCCCGCAGTGGCCGGCACCTCGACGCGTACCCGCCGACGCTCGTCCGCGAGGGCGCGAGCCTCGGCGCCGGATCCATTCTGCTGCCGGGCGTGACTGTCGGCCGGTACGCGATGGTCGGAGCCGGCGCCCTGGTGACGCGCGACGTACCCGACTTCGCGATGGCCTACGGGAGCCCGGCGCAAGTACACGGGTACGTCTGCCGCTGCGGCGTGACGCTTCGTTTCGACGACAGCGTCGCCGTCTGCGCGTGCGGCCGGCGGTACGCGCGCTCCTCCGGCGGCGAGGTCGCCGAGGCCGCATGAGCGGCGCGGCGGCCGCGCAGCGCCGGGTCTCTTTCGGAGCGGTCGCCGACGACGACCGCGGCAAGCGGGCCGCGATCGACGCCGCCCTCGCGCGGGTCCTCGACCGGGGCTGGTTCGTTCTCGGCGAGGAGGTCCGGGCGTTCGAGGACGCCTTCGCGAAGTTCCTGGGCGTCGCGCACGTCGTCGGCTGCGGGAACGGTACCGAGGCGATCGCGCTCGCGCTGCAGGCCGCGGGCCTTTCCCGAGGCGACGAGGTCGTCCTGCCGGCCAACACGTGCGGCCCCACCCTTGCGGGCGTCCGCCTGACCGGAGGGCAGCCGCGCCTCGCGGACGTGGACCCGGAGACGCTGACGCTCGACGCCGCCAACGCCGAACGCGCGTGCTCGCCGGCGACGAAGTTCCTCCTTCCGGTGCACCTGTACGGAGGCCTCGCCGACGTCGCCGGCTTGACCACTCTCGCTCACCGCCGCAAGTTCACTCTCCTCGAAGACTGCGCCCAGAGCCACGGCGCGGTGCTCGACGGCCGTTCGGCGGGATCTTTCGGCGCCGCGGCGGCGTTTTCCTTCTATCCCTCCAAGAACCTCGGCGCCTACGGCGACGGAGGCGCGGTCGCGACCAGCGACGCGTCCCTGGCCGGACGCCTGCGGGAGCTTCGCCAGTACGGCTGGACGCGCCGCGACTTCGCCGAGCGGGAGGGCTGGAACTCGCGCTTGGACGAGCTCCAGGCCGCGATCCTGTCGGCCAAGCTCCCGTTTCTCGCCGCCGAGAACGCCCGGCGGCTGGAGATCGGCGAGCGTTACGACGCCGCGTTCGAGAAGCTCCCGCTGCGGCGCCTCGCGATCCGCCCCGGCAGCGTTCCCTCGCGTCACATCTATCCGGTGCGGCTGGAGCGCCGCGACGCGTTCCGGGAGCACCTTCTCGCGCGAGGCGTGGAGACCGGGATCCACTATCCCTTTCCGCTCCACCTGCAGCCGGCGTACGCGTTCCTCGGGCACCGCAAGGGCGATTTCCCCGTTTCCGAGGCTTCCTGCGAGACTGTCGTATCGCTTCCGATCCACCCGTCGCTCTCCGACGCGGACGTGGACGCCGTGATCGACGCGGCGCGGAGCTTCTTCGACGCGCCGGCGAAGCCATGAGCCGTCCGCTGGTTTCCGTCGTCGTCCCCGTGTACTTCAACGCCGCGAGCCTGCCGAGGCTCGCCGAACGCCTGCGCGCGATCACCGATGCCGCGGACTTCGCCGTCGAGGCGATCTTCGTCGACGACGGCTCCGGCGACGAGTCGTGGGAGAAGATCCTCGAGATCACGGGCTCCTGGCCGGCTGCCCGAGGACTGCGGCTGACCCGCAACTTCGGCTCCCAGATGGCGATCACGGCGGGGCTCGCCGAGGCCCGCGGAGAAGCGGCCGCGGTCCTGTCGGCGGACCTCCAGGAGCCGCCGGAGCTGCTGCCCGAGATGGTCGCGGCCTGGCGCAAGGGAGCGACCGCAGTCCTGGCCGTGCGACGGAGCCGTCCCGAGGGCCTCGCGACTCGCGCCGCCGCCGGCTTCTACTATCGGACCCTGCGCCATTTGGCATTCGCAGATATGCCATCTGGCGGGTTCGACTGCTTCCTGATCGGACGCCCCGCAATCGACTTTCTCGTCGAGAGCCGGGAGATCCACACGTCGCTGCCGGGCCTGCTCCTCTGGGGAGGATTCGCGACGGCGCTGGTTCCGTACGACCGCGTCGCGCGCGAGGAGGGCGCGTCGCGCTGGACGGGCGCCAAGAAGATCAAGTACTTCATGGACGCCGTGATCTCGTTCTCGTACGCGCCGCTGCGCTGGATGTCGGTCGCCGGCGCCGCGCTCGCGCTGGCGGCGTTCGGCTACGCCGTCTTCCTCGTCCTGTACAAGCTGGTCCACGGCCAGCCGATCCAGGGCTGGACTTCGCTCATGGTCGCGCTCGCGTTCTTCTCGGGCGTGCAGCTGCTGTCTCTGGGCGTGCTCGGCGAGTACCTGTGGCGGACTCTCGATGCGGCGAGGGCGAGAAAGGGATTCCTCGTCCGGGAACGCACCGGAAAGAGCTAAGAGAGCGACGCCACGACCGCGTCGGCCACGCGTTCGATCTCATCCTCGGTGAGCTGCGGGAACATTGGAAGCGCGAGCACCTCGCGCGCGGCCTTCTCGGCCTGCGGGAAGTCTCCCTCGCGGCCTCCGAGCTCGCGGAAGCAGTCCTGGAGGTGCAGCGGAATCGGATAGAACACGGAAGTCGCCACGCCGCGCTCCGTCAGGCGCCGCCGGACGTCGTCGCGGCGCGGCACCCGCACCACGTACTGGTGATACACGTGGCGCCGTCCGGACGCTTCGGCCGGCAGAGCGATCCGGCCCGCGCGCGCCGCGTCGGCGAACCGCGCGTCGTAGCGCTTCGCGATCGCGCGCCGGCGCTCGTTCCACTGCGGGAGGCGCGGCAGCTTTGCCGTGAGTACGGCGGCCTGGACCGCGTCCATGCGGAAGTTTCCGCCGACCCGATCGTGGTGGTAAGTGACCGTCGAGCCGTGGACGCGGAGCCGCCGGACGAGCTCGGCCAGCCGGTCGTCCGCCGTGGTCACCGCCCCGGCGTCTCCCGCGGCGCCCAGGTTCTTGGTCGGATAGAACGAGAAGGCCGTGAGCTCTCCGAGCGTTCCGGCGGGCTTCCCCTGCCAGGTCGCACCGATCGCCTGACACGCGTCCTCGACGACGGGGATTCCGCGCCGCCGCGCGATCTCGAGGATCGGCCCCATGTCCGCGCACTGGCCGTAGAGGTGGACCGGCTGGATCGCCCTGGTGCGCGGCGAGAGCTTCTCCTCCAGCCGCGCCGGGTCCAGGTTGAACGTCGTGGGCTCGATGTCTACGAAAACGGGCCTCGCGCCGAGGCGCGAGACCACGCCTGCCGAGGCGAAAAAGGAGAACGGCGACGTCACGACTTCGTCGCCCGGCCCGACGCGCAGGGCCATGAGGGAGACGAGCAGCGCGTCCGTTCCCGAGGAGACCCCGATCGCGTGCCGCACGCCCAGGGTCGCTGCCAGCTCCCTCTCGAAGGCGTCGTTGGCCGGACCGAGCACGAAGCGGCCGCTCGCGAAGACGTCCTCGACCGCCCGCGCGATGTCGCGCTTCAAGTCGTCGTCGTAGCGCGTCAGGTCCAGGACGGGAATCGTCTTGGCATCTACCGGCACGCGGGGATTCTAACGGGAGCGCGACACAGGCACGCATGGCGCGGCGCGAGAAGGCGCAGCGCCGAAGAGCCTGCGGAACCCATCCTGCAGCCGGGGCTTCTCGGCCATGCCGGTGAGCGGTTCGGAGACCCCTCCTCCCCACCAGAACGCGGCGACGTTGGCGTTCTTCGGAAAGACTTCGCGATACACCCGCCACTGGCGCGCGGCCAGGCGCGCGTCGACCGGGAATCCGTCCTGTTCGAAGGCCTGCAGCACCGGGAGAAGTCCCTTGCCGACGGGCACGTGCTCGGCCAGCGCCGAGAGGAGGAATCGCAGATCGAGCTCCCAGTCGTCTTCCTGCTCGCGAGTTCCCAGCAGCGTCGTCCCCACCGGGTAGAAATAGGGAACGACGAGATCCGAGAACTCCGGCCGGAAATAGGCGTCCAGGTATCCCGGCTGCCAGGCGATCGGGTCCAGCCGAGTCGCCGTCAGGACGATCGCGTCGGGGAAGAGGCTCTTGAGAGTTTCGTAGGCGAAGCGCTGCGTCTCCGGCGGCGAGAACCCCTCCGGAACCGAAGTGTCCAGATACTCGAAGCCCGCCAGGCCCGGCAGCGCGCGCACGGCCGCGAGAAGGGCAGGATCGGTCCACATCCGCAAGATCTCCTGCGAGGTCACGCGAGCGATGTAGCGCAGACCCGCCTGCGAGGCGGCCGCCGCGCCCGCCGCCGTCGGAAAGCTCTGCATCGCGAGCGTGTTGGCTCCGACCCCTCGAATGGCCGCGGCCACCGAGGGGTCCTCGGCCCCGGCAACGACGACGACCGCACGCACGGCGTCACTGGCATCGGCCGAGGGCAGGCAATCCGGCATCGCGGCGAGCCGCGTTCCGGGGCCGACCGCAACGACGAGAAAAAGGGAGAGCAGCGCGCGAGGCACGGTCGACTTCTAGAGCTTGCCAACCTCCTGCGTCAAGGCCGAGGCTGGAATCCCGGGTCAGGCATCGGCGGTTGAAACCGTTCGAGGAGACCATCGATGCGCTTTCCCCGACGCGGCCTCGTCCGAGCCCCTCTCGCCGTCCTGGTCTGGCTAGGGGCGCTCGGAGTCGGCGCCCTGGATCTTCCGGATCTCTCGGGGACCTGGCGCCTGAACAAGGAGCAGAGCGACGACTTCAAGTCCACGGCGTGGCCGAGCCGTGCTCCGAGCGGCCCCGGGGGAGGGTCTGGCCGCGGCGGGGTCCACATCGGCGGACGGCGCGGAGGCGGCGGTGGGGGCGAGGCCTCGGATCCCGAGCTCGCGGCGGCGCTCCAGACACTCGTCATCGATCACAAGGACCCGAGGCTGTCGATCACCGACGCGCTCGGCCGGGTTCGCGTCGTATACACCGACGGGCGCAAGACCGAAGAGGAACATTCCCACGGCGGGACGACAAAGGTCGAGGCCCAGTGGAAGGACGGCCGCGTGGAGATCGTCTCGAAGCCCGAGTCGGGCTCCAAGCGCACCGAAGACTTTTCCGTGGCGGCGGACCACTCGCAGCTTCGCGTGACGATCAAGCTCGAGGGAGAGCGCGGGGCCGCGACGATCCACCTCGTCTACAACGCCCTCCCGGCGGGGGCGCCGACGCCGTCCACGAATCCCGCGAAGCCGCCCGCGCAGTCTCCGCCCCCGACGGAGCTTCCGCCGGAGCTCTAAAGGCCGCCTAGCCTCTGCGACGGAGAAGATGGGCCGTAAAGCCGTCGGAGCGCGCATCGGGAAGGATGCGGAACCGCGCGCCCTCCACGAACCGCCGGAGCGGCTCCGGCGGCTCGATCGCCTCGGCCGTCAGATCCGGATGCCGAGACAGGACGCGCTCCACTACCCGCTCGTTCTCCTCCTCTTCCAGGCTGCACGTCGAGTAGAGGACGAAACCGCCGGGGGCGACCAGCGTCGCCGCGGCCGCGAGCCAGATTTCCTGCGACGCCGCGAGCCTCTCGATCGCGGCGGCGCTGACGCGGTAGCGGATCTCGGGATTCTTTCGAAGAGTGCCCGTGCCGCTGCACGGCGCGTCGAGCAGGACGCGGTCGAAGCGGCGCTCGGAAAGCGGCGGCGCCTCGAGGCTGGCCGCGACCGGGCGGATCGCGGGCCAGCCGAGGCGGCGCGCGTTCTCGACCACGCGGGACAGCCGGTTTCGCGACCGGTCGAGAGCGAGCGCCTCGCGCGCGCGGCCGTGCGCCAGCGCCGAGATCGCCTTGCCGCCCGGCGCCGTTGCCAGGTCCACGAGCAAGCCCCCCGCGGGCAGCAGCAGAGGCAGGATCTGCGAGCCCACGTCCTGGACGCTGAAGTGGCCCTGCGCCAGGAGAGGAGAGCGCAGCGGATTCCCGGATGTGACCGTCAGCGCGAGAGGCGAGAGCGGCGAGGCTTCGGTCGCGACGTCCTCTCTCGCCAGCGCGGAGCACAGCGTGTCCCGATCCGTGCGGTTCGGATTCACCAGAAGGTCTAAGAGCGGCACCGCGTTGTCGGCCTCGAGAATTCGCCGCGCCGCGTCGAGACCGAAACGCGAGATCCAGCGCTCGACCAAGAACTCCGGGTGCGAGAACGCCCGCGCCAGCGATGCGGTTCCTTCGGGAGGACCCGGCGGCGGCAGCCTCAGGATGCCGCGGAGCACGCCGTTGACGAGCTTCGCCGCGCCCTCTCCTCCGCTATGCCGCGCGTGCTCGACGGCCTCGTTGACGGCGGCGTAAGGCGGAACACGGTCGAGGTGACGCACCTGATAGAGCCCGACCTCGAGGATCTCGCGCAGCCCCGGTGCGAGCCGGTCCATCCGGACGCGGCACACCGCCGCAATCTCGGCGTCGAGCGTCGTTTTCCACCGCAGCACGCCGAGGACGAGCTCGCGAAGCAGGTCCTGTTCCGCGGGGGCGAGTCCGCGGGAAAGCTCGGTGACGAGGGGCGCGGCCGGACGTCCCTGCTCGAGCACCTTTCGCAGCGCCTCGACCGCCCGGGTCCGCGCGGTCGCCGCCGCGACACGCGTCACCGCGTCGGCCCGAAGCGACCGGGCAGGCGCACCGCCCGCGCGAACTCGGCGCCGGTGACGGGCTTTCGGCCGGCGCGCTGGAGACGGCGAATGCGGAGAGCCGTGCCCTGGCCCGCGGCGGCCACGAGGTCGCCGCCGTCGAGATCGAAGGTCCCGGGAGCGAGCGACAAGCCCGACGGCGAAGGCTCGACTTCGAGGATCTTGACGCGCTCTCCCCCGAGCTGCGTGTGCAGGCCGGGCCAGGGCGTGTAGGCCCGAAGCCTCCGCGCGAGATCCTCGGCGCTGCTCCCCCAGTCGATCTCGGCGTCCTCGCGGCGAATGGTCCTCGTGAAGGTGGGCTCTCCCTGCTGGGGCCGCGCGGTCAGCCGCCCGCCCTTCAGAGCCGAGAGCGTCTCTACGAGCAGGTCTCCGCCCAGAGCCGCCAGACGCGCCGAGAGCTCGCCCGCCGTTTCGGTCTCGCCGATCGAGACGCGGCTCTCGAGGTAGATCGGCCCGGCGTCGAGCTCCGGCTCGACCTTCATCGTCGTCACGCCTGTTTCCCGGTCGCCGGCGAGAATCGCCGCCTGGACCGGCGAGGCGCCGCGGTGGCGGGGCAATAGCGACGCGTGGACATTCACGCACCCGAGGCGCGGCAGCTCGAGAATCTCGCGGGGCAGAATCCTTCCGTACGCCACGACGGCGATCGCGTCGGGTTTGGCCCGACCGAGCCGCGCGAGGAGGCCGGAGTTGCCTCGGATCGATTCCGGTTTCTCCACGGCAAGCCCGCTCTCCGCCGCGCGCGCCCCGACCGCCGACGGCCGCACCTTCGCGTGACGGCCGACGGCCCGATCCGGCTGCGTGACGACGAACGGAACGTCGATGCCCGCCGAAAGCAGCGCGTCGAGGGATGGGACGGCAAACTCGGGCGTGCCGAAGAAGACGACGGACATCATCGGGGGAACCTCAGGGAAGGGGCGTCTCCCTCACCTCGTCCGCAGTGGGCGTCGCCGGACTCGCGGGCGCCGGATGCCGGAGCCTCCAGAGGCGCCGCGCCGCCGCCACTCCGAGCCCGGCGAAGATCACCAGGGCGATCCCGTTGAGGACGCCGAACGCTGCCCAGATCCGCGGCCAGCCGTTGGCGAACCCGAAGAGAAAGATCGAGAGAAAGAGGAGGAAGGCCCACATCGCGACCAGGATCGTCCGGCGCTCGGCGTGCTCCGCGTTGAGGGGCGGGTCCAGGAACCCGAGCTCGCGCGCCGCGCGATAGACGAGCCACGCGACGAGCGGAGCCAGGAGAACGGCCGCCGCCAAAAGCCACATCGGGCGCGTCATCGCGGCTGCCGATCCACTTCCTCGAAGTAATCCTCGGCGACCAGGACCTCACGCGGCTTGGATCCGCGGGGCGGCCCGAGCAGCCCGTCGCGCGCCATCATGTCGATGAGCTTGCCCGCGCGCGAGAAGCCCACGCCCATGCGCCGCTGGAGAAACGAGATCGAGGCCATCTTCTCGCGCACCACGAGGCGCGCCGCCTCGTCGTAGAGCGGATCCGTCTCGTCTCCGGCGTCGTCGCGCGACACGGCCTCGGTGCGGTCCTTGGTGATCTCCTCGTCGAAGTGCGGCTTGACCTGCTTGCGCAGGAACTTCATCAGCGCCGCGGTCTCCTGCACGGACACGAACGCGCCGTGGACGCGCTGCAACCGCGAAGTCCCCGGCGGCAGGAACAGCATGTCGCCGCGGCCGAGCAGCCGCTCGGCGCCGTTGCCGTCGAGGATGACACGCGAGTCGGTCTTCGACGAAACCTTGAAGGCGATGCGCGAAGGAAGGTTGGCCTTGATCACGCCGGTCAGGACGTCGACCGACGGGCGCTGCGTGGCAACGACCAGATGGATCCCGACGGCGCGCGCCTTCTGGGCGATGCGCACGATCGCCTCCTCGACCTCCTTGGGCGTCGACATCATCAGGTCCGCGAGCTCGTCGATGACGATCACGATCAGCGGCATCGGCTCGAGCTTCAGGTCGGGGTCGTCGGGGTGCTGGGCCCGGACGCGCGCGACCGCTTCGGGGTCCTGGATCGCGGCGTTGTATTGCTCGGCGTTGCGCACCTGGCCGAAGTCCGACAACGTCTGAAAGCGCTCTTCCATCTGCGCCACGGCCCACCTCAGCGCGTTGGCCGCCTTCTTCGGGTCGGTGATGATCGGTGTCGCCAGATGCGGGAGGTTCTCGTAGATCTCGAGCTCGACCATCTTCGGGTCGATCAGGATCAGCCTGACCTGGTCGGGGCGCGACTTGTACACGATCGACGTGATCAGGGCGTTGATCCCGACGCTCTTGCCCGAGCCGGTCGTGCCCGCGATCAGGAGGTGCGGCATTCCGCGCAGGTCGTCCACCACGGGCTCGCCGTGGATGTCCTTGCCCAGCGCGAGCGTCAGGAGCGACGGCGAGCGGTGGAAACGCTCCGACTCGATGACGTCGCGGATCGAGATCAGCTCGCCGCCCCCCGGGTTGGGCACCTCGATGCCGACGCTCGCGCGGCCCGGAAGCCGCTCGACGCGGATCGACTCCGCCGACAGCGCCAGCGCCAGATCCTCGGAGAGACCCATCACCTGGTTGACCTTGATCCCCGCGGCCGGCCGGAACTCGTACGTCGTCACGACCGGCCCGGGGTGGTACTCGGCGATCTCTCCCTCGACGCCGAACTCCGCGCACTTGGCCGCGATCGAGCGCCCCGTCTCCGCGAGGATCTTGCGGTCGACGGTTCCCGCCTGCTCGCGCTTCTCCAGCAGCGACACCTGCGGATACGTGTACCCGGCGACGGTCAGAGGCAGGCTCTGCTGCGCCTCGGGCTTCTTCTTGGCCGGCGGCGCCGGGGCCGCCGCTCGCGGTCTCGGCGCCGGAGCGGGCGCCGTCGTCGTCTTGCGGATCGAGAACTTGCCCGGTCCCGGGACCTCCCGCACGATCGGAGGAGCGTCGTCGGTCGCGAACGGAATCTCGTCCAGCGAGATCTCGTCCTTGCGCGCCTTCTCGAGGTGCTTGGCCACGACGGTGCGGCGCAGCCTCTCCTTGGTCCGCCGGTCGCGGCTCCGCGCCCAGCCGACCCGCAGGCGCGAGAAGAGGCCCGCGAATCGGACCCGCAGCTTCAAAAAGACGTCCGACAGCGAGACCTGGGTCGCGAAGGGAATCGCCAGGAGGACCAGCGTGATCGCCAGGAGCACCGCGCCCGTCGTTCCGAGGCGGGCCCGGAAGGCGTCTCCCAGCGTTCGGCCGACGAAACCGCCCGTTTCCATTTCCTCGCCATAGATCGTCCTTCGGCCCAGAACGAGGGTCAGCAGCATGGGTCCTGAGAGCAGGAGCAGGCCGATTCCGGCGGCCTTGGAGGCCGGGTTGGGCAGGGGGCGCTGCCAGAACCGCCGCCAGCCGAAGAGGAACATCAGGGCCGCGGCTCCCCAGGCCGCGAGCCCGAAGAGCTGGTAGAGCGCGGCGGCCAGCGAGGCCCCGAAGCCTCCGATCCAGTTGGAGGGGGCCGCCGGCGCGCCTCCCGCCGTCGCCGAGAAGACGTTGGGGTCCCTCGGGTCGTAGGAGAGAAGCGCCAGCACCGAGAGCAGACCGGCGAGAAGAAGGAGGACGCCGATCGCCTCGCTGACGAGCCGGCTCTTGCGAAATGCCACGTCGCTCAAGCCGCTCCATTATGGGGCGGAAACCGCGATTCGGCTACGGGAAGCGCGGGGCGCCGGCGCGGGCGGAAGCGCCCGCGGTGCGGGAATCATCGGCGCGGGGTCCGCATTCTAATCGACGCATGCTGGAGCCGGGGCGACTACGATATAGAGACGACGTGCTTTCCGCGACCGAGCGCAAGCGCATCCTCTTTCTCTGCACGGGCAACGCCGCGCGGAGCCAGATGGCGGAGGCGCTGGCGCGCATCGACTACGGCGACCTGATCGATCCGGTCTCGGCCGGGTCGCGCCCCGCGGGGTTCGTGCATCCCCTGGCCATCCACGTCATCGAGGAGCTGGGCTTCGGGATGGCGGCGGCCCACTCCAAGGGCGCCGAGGAATTTCGGGAATCGAGGTTCGACCTCGTGGTGACGGTGTGCGCGTCGGCAGCCGCCGATTGCCCTACCTGGCCCGGCGCGCGCCATCTCGTGCACTGGGCGATCGAGGACCCGAGCTTCGTCAAAGGCGGGGATCAGGTCCGGCTCGAAGCGTTTCGCGCGACGCGGGACGAGTTGCGGCAGAGGATCGACTCGCTGATGGAGGCGCTTCGCCGTTCCCATCCGCGCCGGACCGACACGAAGCTGCTGGAGGAGGGAGCCCAAATCGTCGTCGACATCCTCAAGCCTCACGGCTTTCGCCTCGGCCGCGTCCATGAAGCGGAGTCCGGGGGGCGCAAGCATGCGGTGGTCCGCTTCGACCGCCGCGGACGCTCGCTGGAGTTGCAGGTGCGCTCGGGAGTCACGCTGGCGGCATACGTCGTCGGTGAGCATCGCCTCCTTCACCCGCACTACATGGAGAGGCTCGGCGTCGCGAGCCTGATGCGATACCCCGGCCTCTCGAAGGATCCGCTGGACTCCTTTCGCCGGCTGCGCGCGGACATCGTGCGCTTCGGGGGACCGTTCCTGACGGGCAGCGGCATCAAGGAATTCCGGCGCCTGGCTCGGGCCAAGTCCGCCTAGCTCGGGTTCCGGGTTCCTGATTCCGAGTCGGGTTTCAGGTATATTACGCCTTTATTACGCCCATGCGCCCGGTTTCCAACCCCCCGAATCCCTGGCACACGGTCCACGCCGAGTATCTGGGCGAGCCTCCCGAGGCAGAGCTCGAGATCTACGAGGAGCACGCGCGGTCGATCATCTCGGAGAACGACAGCCCGGACGTCGGCTTCCGCTTCAGCGTCAATCCCTACCGCGGGTGCTTTCATTCGTGTGCATACTGCTTAGAAGGGTCGACCCCGATTCTGATGGCGGACGGGCGCACAAAGCCGCTCGCCGAGGTCCGAATCGGCGACGAGGTTTACGGCACGGCCTTGATCGGCCGGTACCGGCGCTACTTCAAGACACGCGTTCTCGATCACTGGGCGAGCGTGAAACCGGCCTACCGAATTCTTCTCGAGGATGGAACCGTGCTCGTCGCGAGCGGAGACCACCGTTTTCTGACGCAGCGAGGTTGGAAGCACGTCGCACCAGGACCGCACGGCTCGCAGCGCCGATTCCTGACGACGAACAACGACCTGCTCGGAACGGGGGCCTTCGCCGTTGCGCCGAAGGAGACGCGCGACTACAGGGCGGGCTACGTGTGCGGTGTCGTTCGCGGAGACGGCCTTCTGGCGTCGTACGCCTACCACGGCCGTCGAAGAGCCATCGACGCGCTGCACCAATTCCGGCTGGCGATGATCGATCCGGAGGCGCTCGCGCGGGTTCGCCGTTACCTGCAGGACTTCTCCGTCGAGACGCGGGAATTCCTGTTTCAGGCCGCGGTCGGAGAACGGAGTGAGATCCGGGCGATTCGCACGTCCGCGAAAGCGAGCGTCGACGAGATTCGAAGGATCGTCGAATGGCCCGAGCGGCCCGGCGAAGATTGGAGCAAGGGCTTTCTCGCCGGCATCTTCGACGCGGAGGGCAGCTACAGCCAGGGAGTTCTTCGCATCGCCAACACCGACGACGCCATCGTCAATCGCACCGCGGAGGCCCTCCGGCGATTCGGCTTCGATATCGCCGTCGAAGAGCCCGCTCGGGTGGCCGCAAGGCCCCTTCGGTACGTCCGCGTGCGGCGCGGATTCGCGGAACATCTGCGCTTCTTCCACACCGTCGGTCCGGCCATCACCCGGAAGATCCAAATCGATGGTCGGGCCCTGAAGAACAATTCGAAGCTGCGCGTCGCTTCCGTGGAGCCTCTCGGCATCGCTCTGCCGCTCTTCGACCTCACCACGGGCACGGGCGACTTCATTGCCAACGGAGTCGTCAGTCACAACTGTTACGCCCGCCCCACGCACCAGTACCTCGACTGGGGAGCGGGGACCGACTTCGAGCGCAAGATCGTCGTCAAGGTCAACGCGCCGGAGCTCCTGCGCCGCGAGCTTTCGAAGCCGTCGTGGAAAGGCGACACGATCGTCTTCTCGGGCGTGACCGACTGCTACCAGCCGGCCGAAGCGGTTTACGGCGTGACCCGGAGGTGTCTCGAGATCTGCGCCGAGTTCCGCAACCCGATCGGGATCGTGACGAAGGGAGCCCTGATCCGGCGGGACCTCGACATCCTGGGCGTCCTCGCACGCGAGGCCGGCGCCACCGCGTACGTCAGCATCCCGTTCGCCGACGACGCAATCGCCCGCGCGCTCGAGCCGAACGTCGGGCCACCGTGGCAGCGTTTCGACACCCTCGCGGCGCTGTCGCAGGCGGGCGTTTCCACCGGCGTCGCGATCGCGCCGGTCATCCCCGGCCTCTCCGACAGCCACATCCCGAAGATCCTGGCGCGCGCGCACGCGGCCGGCGCGCGCAAAGCGTTCATCACGCTGCTGCGGCTGCCCGCGGAAGTACTGCCGGTCTTCGAAGAGCGGCTCGCCCGCGCGCTCCCCGCCCGGGCCGCGCACGTCTGGTCCAGCATCGAGCAGGTCCGCGGCGGCAAACGCAACGAATCCCGGTTCGGCGCGCGCATGGAGGGGAGCGGCCCGCGGTGGGCGGCCATCGAGACGCTGTTCGAAGTGGAATGCCGGCGGCTCGGCTTCAATGCCGAGGACGAGCGGCCTCGGACCAGCCGCTTCCGGCGGCCCCGCCCGGCCCAGGGCAGCCTCTTCGAGCCTTGATTCTACTCTGTAATACAAAGTACTTGACAACACGGCCAACGGGGGTGATGCTGCGCCCGTGAACGCCCTGTCCTCCCGGGCCGCCCGCGAGATCCGCTACATCCGCGACGCCATGGAGAAGGCATCGGCATTCACCGCGGTGCCGGGAGCCGGAGGCGTGGCGATGGGGACGATCGCTCTCGCCGCTGCGGCCTTCGCGTCCCGCGCCGCCACCCCCGAAGCCTGGCTCGCCATCTGGCTCGCCGCCGCCCTCCTCGCCGTCGCGGTCGGAGCCCTCGCGATGGCACGGAAGGCCCGGCGCTCCGAAACCCCGCTCTTCACGGGTCCCGCGCGGCGCTTTCTCCTGACGCTGACTCCCCCGCTCGCCGCCGGCGCGATCCTGACGTTCGCCCTCGAGCGGGCCGGCAGGGTCGATCTCCTGCCCGGCGTCTGGCTCCTGCTGTACGGGACGGCCGTCGTCACCGGGGGCGCGATGTCGGTCCGGCCGGTCCTGGCCATGGGCGCGCTCTTCATGATCCTCGGCGCCGCGTCCCTCGCGTCGCCTTCGGCCTGGGGAACCGCCTACCTCGCCGCGGGATTTGGAGGGCTCCAGATCCTCTTCGGAATCCTGATCTGGAGGCGTCATGGCGGCTAGGACGAAAACGAGATCCCACGCCGCGGGTCCCAGGTCCCAGGTCCGGACGGCGCCGAAGGGGCTGCCGGAGCTCGATCGGGTCATTCACGAACGCATTCGTCTCGCGATCGTCAGCGCGCTGGCCGCCCGCGACGACATGAGCTTCAACGAGCTCAAGGCGCTTCTGCGCACAACCGACGGCAACCTCTCGGTCCATGCGCGCCGCCTCGAAGAGGCCGGCTACGTGGCGTGCGCGAAGACCTTCGAAGGACGCGTCCCGAAGACCACCTACCGCCTGACGGCCGAAGGGCGCCGCGCGCTCGAGAGGTACCTCGCGCACCTGGAAGCCGTGATCGCGCACGCCCGCGGACACTGATTTTTTTTGGAGGAATACTTTATGGTGCAAAGTACTCTTGCCCTCGACGCCTTCGTCCCGCCGCTCGCGCCCGTCGCCGTCCTCGCGTTTCTCGGCGCCGGTGGCCTCCTGGCGGTCGCGGCCATCGGGGGTGCCGTCGCGCTGGCGTTTCGCCGATTTCGTCTGGCCAGGTGGATCTTCGGTGTCACTTTCGCCGTGGCGGCCGGATACATCGCCGTTCTGCTCGGCGTCTCCCTCCAATCCCGCGAACGGACCCTGGGCCTCGGCGAGAAGAAATATTTCTGCGAGATCGATTGTCACCTCGCCTACTCGATCGCGGGCTCCGAGGCCGCCGGGCCGGGAGCTCTCGCGGTGACCGTCACGACATGGTTCGATCCCTCGACGATCGCGTCGTTCCGGGGAAACGCTCCGCTGTCCCCCAATCCGCGCGTGGTCTACCTCGTGGACGCCTCGGGGCGCCGCCACGAACCGTCGGAAGGAGCCACCCGCGCCTGGGAGGCGAAGCACGGCGCCTCGACTCCCCTGACACGGGAGCTGAAGCCCGGCGAGTCCTACACCACGACCTTCGTGTTCGACCTGCCCGAGCCCGCGCAGAAGCCGCGCCTCTTCCTCGGCGACTCGATCGGGGTCGAATACCTGCTGATCGGCCACGAGAACAGCCCCGCCCACGGAAAGGTCTACTTCGCGCTGCCGGGAGCGGAGTCATGATCCGGCCCGGACGTGGTCTCATGCACTCGATGGAGGAAGCCGCCGCGATCCGGGAGCACTTCGCGCGCTCGCTTCGCGCGGATCCGGTCGGGGCCTACCGGGACTGGTTCCGGGCGCAGGAGGAGCTGCGCGAACGCGGAGAGGTCTCCGTCGCCCGGGCGCTCGCCGACGACCTCTGGGCCATGCTCTCGGAGCTGCCGTTCTCGGCCGCGGAAGAGAGAGCGCGGTTCCTCCACAACGCCGCCGTCTTCTACGGCAGCCCTGGCCCGGGCGCCGATCTCGCGCGGGCGCGCGCTCTCTTCGCCGCGGCCCTCGAGCACTTCGCGACGGATCCCGAATCCGGCTGGCATGCCCGCGCGCTCCACAACTTCGCCACGTCGCTTTCGAACCTGGGCGAAGACGCGTCTGCCCTCGAGGAGTCCGAGTCGCTGTTCCAGCGGGCGCTCGAGTGGCGAACCAGCGAGCGCGAGATCGCCCGCGGCGTCACGCTCCACAACCTGGGCCTCGCGCGCCGCCGGCTCGCGGAGCTCGACCCCGAGCGCGCCGCGGCGCACCTGGCAGCCAGCGCGGCCGCTCTCGCCGAGGCCGTCGAGATCCGAGGACGCCACGGCCTTTCCGAGGGGCGCGCGCTTTCCGAGAGGCACCTGGCCCTGACCCGCGAGCTCCTCGACCGGACGCGCGGGCTCGCCGACAGGGACTGATACGCTCGGGAGATGACGCCCCGGCGCTGGGTGGAGTACCTGATCGCGATCCTCCTCGGTAACGGCATCTACTTCGCCGTGCTCCACCCCGGGCTGCCGCCGTCCCTGCAGCACGCGCCGTTCCGCTTCGACGTCGGCCTGCTGATCGACTTCTGCTGCTGCGTCCTCGTCTATGCCGCGATTCGCCTCGGCAGCCGTCACGGCCGCAAGATCGCTTCGCGCCCGCGCTAGCCGTCCCGAACGGCTTGTGGGCCGCCGGCTAGGGCTTTTCGACGATGTCGGGCTTGAGCGAAGAAACGATGTTCAGAAACTCGTCCTTTTCTTTCGCGGGAACTTTGAATTTGTCCAGGGCATCGGTCAGGATCTTCACTGACGCCGTCCAGTCGGCCTCCGTGATTCCCAGGCCTTTGTGGGCCGTCTTCGTGTCCCGGCCGATGTACACACAGGGGCCTCCGGTCGCCGCGCAGATTTGATCGACGACCAGCTGCCGCAGCCTCGCCTTGGAGCTGTCGGACAGGCCGACGAGGTAGCGTGACAGCGACTTGTCGGCCGCGAACCTTGCGATGAACTCGTCGGTGACTGCGGCGATGGCATCGTAACCACCGAGGCGCTTGTAAAGCGTCGGCGCGGCGGCCTGCTGGGCCGCGGCCGAGACCCCCACGCACGAGAGGACGAGAACCCCGAGGATCAGGCGTCGGTTCATGAACATCCCTCCTTCTTTCCCCTATCCGTATGCCGGACCATGTCCGGATTCATCGCAGCCTCGGGAACACGAAGATCAGGACCAGGCCGAAGAGGATGCAGTAGACCGCGAACCAGTGGACCTTCCGGGTCGAGACGAGGCGGATCAGGATGCCGATCGTCAGGTAGCCCACGCATCCCGCGACCGCGGCGCCCAGCAGGTACTTTCCGAAGTCCGGCGTCGCGAAGAACCCCGCGCCCTCGTGGCGAAGCGCCGAGAGGATCTCCACGCCGGCGGCTCCCACGATGGCCGGCAAGGCCAGCAGGAACGTGAAGTCGGCGGCCCACCGGGGCGCGAGTCCGAGCAGGAGGCCGAAGGCGATGGTCGAGGCCGAGCGCGAGAGGCCCGGCAGCACCGCGAAACCCTGGACCGCGCCCATCACCGCGGCGTCGGCGTACGTCATCGTCAGACGGTCCTTCGTGCCTCCGCGCCGCAGCGACGAGAGCGCGAGATAGAGGCCCGTCAGGATCTCCATCGCTCCGACGAAGCGGGGGTCCGTCTTGGTCTGCTCGACGAAGGGCTTGATGGCCAGTCCGACGATCCCTGTCGGGATCGTCGCGACCAGGAGAAGCAGAGCGAACCTCCAGGCGTCCCGCCGCTTCTCCGCGTCGTCGGCGAAGAGACCCGAGACTTCGTCGGCGAGGAAGCGCCGGTAGTAGACGACGATCGCCGCGAGCGTTCCGACGTGCACCATCACGTCGAACAGCAGCCCGACCTGCGCGAAACGAGGCATCAGCATCTCGGCGGCCGAGAGGTGACCGTCCGACGACACCGGCAAAAACTCGGTCAGACCCTGCACCACTCCCAGAAAAACCGATTCGAGCCAGGTCATGCGGCGGTCACAGTAACACCGGGACGATGAGGGGACGCAGTCCCATCGAGCGCCGGCACGCCCGCTTGGCCGCGATCGCGATCTCCGCGCGCAGCCACTCCGGGTCGGCGCGCTCCTCGGGCGAGGCTCTCGCGACAACGGCGCGGGCGGCCCTTGCGACCTCTTCCGCGAGCGCGTCCGCTTCCGCCGCGACGCCGCGCGAGACGACGTCCACGGTGCGATCGCGAACCAGGACGACGACGACGCCTTCCTCGGCCAGGCGCCGCCGGTCGCGCACGACCTCGGGATCGACCTCCTCGGTCCGCTCGTCGAGGTACACGATTCCGCAGGCGACCGCCCCGGGCTCGACGCGGGCCCTGCCGCCGTCGAGGATCAGGCGATCCCCGTTGTCGAGCAGGAAGACGCGGTCCGCCGGGACGCCCGTCTCCCGCGCGATCTCCGCCGCGGCGGCCAGCATGCGCCGATCGCCGTGGACGGGCAGCACCGCGCGGGTCCGGGCCAGCCGCAGCCATTCGGCGATCTCGTCCCGGTGCGCGTGCCCGGAGACGTGGATCGGGGGCTCGCTCTCGCGGACGACGCGGGCTCCGCGGCGCACCAGGTGATCGCTCATCCGATTGACCGACCTCTCGTGGCCCGGGATCGTCCGCGCCGAGATGAGCACGAGATCTCCCTCCTCGAGGTCCAGGTCGGCGTGCTCGCCGAGCGCCAGGCGGTAGAGGGCGGAGAACGGCTCTCCCTGGCTCCCCGACGTCAGACACAGAAGACGGCCGGGCGGGATCTCGCGCAGCTCCGACGGAGACGGCCGCGTTCCCATGGGAAGACGGAGGCGTCCGAAGCGCTCCGCGATCTCGGCGACCGCGCGCATGCTGCGTCCGAGAATCGCGACCCTTCGTCCCTCCGCGATCGAGACCTCGGCCGCCTGGGCGAGGCGCGCGACGTGGCTCGAGAACGTCGTGAGGATGATCCGCCCGCGAGCGCCCGAAAACGCCGCGCGCAATCCTTCCCCGGCGACGCGCTCGGAGAGCGAGCGTCCCGGCCGCTCGGCGTTGGTGGAGTCCACGAGCGCGAGGTCTACTCCGTCGCCCACGGCCGCGGCGAGACCCTCGAAGTCGGTGAGCTCTCCGTCCGGCGGATCCGAATCGATCTTGAAATCTCCGGAGTGCAGAAGCCGGCTGCCGCCGGCCTCGATCAGGAGCGCGGCCGAATCCGGGACGGAGTGCGAGACCTTGAAGAAGGTGACGCCGAAGCGCCCCGCCTCGATCCGGCGGCGCGGCACGGCGGCGACGAGCGCTTCCATGGACACCTGCGCCTCTTCGAGCCGGCGGCGCGCCAGGGCGAGCGTGAACGGCAGGCCGTAGACCGGGGCCGCGCACCACTCGCGGAGAAACGGCAGCGCGCCGACGTGGTCCTCGTGGCCGTGCGTCAGGAACACGCCGTCGATCCGCTCGCCCCGCAGCGCGGAGAGGTCCGGCGCGATCCGGTCGATTCCCGGGAAGGTCTCGTCCGGAAATGAGACGCCGACGTCGACGAGGATTCCGGAATCGCCGCACTTGAGCCACAGGACGTTCCTACCGAACTCGCCCACGCCTCCGAGCGGGACGATCGCGATCGCCTCGCTCATCCCGCTGCCGGCCTCCAGTTGCGCGCGAGCGCCAGGAAGTCCTCGAGCGACAGTTCCTCGGCGCGGGCCTTCGGCGTCTTCCCGAGGCCGGCCAGGCCCGCCTCCCACACCGACCGATCCCCTGCGGAGGCGAGGGCATTCGCCAGTGTCTTGCGGCGGGCGTTGAAGCCGAGCGAGGCCAGGCACAGGGCGCGCTTGACGAGGCCCGGCTCGAGCGGTTCGGCGCGGGGTGTGAGCTCCAGGACGCTCGAGAACACCTTTGGGCGGGGTCGGAACGCCGACGGCGGAAGATCGAAGAGGATGCGGCCGGCCGCGTAGGCCGCGACGCGCACGGAGAGGTAGCCGTAGCCCTCGTCGCCGGGCTTCGCCACGAACCGCTGCGCGACCTCCCGCTGGACCGTCACGACCGCGCGTCGAATCGCGTCGCGTGCCTGAACCGCGGCCGTGAGGATCGGCGTCGCCACGTTGTACGGAAGGTTCGCGACGAGGAGCGCCGGCTGCCCCGCGCCCGCCGCCGCGAGCCATTCCGAAAACGGCCGCGAGAGCGCGTCTCCGCCGAAGACGCGGACGCGCGGATCCGACGCGAACTCGTGCGCGAGCGCTTCGGCGCGGCGCGGATCGATCTCGACGGCCACGACGAGAGCGGCGCGGGCCGCGAGCGGCCGCGTCAGCGCGCCGTCGCCGGGGCCGACTTCGAGAACCGCGTCGGTCGGGCCGACGCGCGCCGCTTCCACGATGCGTTCGGCGATGGAGGCGCTGGCGAGGAAGTGTTGTCCCCAGCGTTTGCGGGCGGGGAGACGCCGCGCCGGGCCGGATCGCCGATCATGCTGTGGCGGCATGGCGGAGCGCGACGGGAGTCACCGCGGCGCAGGCTATCAGATGGTAAACTTTTCGAGTCCGGATGGCGCCAATGCAGGTCTACACGCTCGAGAACCGTCGCCTCGAAAACTTTCTCGAACGGCACAAGGCGTACTACGCCTACACGGGAGAGATCGAGGTGGATCGATTTCTGCGCGAGATCCTCCAGAAAGCCAACGAGTTCGTTCCCTCCGAGGCCGGGTCGATCCTCCTCGACGACCCGATGACCTAGAACTCCGATGACCGTCTCGAGAACGAGCTCGTCTTCATCGCGACCTACGGCGCCCTGGGCGAAACGCGCCTGGGCAAGCGCATGAACGCCCGCGTCGGCATCGTGGGGCATGTCTACGCGACCGGCGTGGCGTACATGACCGACGACGTCGTCGACGACCCCTTCTTCTACCCGACGCTCGATCTCCAGGAGGGCTTCCAGACCAAGTCGGTGCTCTGCGTTCCGATCCGGATCGAGGCCTCCGTCTGCGGTGTGCTCGAGCTCGTCAACCGCGCCGGCCCGGGCGGCTTCCGCGAGAAGGACCGGCGGCTGCTCGAAATCTTCGCCGACTACGCGTCGATCTCCATCCAGAACCTCCTCGACGCGCGGCGCGCCTATGAAGTCGCCAAGCGCGACGGCCTGACCGGCCTCTACAACGAGCGCTATCTCCACCTGCGTCTGACCCAGGAGCTCTCGCGCATCTCGCGCGACGGCGGCGACTGCTGCGTCATCTTCCTCGACCTCGACAACCTGAAGTCCGTCAACGACCGGCACGGCCACCTCGCCGGCAGCCAGGTCCTGCGCGAGGTCGGTTATCTGCTCCGGCGCACGGTCACCGACGAGCGCGCCACTCTGACGCGCTACGGAGGAGACGAGTTTGTCCTGATCCTCCCGGGCCAGAATCTGAAGGAAGGCTTGGAGATCGCGGAGGCGATCCGGACGGCGATCCGCAACGCGACGTTTCTCTTCCGCCCGTACGGCTTCAACGAGCCGGCCTTGAACCTCCACGGCGTCATCACGGCTTCGCTCGGCCTCTCCTCGATTCGTTCGCACGCCACCGCGGGCGCGTCCGTCGAGCAGCAGAAGAACGAGCTCCTGCGCGCCGCCGACACCGCTCTGTATCGCGCCAAGGAGCACGGCAAGGACCGCTGCACCGCCGCGAGCCTCGAAGACGCGCGCGTCCCCGCGATCCTTTCCTGATCCTTTCCCAGCCCTTCCCCGAGACCCCGGGTCACTTTTGCTTTCCCCACGCGGGAAGTGCTAGCGTTGGCGGTCCGCTTCGGGATCTTTCGCCGCTTTTTCGCCCATAGAGGAGCCTTCCCATGCCGACCATCACCCGCGAGCAGTTGTCACCCAAGAACGTGCTGGACGTCCTGTCCCGCCACATCCTGGTCGACGGGTACCACGTCGTCATGGACATGGAGCGGAGCAAGGGGTCCTACCTCTACGACGCGCGGAGCGACCGGCCGATCCTGGACTTCTTCTCGTGCTTCGCCACGATCCCGGTGGGCTACAACCACCCGAAGATGAACGACCCCGAGTTCCGGGACGCGCTCATGGACGCGGCGCTCACAAAGCCCTCGACCAGCGACATCTACACGGAGCACTTCGCCCGCTTCGTCGAGACCTTCTCGACGCTGGCCGTGCCGAAGACGCACTCCGATCACATGTTCTTCGTCGAGGGCGGCACGCTCGGGATCGAGAACGCGCTGAAGACCGCGTTCGACTGGAAGATCCGGAAGAGCCTCGCGCGCGGGAAGGGCGAGAAGGGAAACAAGATCCTCCACTTCCAGAACGCTTTCCACGGCCGCTCCGGCTACTCCCTCTCGATGACCAACACCGCCGACCCGCGCAAGACGCAGTACTTCCCGAAGTTCGACTGGCCGCGCCTGACGTGCCCGCGTCTCTCCTTCCCGACCACGCCCGAGATCGTTCACGAGGTCGCGGCCGCCGAAGAGACCGTCGAGAAGGAGATCCGTGCCGCCGTCGCCGCCAATCCCGACGACATCGCGGCGCTGATCATCGAGCCCATCCAGGGAGAGGGCGGCGACAACCACTTCCGGGCCGAGCTCTTCCGGCGCCTGCGCGCCCTGGCGGACGAGCTGGAGTTCCTGCTGATCTTCGACGAGGTCCAGACCGGGGTGGGCCTGACGGGCTCGATGTGGTGCTGGCAGCAGATGGGCATGGAGCCGGACCTCTTCGTGTTCGGCAAGAAGACGCAGGTCTGCGGGTTCGCCTCCAACCACCGCATCGACGACGTGCCGGACAACGTCTTCAAGGTGTCCTCGCGCATCAACTCGACCTGGGGCGGAAACCTCGTGGACATGATCCGCTGCGCGCGCTACCTCGAGATCATCACGGAAGACAACCTGATCGAGAACGCGCGAGTGGTGGGAGAGCACCTGCAGGGCCGGCTCCGCGAGCTGGCCGAGGAGTTCCCGAGAGTCATGACGAACGTCCGCGGCCGCGGCCTCTTCATCGCGTTCGACCTTCCGGACAAGGCGACCCGCGATCGCACGCTCGCCGCCTGCCTCGAGAACGGCCTGATGGGCCTGGCCTCCGGCGCCAGCGCCATTCGCTTCCGTCCGCACCTCGTCCTTTCGAAGGACGAGGCGGACGAGGGCGTGCGGAAGCTGAGAAGGGCGCTTTCCTCCGCCAAGGGCTAGGCCTCTCCGCTTCGTGAAACGGCGCGTCCTCCTCGCCGCCGCCGCGCTGCTCGCCGCGGCGGTCGTGTTTTGGGCCACACTCCCCGACGTCGATTCCCTGGCGTCGTCCTGGCCGAAGACCACGGCGTTCATGGAAAGGCGCAAGGCCGAGCTTGCCCGCGAAGGCAAGCCCGCGAAACTGGACTGGTCTCCGGTTCCATTGTCGCGCATCTCTCCGGCGATGATCCGCGCCGCCATCGTCGCCGAAGATGCGCGCTTCTGGGAGCACGAGGGCGTCGACTGGGAGGCGCTTCGCGGCGCCGCCGAAAAGAACTGGGAAAAAGGGAAAGTGAAGGTCGGAGGATCCACCATCACGCAGCAGCTCGCCAAAAACCTGTACCTCTCGCCCGCCCGCAGTCCGTGGCGCAAGCTCCGCGAGTTCGCGATCGCCTGGCGCCTGGAGGCGCGCCTCTCGAAGAAGCGCATCCTGGAGCTGTATCTGAACGTGATCGAGTTCGGCCCGCGGACGTTCGGCGTCGAAGCCGCCGCCCGGAAGTACATGGGAAAGCCCGCCCGCGAGCTCTCCCGCGAGGAAGCCGCCACGCTGGCGGCCGTGATCCCCTCCCCTCGCATCTACGACCCCGTGCGCCACCCCGATCGCGTGTCGCGGCGGGCGCAGCGGATCCTTCGCTGGATGTGAAGAGGATGCTATTCTGGAGGGACAACTCTCAGGAGGAAAAGAGGATGCCACTCCGTCGGGTCTACGCCGGTGCGCTCGCGCTGCTCCTGGCCGCCACGGCCTGCGGGCGCAAGCCCGGATCCATCGACATCGCGCCCAAGAAGATCAAGATTTTCGGGATCGAACGCTCGCAGCGCCTGACGGCGCGGATTCTGGACAAGAAGGGCCGCGCCTTCGATACCGGCACCCCGAACTGGACCTCGTCCAATCCCGCCGTCGCCGAAGTGGAGCCCGGAGGCCGCGTCGTGGCGAAGAAGGCCGGAAAGGCCACGATCACGGCGACGTTCGAAGACGTCTCGGCGCAGGTGCCGGTCGAGGTCGTGGACGTGCAGGGCATCGACATCGCTCCGCCGACGCTGTCTCTGGTGGGACCCGCCGGCACCTCCGTGCCGCTGGCCTATACCGTGCGGGACTCCAAGCAGAACGCCGTGCGCGACATCGTTCCTTCCTGGTCGTCGACCAATGAGAAGGCGGCCACGGTGAGCTCGCAGGGCGTGGTGACCTCGGTGGCCCGAGGCAACGCGAACATCGTGGCGCGTATCGGCGACGTCCAGGGCGCCTGCGAAGTCGTCGTGGACGTGCGGCCGATCGCCCGGGTCGAGCTGCGGCCCGCGACGGCCCTCGGGCGCATCCACGAGTCCCAGCGCTTCCAGGTCACCGCCTACGGCCCGGACGGCATCCCGATTCCCGAGGTGGCCGCGCTCTATACGTCCTCGGATCCCACCGTCGCGACCGTGGACTCCTCCGGCGTGGCCTCGTGCCACAAGGCCGGAGCGGCGACCATCCGCGTCGAGCTCGCGGGCGCCAAGGCCGAGGCCACCCTGTTAGTGAACTAGGACCGCACCGGAACCACCGCTCCGGCATACGATCGCAGCGTGCGCGTGCGCCCGCCCGCGGTCGCGGGATCCTTCTACGACGCGCGGCCCGATCGCCTCGAGCGGGACGTCCGGGCGCGGCTCTCCGCCGCGGCGCCGCCGGAGCCGCCCGGGGCGGCTTTCGGCGCCGTCGTGCCCCACGCCGGATACGTCTATTCGGGACCGGTGGCCGCCGCCGTGTACGCGAGGATCCGGATCCCGAAATCCTGCGTCATTCTCTGCCCCAACCACACCGGGCGCGGAGCGCCGGCCGCCCTGGATCCGTCGGACGCCTGGCGGACGCCGTTGGGTGACGTGCCGGTCGATCGCCGGCTCGCGCGCCGCCTGCAGGAGCTCGCGCCGTCGCTCCAGGAAGACGCGGCCGCGCACGAGCGCGAGCACTCCCTCGAAGTGCAGCTGCCTTTTCTCAAGGCCCTGCGGCCGGAGGTGACGTTCGTCCCGATCTGCCTCGGAGAGCCGCGGCTGGCGCTGTGCCGGGAAGTCGGCGACGCGCTCGCGGCGCTCGCCGCGGAGGAAGTCGAGCCTCCTCTGCTACTCGCGTCCTCCGACATGAACCATTACGAGAGCCGCAGCATCGGCAGCCGGAAGGACGACCGGGCGCTCGCCCGCGTCGAGTCGGTCGACCCCGAGGGCCTCTTCCGCACGGTCCTAACGGAATCGATCTCGATGTGCGGATTCCTGCCCGCGACCGCGCTGCTCTTCGCCGCGCGCGCCGCGGACGCCGGGCCCGCCCGCGTGGTGGCGCGCCGCGACAGCGGCGATGAGACCGGAGATCCCTCGAGCGTCGTCGGTTATGCCGGCGTGATCGTCGAAGAGAAGGAGAAACGATGAGGATTCGGATGGCACTGGCGGCTCTCGCGGTGGCCGCGGCAGCGGCGGGAGGGGACCCTTCCCCCCGGCCCGAAGACGTCGCAACGATCGACGGGATGATCAAGGCCTTCTACGAGGTCGTGACGGGCCCGGCGGGCCAGCCTCGCGACTGGGCGAGGGACCGCACGCTCTACATCAAGGACCTGCGTTTCGTGTCCATCGGCCCGGACGGAAAACCGAACGTCATGACGCACCAACAGTTCGCCGACGGCGCGAAAGACCTGGAGAAGCGCGGCTTCTTCGAAAAGGAGATCCACCGCGTCACCCAGCGCTTCGGCCCGATCGCCCACGTCTGGAGCACCTACGAGTCGCGGGAGACGGAGAACGGCCCGGTGACCCAGCGCGGGATCAACTCGATCGAGCTCTTCTGGGACGGCAAGCGCTGGTGGATCGCCAACGCGATCTGGACCGACGAGACGAAGGAGAACCCGATCCCGAAGGAGTACCTGCCGAGATAGGTTCCGGGTTCCGGGTTCCGGGTGCGGTCAGGCTCCGGTGGGTGTTCTCGGGAGCAGGCCCTCGACGGGCAGAGTGCGCGGCCCCTTTTCGTCGCACACCGCGAATCGTACCCGCCGACCGGTTTCCCCCGCCCAGCCCTTCTCGTCGTCGTCCTCGGCGTACATCGCCACGCCCGCGAAGTCGCCTTTCGCGTTGATGACGTAGAAGTTGATGTTGAAGTTGGGGTCGCCGTTGTCCTTGCGCAGACGCTTCTCGATCGTGTTGGCCTTGATGCGCTTCAGGGCCTCCATGCCGGCGTCCTTGGGCGCCATCCCTCGCCGCATGTTTTCGACGATGAGGTACGAGGACAGGTTGTAGAGATTCGCCTCGCCGCGCCCGGTCGAGCCGGCGGCGCCCACGGAACCGTCCACGTAGAGGCCGGCGCCCAGGATCGGCGAGTCGCCCACGCGCCCGGGGATCTTGAAGAACAGCCCCGACGTCGTCGTCACACCGCAGATCTCGCCCTTCGCGTTGACGCCGTCGCAGTTGATCGTGCCCCAGTGGTGGCTGGCAGCGAGTTTGCCTTCCGCGACCATCTCGCGAAAAGCTCGGGCCGACGCGATTGCTCGGCTCTTCGGCGTCAGGTAATGCCCGGGATCCGTCTTCTCCTTCCACTCGAGCCAGATCTTGCGCGACAGCGGCGTGTTCAGGTCGTCGAGGATCTCGAAGCCCAGGTGGCGGGCGAACGTCTGCGCGCCCTTTCCCACCAGCAGATGATGGTCGGTCTGGTTCATGACCTCGCGGGCGACGCGCGAGGGAGTCTTCACGCCTTCGAGCGCGGCGACGCCTCCGGCGCGCTTCAGGGGTCCGTGCATGCAGGAAGAATCGAGCTGCACGATGCCGTCCGCGTTCGGAACGCCGCCGTAACCCACGCTGTAGTCCTCGGGATCGAGCTCGACGATGTTCACGCCCTCGATCAGGGCGTCGAGCACGTCGACGCCCTCCATCATTCGGGTGTACGCCTTCTCCACGCAGGTGACCTTTCCGCCGTTCTTGAACCAGTTTCCGTTGGCCGACGAAATGACGACCGCACGGGCGGGCCCAGGGACGTGAACCGCCGGAGCCTTGCCGAAGAGGCTCCGCGGCACGGCGGCCGCCAGGCCCGCCGTGGTGCCGGTGCGGACGAAGTCCCGGCGCGAGAAACGACGACGCATGGAGCCTCCTCTCGGAAAAACGCCGGAAGTCTAGCAGCTTGCCGGCGCGCGCCCTCCGGTTTACGCTGGCGCCGATGGAGTTCCACGGCCACGCCCTCTTCGACCGGGCGACGACGCTTCCCGGCGAGTACTACACCTCCGACGCGATCTTCGCGTCGGAGGAGGAGCGCATTTTCGCGCGGCGGTGGCTGTGCGCGGGACGCGCCGACGCGATCGCGTCGCCCGGCGACTACCGCCTCGTCAACGTCGGCCGGGAGAGTCTCATCGTGGTGCGCGGGAAAGACGGCGAGGCCCGCGCGTTCTTCAATGTCTGCCGCCACCGCGGAACGCGGCTGTGCGCGGAGCCCGCCGGGCGATTCGGCGGCGGGATCCAATGCCCCTACCACGCTTGGACCTACGGGCTCGACGGCGCGCTCCTGGCGGCTCCCCACATGGCCGACGTGCCGTGGTTCGAGAAGTCCGACCATCCGCTCGTCGCGGCAGCCCTCGCCGAGTGGGAAGGATTCTTGTTCGTCAACCTCTCGCGCGAAGCTCCTCCTCTCGACGACGCGCTGCACACCCTGCTCGGCCGGTTCGCGCCCTGGCGCCTGCCGACGCTGAAGATCGCCCGGACGATCGAATACGACGTGGCCGCGAACTGGAAGCTGATCTTCCAGAACTTCTCGGAGTGCTACCACTGCCCGCCCGTCCATCCCGCCCTTTCTAAGCTGTCGCACTACCGGAGCGGGGCCAACAACCTGCGCGACGGCGCGATCCTCGGCGGCTACATGACGATCACGCCGAAAGGCGGAAGCGTGACGACGAGCGGGCGGATGTGCGGCGCGCCGCTCGGCGAGATCGGCGGGGAAGACCTCCAGCGCGTCTACTACTACTCGATCTTCCCGAGCGCCTTCCTGACGATCCAGCCCGACTTCGTGATGGCCACGCGCCTTTCTCCCGTATCGGCCGCACGCACTCGCGTGGTCTGCGACTTTCTCTTCGCGCCCGAGAGTCTGGCGGCGCCGGACTTCGACCCCGAGGACGGGATCGGGATCTGGGACGTGACCAACCGGCAGGACTGGCGCATGTGCGAGCTCGCGCAGCAGGGCGTTTCGTCGCGCGCCTACACGCCCGGCCTCTACTCCCGCGAGGAGAGTCTCCTCGCCGCGTTCGACCGCGAGTACCTGCGGAGCCTTTCCACCGCCTAGTCGCCGGCCGTGCGCACCTTCGGGACCACCACCGGCGCCGCTCCGGCGGACGTCGCCATCCGGTTGAACGCGGGCACATCCGCCGCGACGAGGGCCTGGAGCCGCGCGAGGACCGGATCGATCTCCTTCTTCAGGTCCCCGTAGCGCTCGACCTGCCCGTCGGTGGGCCGGGCGTCCATCTCGCCGACGAGGCCGTACACGTAGGCGAGCTGGTTGTCGAGCTTCGTCGGAAAGTTCTCGACGTCCTGGTCCGCCTCGTTCTTCGTCTGCATCAGGTCGTTCTCGATCGCCGTGGCCGTGCCCGAGAGCTCGGTGGCGGCCGCGTCGAGGGAGGACACGTCGGCGCCGGCGGCCTTCAGGCGCGCGACGGCCGCTCGCGCCTGCTCGCGCACGGCGCGGCACGCGCGCACGCCGTCGTAGATCACATCAAGCGACGCCCGCATGGCGAGCATCAGCTCGAGCTGGCGGGAATAGTCTTCGGCGGTCAGGGACAGACGGGGATCGGCCAGGACGCGGAATTCGCGCGTCTCCGTCGCGCTTCCCGCGGTCAGCGTGGCGCGGTACGTTCCCGGCGCCGTGGCCGGACCGCCGGTGAATCCCCAGATGATGGCGTCCGGGACGATGTCGACGACCGGATAGCGAAGGTCCCACACGAACCGGTTCAGGCCCGGGTTCTTCGTCAGGTGTTTGTCGCCGGAGGGCCGCGCCGTCATGGCGAAGACTTCGGGTGGATTGGGCTCCGCGTCGCGCTCGCTCGAAAAGGTCTGGATCGTCTTCCCGTCCGGCCCGGCGATCCCCAGCGTCACCTCGCCCTTCCAGCCGGCCGGCAGGGCGTACCAGAAGACGGCGCCGTAGGGAGGGTTCTCCGCCAGCGCCTTCCTCTGCCCCTTGATCACGGCCATCGCCGCGCGGTAGGCGTCGCGGGGCGGATAGAGCCGCGGCCCGGCGGGCGGCGGCCCCGCCGCGAGGACGCGCAGCGGCGTGACGTCGTCCAGGATCCAGAAGCTGCGGCCCTGGGTCGAGACCACGAGGTCGCCGCGGTGCATGCGCAGATCCGTGATCGGGATCTGCGGCAGGTTTCGCTGAAGCGACTGCCAGCGCGCGCCGTCATCGAAGGACACGTACATGCCGCGCTCGGTCCCCAGATACAGAAGCCCGCGCCACTCCGGATCCTCGCGCACGACGCGCGTCGGCGTCGACGCCGAGATCCCATTGGTTCCGTCCGTCAGGAGTTTCCAGGTCTTCCCGTAGTCGTTCGTGACGTAGACGAAGGGGCGCCAGTCGTCCAGCCGGTAACGGTGGGCGGCCACGAAGGCGCGGCCCGCATCGTGCGGCGAGGGCTCGAGCGTCTGGATGCTCGCCCACTCGGGCAGGCTCGCGGGCGTGACGTTCTGCCAGGTCTTCCCGCCATCGCGCGAGACGTGGACGAGCCCGTCGTCGCTCCCGGCCCAGAAGACGCCGGCCGTCTCCGGAGACTCCTCGAAGGAGAGGATGTTGGAGTTGACCTCCACACCCGTGTTCTCGTACGTGATCGGCGAGCCGGCGTAGTCCTGCTTGTCTTTCTGGTTGCGCGAGAGATCCGGCGAGATCGTCTGCCAGCTCTGGCCCTCGTCGGTCGAGCGGTGGACGAACTGCGAGCAGTGGTAGAGCGCCTTCGGGTCGTGTTTGGAGATCCGGATCGGGGCGTTCCAGTTGAAGCGGTACCTCAGATCCCGCGGAGCGAGGCCGACCTCCATCTGCGGATACGCGAGGATGTCGCGCCACTCCCCGGTCGCGAGGTTCTTCCGAGTGATCTCGCCCCCGTAACAGCCGGCGTACACGATGTTCGGATCGCGCGGGTCCACGGCGATGTTCCCGTCCTCGCAGCCTCCCACGTTCCTCCAGCTCTCCGTCGGCGTGATCGTCCCTGAGTGAAGGCGGCTCAAGATCGAGAACGTCGTGTTGTCCTGCGAGGCGCCGTACACGCGGTACGGGAACTGATCGTCCACGGTGACCGTGTAGATCTCGGCGGTGGGCTGGTTGAGCTGCGTGGACCAGTTCTTCCCACCGTCGAGCGAGACCGTGCCTCCGCCGTCGTTGCCCATGATCATCATGCGCGGGTTGACCGGATTGATCCAGAGGTCGTGCCCGTCCTCGTGCGGCAGGTTCTTGATCTCTTCCCAGGTCTTGCCGCCGTCCTCGGTGACGAAGTTCGAGACGTTCATCGCGTACGCGCGGTTGGCGTCGCGAGGATCCGCCACGATGTGCTGGTAGTACCAGGTCCGCTGGTAGAGGCGGCGGCGCACGTTGGTCGCGAGGCGTTTCCAGCTCGTTCCCGCGTCGTCGGACCGGTAGAGCCCGCCCGCGTCGCCCTCCGCCTCGACCAGCGCCCAGACGCGCTGCGGATCCGCCGGCGAGACCGCGACTCCGATCTTGCCGACCACGCCCTGCGGCAGCCCGCCGGCGAGCTTCTGCCATCGGTCACCGCCGTCGGTCGACTTGTAGAGCCCGCTCTCGGCGCTGCCCGAGACGATCGTCCAGGGCTTCCGGTCGCCGGTCCAGGCCGCGGCGTAGAGGACGCGCGGATTCGTAACGTCCATCGCGAGATCGGTCACGCCGGTCTTCGCGCTGACGAACAGGACCTTCTCCCAGCTCTTCCCCCCGTCTTTCGAGCGGAAGACGCCGCGCGTTTCGTTGGGGCCGAAGGCGTTTCCGATGGATGCGACGTAGACGAGGTCGGGGTTGGAGGGATGGACGCGGATCTTCGCGATCTGGCCGGCGTCGCGCAGGCCCGAGTGCGTCCATGTCTTACCGCCGTCGGTGGACTTGTAGACGCCGACGCCCGCCGAGACGTTGCCCCGCAGGCAGGCCTGGCCCGTGCCGACGAAGACGACGTTGGGGTCCGAGTCCGCCACGGCCACGGCGCCGATCGAGCTCGACTCGAAGAAGCCGTCGGAGACGTTTGCCCACGTATTCCCGGCATCCTCGCTCTTCCACAGTCCTCCCGAGGTCCCCAGGTAGAACGTCTCCGGCCGGCTCGGCACGCCGGCCACGGCGGTCGAGCGCCCTCCCCGCGAGGGCCCCAGCAGCCGATACGTCAACGCCTGGAGCTGGGTCGGGTCCACGGCGGGACCCGGCGCTGCCAGAAGAGCGGTGAGCAAGAGCAGCATCGAGCCCTCCTAGATCGATTCTTCGGTCACGATTCCCCGCGCCACCCGGCGAATACCCTCGACGACGCCGCGCGCTCCGGCGATCACGTTGCCCCTCACGAGATATCCCGCGCCGCCGTCGTAGTCGGTCACGACTCCTCCGGCCTCCTCGATCAGCAGGGCCCCGGCCGCCACGTCCCAAGGCGAGAGGCGGAACTCGAAGAAGCCGTCGAAGACTCCCGCCGCGACGTACGCCAGATCCAGCGCCGCCGAACCCGCCCGGCGGATGGCCCGCGCCTCCAAGAAGACGGCGCGGAAGAGGGCGAGGTACGTGTCGATTTTTTCGCGGTTGCGAAACGGGAAGCCGGTGGCGACGAAGGCGCCCGGAAGACCGGGGCGCTCGGTGACCGAGATGCGCGCGCCGTTGCGGAAGGCGCCTCGGCCCCGTTCGGCCGTGTAGAGCTCGGCGCGGAGAGGATCCCAGATGACGGCTTCTGTCAGCGTCTCGCCCTCGCGGGCCGCGATCGAGACGCACCAGAACGGGAAGCCCGAGACGAAGTTGGAGGTGCCGTCCAAGGGATCGATGATCCATTCGCGCGCGCCCTGGCCCGCGCCGGCGCGCGCTCCGCCCTCCTCCGCAAGGAACGCGTCGTTCGGAAAGCGCTCCCGGATCGCTGCGATGATCCGCTCTTCGCTCTCGCGGTCGGCGTTGGTCACGAAGTCGTTCTTGCGCTTCTCCTCGACCGACCCGCGCGGCAGGTTGCGCCAGTAACCGAGCAGGACTTCGCCGCCGGTCTTCGCGGCCGCGACGGCGGCATCGACGAGCGCACTCACGGTCGTCCGGCTTCCATCTGCCGGAAGCCGTCCGCCACGGCCTTCTGGGCCGGCGTGCCGAGGAGGTTGAAGCTGCGTTCGCCGGCGGCCGCCGGACGCCCGTCGGAGAAGACCTTCCACCAGTAGACGCCCCGCCACCAGGGCTCCTTCGAAAGCGCGCGGTAGACCGCGGAGACGCAGCGCGCCGCGTCCTCGACCGACGGCGGCCCGCTGGCGCCCTCGTCGTGCGGAGCGACCCAGGGGGCGCGCACGGAGGGGTAGCCGGCCTCGGTGAAGATCACCGGCTTGTCCGACAGGCGGCGCGAAAGGTCCGCGGCCGCCCGCGCCGCGCGGCGCACCCCGTCCTCGAGGGCCGCGTCGGAAGCCTTCTCGGTCTTCGCGAGAGGGTCGTAGAAGTCGATTCCGACGGCGTCGAGCGCGTCCCAGAACGGAATGTCGGCGGCGCCGGCCGCCCAGTTGGCCGCGTAGGTCAGCGGAGCGCCGGTGGCCAGACGCACCGCCGCGATCGTCTCCCTCCAGTCGTGCTTGCGCTCCTCGGTGCCCTTCAGCTCCGCGCCGACGCAGAAGAGCGCGGCGCCAGCGGCCTCCGCGACGACGGCCTGGTGCACGACGTAACGCCGGTAGTCGTCGAACCAGGCGCGCCAGGACGCGTCGTCCGGCATCGTGAGGTCGCCGGTGAACGTTCCGTCCGAGACGTAGAGCTGTGGCTTGACCGTGACCGTCATGTCGAGCGAGCGGGCATCCGTCACGGCGCGAACGATGCCCTCGTCGGTCTCGGCGCGGGGATTGACATGCACGAACTGGAGCTTGCGGTCGTTCACGAACCCGTACGGCATGACCGAGATGGAGTTGACCGAGAGCTCCTTGAGCGCGCGGAGCGTCTCGAGCGAGCGCGGCGCGACATACGCGCTCTCGATCGAATTGGTCATGGCGTAAGAGATGCCCCGAAGGAACCCCTCGGGCAACGGACGCCGCGCCGGTGGACGGAGCGTCTGCCTCAGCGCAGCCTCACGCCATCGCGCGAGCTTTCCCGCGAGCGCCTTGTCCGGCTCCGATAGCGTCTTCATGACGGCGGACTCGCCGTCGATGCGAACTCCCGCATCCAGCCAGGAGGCCGCGGCACCGACGGCCAGGACCGGCGAAAGGTTGACCGGCTCCTTCTCGAGCACCTCCTCGATCGACGGCTCGACCCCCGCGGCGCGAGCGAATGCGGCAAACGTTTTGACGTCCCGTCCCCACCAGGTGCCGAAGCGCTGTGCGCCGGCCGCCGCGGCCAGCGTGGGACGGTCGAGGAGGTTCGGATTTGCCGCGGCGAGCCCGACGGTGGCCAGCGCCGGCGTAATCAAGTCGGGCTGCGCGGGAGCCGACGCGTCAAGGTCGACCCGGACCACCCCTTGGTCCACCAGTACGTCGGCCGGTCGCGAGGATCTCGTGTAGAGCGCCTTGATCGCTGCATCGGGGTAGACGCGGACGCGGAATCCCTTCTTGCCGGCAAACCCCGAGGCCGCCTTCTCCCAGCGCGCCACCGCGGCCTTCTCGGACTCGCGGAACTCCCATTCGACGCCGCCACGCTTCTCCTTCTTCAGGGAGCGGTAGAACTGCTCGCGCTCGGCGATCGCGTCCTTGTCCGACGCGCGATCGATGGCGAGACGGCCTCCCTGCGAGACCAAGCGGCCGGTCTTCGCGAGGCCCTGGAAACCTCCCGTGACCACGACGTAGTTGTCGGGAGGCTGCTCCCCGTAAACCGCCCTGCGTCGGGCCAGCATGACCGCGACGTCGGGTCCGTTGCCGAAAACGAAAAACTCGCCCGGCCGGCCCGGATCCCACAGGAGAATTCCGTCGCTCGTCTCGGAGTAGGTCCGGCCGTCGAAGGAGAACCCGTTGGTCTCGATGGCGACCGGGAACTTCGCGACGAGCGAGACGAAGGTCCCCGCGGGCGCCGGAAGAATGCAGACGTGCACGACCTCGAACCCCTTCGGGACCGGGTCGCCCTCCCCACCGACCTGCAGCTCGATGTTGCGGCGCTTTGCGTAGTCCGTGTCATTGCCGAAGGCGTTGGAGACCGGAAACGCCTGGCACACGCGCACCGCCACCTTCCGGGGCGCCGGGGCTTTCGGCGACGCCGCGAGCAGTGGAAGTGCCGCGGCGGCCGCGAGAGACGCCGCTACAGCTCGACGCGCTGCCACACGACCGAGCCGCCGACGATCGTCGCCGCGGGCGCGCCGGTCAGCTCCCAGCCCGCGAAGGGAGTGTTCCTCCCCTTCGACAGGAACCGGTGAGGATCCACTTTCACGCGCCCCTCGGGATCGAAGAGGGTCACGTCCGCCGGCGATCCGACGGCCAGCGTGCCTCCGGCAAGCCCGAAGACCTTCGCGGGACCAGCCGAGAAGAGCGCGGCGAACCGGGGCAACGCGAGTCTCCCGCGCAGGACCAGCCGGTCGTGGACGACCGAGGCTGCGGTCTCCAGCCCCACGACCCCGAACGGCGCCGAGTCGAAATCGACGGCCTTCTCGTCCTCGTGGTGCGGCGCATGGTCGGTTGCGATCGCGTCGATCGTGCCGTCGGCGAGCGCCGCGGCGACGGCCTCGACGTCCGAGGCCTCTCTCAGCGGCGGGTTCATCTTGAATCGTGTCGAGAATCCCGACCGGGCCACTTCTTCGTCGGTCAGCGTGAGGTGGTGCGGCGTGACCTCGCAGGTCACAGCCAGGCCCTTCGCTTTCGCCCGCCGGACGATATCGAGCGCGCGCGCCGTCGAGAGATGGGCGAGGTGCAGCTGGCCCTTCGCAAGCTCCGTGATGAGCACGTCGCGGGCGGCGGCCACCGCCTCCGCCGCGCCGGGCTGCGCGCGCATCCCGAGCCGGGTCGATACCGCGCCCTCGTGCATCGGAGCGCGGCCCGACAGGACCACATCCTCGGCGTGCTGCACCACCGGCAGGCCGAAGAGCGACGCGTGCTCCATCGCGCGCCGCAGCAGCGCGCCGTCGGTCAGCCACGCGCCGTCGTCGGACAACGCCACGGCGCCGGCCTCGCGCATCTCGCCGAACTCCGCCAGCTCCTCTCCCTTCTGACCCTTCGTGATCGCGCCGACCGGAAGAAGGCGCGCGCCCCGGGTCTCGCGCCCGCGCCGAACCAGGAATTCCGTGACTTCGCGCGAGTCGTTGACCGGTTTGGTGTTCGGCATCGCGCAGACCGCGGTGAAGCCGCCCGCCGCCGCCGCCGCCAGGCCCGACGCGATCGTCTCGGCGTATTCCCGGCCGGGCTCGCGCAGGTGTGTGTGGAGGTCGATGAAGCCGGGGAAAACCAGAAGACGCGAGGCGTCGAAGATCTCGGCGTCGCCCGCCTCGATGCGGTCGGCGACCTCCGCGACCTTTCCGTCGGAGAGGAGCACGTCGAAGCGGCCGTCGCGGCCCGCCTCGGGATCGATCAGGCGGCCACCCCGCACCAGCAGCCCGCGGCTCACGCTTCGCCCTCCCATGGATGACCGCCCAGGAGGAGATAGAGCACGGCCATGCGGACGGCCACGCCGTTGCCGACCTGGTCGAGGATGACGGAACGATCCGAGTCGGCGACCTCGGAGGCGATCTCCACCCCCCGGTTCATGGGCCCGGGGTGCATCACGATCGCCGAGGGCTTGGCTTTCTTCAGGCGTCGCGCGTCCAGGCCGTAGAGCCGGAAGTACTCGCGCACCGATGGGAACAGCGACGTGCCCTGCCGCTCGAGCTGCATCCGCAGCATCATCACGACGTCGGCGCCGTCGAGCGCCGCGTCGAAGTCGTTGGTGGCCTCGACACCCATCGCTTCGATGCGTACGGGCATCAGCGTGGGCGGCGCGCAGACCACGACTTTCGCCCCCATCTTGGTCAGGAGCCAGATGTTGGAGCGCACCACGCGCGAGTGCGCGACGTCTCCGCAGATGGCGACCCGAAGCCCCTCGAGCCGTCCCAGCTTCTGGCGGATCGTCAGGGCGTCGAGCAGGGCCTGCGTGGGATGCTCGTGCGCGCCGTCGCCGGCGTTGACGACCCCCGCCTTCAGGTGCCGCGCCAGGAAGTGCGGCACGCCCGGAGAGCCGTGGCGGATGACGATGAGATCCGGAGACATCGCCTGCAGGTTGCGGGCGGTGTCGAGGAGGGTCTCCCCTTTCTCGACCGAGCTGCCCTTGGCCGCGAAATTCAGCGAGTCGGCCGAGAGCCATTTCTCGGCGGTCTCGAAGGAGAAGCGCGTCCGGGTCGAGGCCTCGAAGAAGAGGTTGACGACCATCCGTCCGCGCAGCGCCGGCACCTTCTTGATCGGCCGCTCGGCGATCGACCTCATGGATTCGGCCGTGTCGAGCAGAAGCGTGATCTCGTCGGGAGAGAGCGTCTCGATCCCGAGCAGGTCCTTGGAGCGGAGGCTCTTCGCCGTCACCCCGAGTGTGGCCTCTCCAGGATCCAGACCTCGTCGACCCCGTCGGTCTCCTCGAACAGGGCCTGGATGACCTCGCGGCTGGACGTCGGCACCGTCTTGCCGACGTAGTTCGCCTCGATCGGCAGCTCGCGGTGGCCCCGGTCGATCAGAACCGCCAGCCGGATCGCGCGAGGACGGCCGAGGTCGATGACGCCGTCCATGGCCGCGCGGATCGTGCGTCCCGTGTAGAGGACGTCGTCGCAGAGCAGGACCGTCCGGCCGTTCAGGTCGAAATCGATCTCGGTCTTTTTCAGGAGAGGCTGCGGAGCGACCGTCGAAAGGTCGTCGCGGTAGAGCGTGATGTCGAGGGTGCCCACCGGGAAGTTCTGCTTGACCAGTGCCGAGAGCCGGGAGGCGAGGCGCTGGGCCAGCGGCACGCCCCGCGTCCGGATCCCGATCAGGGCCAGCTCCGCGAGGTCTTTCTGCTTTTCCGCGACCTCGTGGGCCATCCGATCGATCATGCGGCGCATGCGATCGGAATCCAGGATCTTGGCCTTGCGGTTGAGCTCTTCGATCAAGCCGCGCGAGTCTACGGGCCGGGCTCCGCCCCCGTCAAGAACGGCCCGAAAAAGCGGCCTCGGGCGGGCCAAACGGCGGTAAAATGCGCCCACAACGCCAAAGCGAACATGGTGATTTACAACGCGGCCACGCGAGAGCTGACGGCCAAGATCGTCTACTACGGTCCCGGCCTCTGCGGGAAGACCACGAACCTCAAGGTGCTCCACGACCGGCTCGAGCCGGGCACGGCCGGGAAGCTCCTGAATCTCCAGACCCAGACCGATCGCACGATCTACTTCGACCTTCTCCCCGTCGAGCTCGGCGACATCAAGGGCTACAAGATCCGCTTCCAGCTCGCAACCGTCCCCGGACAGACCGCTTTCAACGAGACGCGGCGCGTCGTGCTCAAGGGCGTGGACGGTATCGTCTTCGTGGCCGACTCGCAGTGGACGATGCTGCCCAAGAACCTCGAGGCGTGGCAGAACCTCAAGGACAATCTCAAGGCCAACTCCATCAACTTCGAGAGCCTTCCGGTCGTCGTCCAGTACAACAAGCGCGACCTCGCGGACATCCTGGCGGTCGACGCCATGCAGGAAGCGCTGGGCCTGTCCTCTTACCCCTTCGTCGAGGCGGTCGCCTCGGCCGGACGGGGCGTGACCGAGACCTTCAAGCTCATCTCGAAGCTGACGTTCGTCGATCTGCTGCGGCGCCTGCAGGGACGGCGCGCCGAGGACGCGGGACTCACGCCGGCGGCCGAGGCGCAGCCGCTGCAGGACGACCTGCAGAGCTGGAAGGACTCTCTGCTGAAGCGCGACTCGCGGGAATCCTCAGCGGCCGTTCCGACCCAGAAGCCAGCGCGACCGCTCTCGCTCGTGCCGCCGGTGCAGGACGAAGCGCCCTTTGACACGACCGAGCTCGGACGCGGGGTCATGGACGATGAGCCGTCGCCGTACTCGGTGCCGGAGCCGCCGGAGCTCCACGCGGATGCCCCCACCAATCCCGCCGCCACGGTGCAGATGCCCGCGGTCAGCCCGGAGCTGCTCGCAGGCGCGGATCGGAAACACGCGGGAGAGCCCGAAACGAACTTCCCCGAGGCCGAGGACGCCTCTCCCGAGCCACTGGACGAAGCCGAAGAAGTCGAGATCGACGTCTCGTCCGGCGAACCCGCGACCGACCCGGCGTTCCTGCCCCCCGAGGTCGCCCACGAAGGGCGTCTGGAGGTCCTGGAACAGCGTCTGCGCGACTACGAGAACCGCGCCGGACAGGAGCGCGAGGCGAGCGAGCGGCTCTCCAACGCCGTCTCCGCGGTCCAGGACCGCGTCGCCGGAGCGCAGGAGCAGTTTGCGTCCCTGGCCGAACGCCTGGCCGCCGTCGAGCACGGCATCGGAGGGCTCCACGAAGCCCTCAACGCCGCGCTGGCGCGGCTGGCGGCCGCGGAATCGGCCACGGGCAAGACGCCCGACCTGGAAGCGGCCGTGCGCGGCTTCGAAGCCCGTGTCTCGGAGCTCGACGACCGCCTGCGCGCGGAGGCCACCAACCTCTCGGAGCTCGACGGCCGCCTTCGCGCGGAAGTGGCGCGGAATCGCAAGGACGGCGACGACGTCGCCATGGCCGTGGGCGGCCTGACCGAGCGGGCCATGGCCCTCGAGCAGCACGCCGCGGGACTCCTCTCCCGGGTCGGCGCGCACGACGGAGAGATCTCGGGCATCCGAACGCTCCACGAGCGCCTCCCCCAGATCGAGAGCCAGGTCGGGTCTCTGCGCGGCGTCTTCGACAAGATGCCGGAGATCGAGATGCAGATCGAGGCCGTCATGCGGCTCTCCCGCGAGCTGGAGGCGACGCTCGAGGAAAAGACGCAGCAGGGCCGGCGCGAAGCCGAGGACATCCGCGGCCAGCTCGCGCCCCTGCTCGAGGACCGGGTCCGCCGCCACGAGTCCGACGCGCTCCTGTTTTCGGAGATGGAGCGCCTCCGCGAATCGCTCGCCGAGTCGCTCCACGACCTGGCCGAGCGGGTGCGAAGCCGGGTCCGGGAGTGACCGCCGGAGTGTAAGCCATCGGCGGTCATCCCGAGGGCCGAGAGGCCCGAGGGATCCCGCGCTTATCGAACCCGGGATCCCTCGCTTCGCTCGGGATGACGGTTATTGCTCCGCCCTCAGCCTCGACAAGAACCCCTCGTCGTTGCGCCAGTCGGGCTTGACCCGAACGGTCAGCTCCAGGAAGAGACGCCGTCCCAGCTCCTCCTCGAGCTCCCGCCGTGCCGCGGTCCCGATGTCGCGGATCATGGACCCGCCCTTCCCGACCACGATCTTCTTCTGCCCCTCGCGCTCCACGACGATCGAGGCCGTGATCACGGTCAGCTCCTTCCCCTCCGCGGGACGGACGGACTCGACGAGCACCGCGTGGGCGAACGGCAGCTCGTCGCGCGTGCGCTCGAGGAGCTTTTCGCGCAGGACCTCGGCGATCCACTCGGTCTCGGGCGTGGCCGTCAGGAAGTCGTCGGGATAGGCGGCTTCGCCTTCCGGCAGACCCGCGGCGAGCACGTCGAAGAGCCGGTCCACGTTTTCCCCGGTCGTCGCGGAGATCGGAACGACGTCGCGGAAGGCGACCTGCTGCGACAGCTCTTGGATCCGCGGCAGCAGCTTCTCCCTGCGGATCCGATCGATCTTGTTGAGCGCGAGGACGGCCGGAACTCCGGCCCTCGCGACGAGGTTGAGCAGGTACTTCTCCCCCGCGCCGCCTTCGTCGGTCGCGTCCACGACGCAGAGCACGAGGTCCGCCGATCCCAGGGCCTCGGTCGCCTCGCGGACCATGGCCGCGTTCATCTTGTACTGGGGGCGGTGGATTCCCGGGGTGTCCACGAGCGCGATCTCGACACCCGGGCGTCTGGCGACTCCGAGGATGCGCTTGCGCGTCGTCTGGGGCTTGTCGGAGACGATCGCGACCTTCTCGCCCACGAGACGGTTGACCAGCGTGGACTTGCCGGCGTTGGGCCGGCCCACGACGGCGACCTCGCCGCTCCGGAACGGCGGGCTCGCGCTCACGGACTACGAGCGCTTCGTGGCCACCGGCTGCGCGACTTCCGCACCGGCCGGCTCGATGCGCACACGGTACACGCGGCGGCGATCCGCCTCCTCGACCGTGTAACGCAGGTCCGACTCCCGGTACGTCTCCCCCGGCTTGGGGATGTGCCCGAGCCGGCTCGCCAGGAAGCCGCCCACGGTGGTGAACTCCTCGTCCTCGGGGCCGCGCCCGAAGAGGTCGCGCACGACCTCGATGTTCGCCTTACCCGAGACCGAGAACGCGTTCTCGCCCGTCTTCGTGACCTGCTCGCGCTCGTCCTCGTGCTCGTCGGCGAGCTCCCCCACGATCTCCTCGAGCAGGTCCTCGACCGTGACCAGTCCCGAGACTCCCCCGTACTCGTCCACGACGATCGCCATCCAGAGGTGGCGGCGCTGGAACTCGCGCAGGAGCTCCGACACCTTCTTCGTCTCGGGCACGAAGTAAGCCTCACGCATGAGCTCGGCGATCGAGCGCTGGCTGCCGGCGCGCAGGGCCGTCAGCGCGTCCTTGACGTGGACGATGCCCACGACCGTGTCGATCGAGCCGCGCACCACCGGGATTCGCGAGTACTTCGACTCGACGAACAGGTCGAACAGGACGGTCAACGACGCCGCCACGTCGATCCAGACGATGTCGGTTCGCGGCGTCATGACCTCGCGCACGCGGGTGTCTCCGAAATCCACGATCGAGAGGAGCAGCTTCTCCTCGTCCTTCTCGAGGATTCCCTCCTGACGGCCGACGTCGATGTAGGCCCGGACCTCCTGCTCGGTGGCTTCGGGCGGCTTCCCCTCCGCGGACGCGCGGGCGGCGAAAATCCTTCGGATCAGGAACGCAATCGGCAGCAGGAGCCACGAGGCCGCGGTCACGACCGGAAGCAGCCGCGCCACGATCCGCTCGGGGTCGCGGTTGGCGTCGCGCTTGAGAAGAAGGATCTCCGTCAGCATCCACCCGAAGACGAAGAAGAGGCCTCCCCAGAGCCAGGGACGGGGAACCTCGAAGGTCTCGAGAGCCGAGACCGTCGTCAGGAGGCCCGCGAGCAGGAGCGCCTGGACGAGGACTTTCGTCGTGGTCCGGACGATCTCGACCTGGCCGGCGCCCGAAAGGATGCGCGCCCGGTCGGGATGCTCCTCGAGGAGCCCCCGCACCTTGATCGGCGACAGCCGGTCGAGCGCGAGCGCGAACGTCTCGAAGAGGAGGAACGCCGCGTAGCAGAAGCCGGCCGAGATCAGCGAGATCATCGCGCGCGCTCCGTCAGGCGCAGGCGCCTGCGCAGCCTTCCCTCCAGCGCGTCCATCTCTCCGTCGTCGGTCTCGTGGTCGTATCCCATCAGGTGCAGAAACCCGTGGAGCAGGAGGCGGTCGATCTCTCGCGCGCGCGGCTCGCCGCGCCGGCGGGCCTCGCGGTCGGCGTATGGAACCGAGATCACGATATCGCCGAGAAACCCCGCCTCCTGTGCCGTCGCGGCCGGAAAGGCCAGGACGTCGGTGGACTTGTCCTTTCCGCGGTATCGGCGATTCAACCCGCGCATCCGGCCGTCGGCGCAGAAGAGCACCGAGACCTCGCGGGCCGGCGAGCCGGCGGCGCGCGCCGCGCGGCGGAGCACGCTCTCGACGCGCGCGGCGGGAGGGGCTCCCGACACGCGCGCCTGGACCTCGACGCGCATCAGACCGCCCTCGGGCCGGCGGCTTCCGAGATGCTCGTGTTCCCCGTCTTCCGGCGGGCCTTCTCGCGGTTGAAGTCGAAGCCCGGATAGTCGATTCGGTGGTGGAACACGGTCGTGACCGTGTGCTCCAGCGCGTCGACGATGATCGCGAGATCGCGCATGGTCAGGTCGCAGTCGTCGAACTGCCCGTCGCGCAGGCAGTCGTCCACGATGGTCTGAATCATGGCGCGGATCTTCGCGGGCGTGGGCTCGACGAGCGTGCGCGAGGCCGCCTCGACGGCGTCGGCGATCATCAGGATGCCCAGGATCCGCGTCGAGGGCTTGGGCCCCGGGTAGCGGTACTCGGTCTCGCGCACCGGGCCCTGCGCCGGATCCGACCGGGTCAGCGCCTTCTGGTAGAAGTACCGGATCAGCTTGGTGCCGTGGTGCTCGCGGATGGCCGTGACGATCGGCTCGGGCAGCCGCGCCTTCTTGGCCATCTCGACGCCCTCCTTGACGTGGGCGGCGATGATCAGGGCGCTCATCGAGGGCTCCAGCCGGTCGTGGCGGTTGTATCCCTTGGGCTGGTTCTCGATGAAATAGTCCGGCATCTTCGTCTTGCCGATGTCGTGGTAGTAGCCCGACACGCGCGCCAGCAGCGCGTCCGCGCCGATCGCCTCCGCCGCCGCCTCGGCCAGGTGTCCCAGCATCAGCGAATGCTGGTAGGTCCCGGGCGCTTCCAGGGCGAGCGTACGCAGCAGCGGCAGGTTCTGGTTCGAGAGTTCGAGCAGCCGGATGTCCGTCACGACCGAGAAGAGGTGCTCGAAGATCGGCAGGAAGAGGCCGACGACCATGGCGACCGTCAACCCTCCGGCGATCCCCGCGAATGCGTCCCACAGGAACTCCCAGCCCCACGGGCCGGCGCCGAGGAAGTGAATCGCCAGGATCGCCACGAGGTTGCCCGCCGCCACGATGGCGCCCATGATCAGCAGGACGCCGCGCGCCCGCAGCTTGCCGAGCCCGTAGATTCCGGCGAGCGATCCGACCACGGCGAAGAGCGCGAAGGGGAACGACAGGCCCATCAAAACGCCCACCCCGACCGCGTGCACGAGGGCGACCAGCAGCGCGGGGCCCATGCCGGCGACGAGACTGACCACGATGGGTCCTGCCGCGAACGGGATGGCGTAGTTGACGGCGCCCGACGCTCCCTCGAGCGACGGGGAGAGGGCCTGCGCGATGGCGAATCCCGCGCGGGTGACCAGGGCAAAGAGGATGCCCGTGGCCAGCACCGAGCCGAACACGACGTTGGAGGAACGCTCGCGCTTGCGGCGCCGCTGCCGGCGCGCGTCCAACCAGTAGGCCGCCGCCGCCAGGACCTGCAGGATCAGAACGCCGGTGATCTTGACCCACGAGGACGGGTCGGACGCCGACGCGCGCACCGCCGCGATCCACTGCGCGGTTCGCGGAGTGATCTCGTCGCCCCGCCGCACGATGACCTTGCCTCGCGGCAGCCGCGTGAAGACGCTCTCGACCGAACGGGTGGCCGCATCCCGGCGCGCGGCCGTCGCGGCGGGGTCGTAGGTCATGTTCGGCCGCAGGTTCGACGCCAGGAACGCCGAGACCTCCGGGCGCTCGCGCTGCGAGAAACCGCTCTCGGCCAGCCGCGCGGCCACGGCCGAGCGCGTCTCGCTACCGTACTCGATCGCTCCCGACTCGCGGCGCGTCGTCTCGCGCCCCGTCGCGGCGTCGCGCACGAGGAGGCCGCGGCTCCGCGCCTCCGGCGCGAGGCCCCGGTGGTCCACCACGACCGCGCGGTAGAGATCCAGGCCGATCGCCACGAGCCGGTCCTCGAGTTCCTTCGAGAATCCCTGCCGCGCCAGGCCCGCCAGCGCCTCGTCCCCGATGGGAAGGCTGAACGCCTCCTGCAGCTCCGGCGTGACTTCCCCGTGCGGCCTCTGGCGCGCCAGGATCGGGCGAGCGCGCTCGAAGGACTCGCGCAGCTGCTGCTCGAAGCGCGCCGGCGCCTGCGCGTCGAGTTCGTACACCGGCAGGACCTCGGCGGCCGCCTCCGCCCGGCGCCGCGCGGTGGCTTCGGGGTCGGGCACGATCAGGTCCCTGGGCGCGACGACGTCGCGCGGAGCGATCATGCCGGCTGCCGCCGGAGCGTCGCGGAACGACAGGGACGGCGAGAAGGAGACCGTCGTCACCAGCACGTACGCCGCGGCCCAGAGCCACGGATGGAAACGGCGCTTCTTGCGGGCGTCCTTCGGTGGCGCCGGAGAGCGCTCGAAATGGGCCGTCGTGCGCCCTGCAGGCGCGTCGTCGGGCATGGGCGGTTTCAGCGGCCGGACGACGAGCGGGCTTCGCGCTCGCGGTCCAGCGCCTCGTAGGCGGCGATGATGGACTGGACGAGCGTGTGACGCACGACGTCCCGCTCGTCGAACAGGACGAAGCGGATTCCGGGGATGCCCGAAAGGATCTGCTGCGCCTCCCGCAGGCCTGAGGTCTTGCCCTGCGGCAGGTCGATCTGCGTGATGTCTCCCGTCACGACGGCCTTCGACCCGAAGCCGATGCGCGTCAGAAACATCTTCATCTGCTCGGTCGTCGTGTTCTGGGCCTCGTCGAGGATGATGAACGCATCGTTCAACGTCCGTCCCCGCATGAACGCGATCGGCGCGACCTCGATGATCCCGCGCTCGAGCAGCTTGGCGGTCTTCTCGTAGCCCAGGATGTCGTAGAGCGCGTCGTAGAGCGGCCGCAGGTACGGATTGATCTTTTCGACGAGGTCGCCGGGAAGAAATCCGAGACGCTCACCGGCCTCGACCGCAGGCCGCGCGAGGACGATCCGCTTGACTTTCTTCTCCAGCAGCGCCGCGGCGGCCATGGCGACGGCGAGGTACGTCTTTCCGGTTCCGGCGGGGCCGATGGCGAAGACCAAGTCGTGCCGGTCGATGGTCTGGACGTAGATCCGCTGCTTGATGTTGCGGGCGGTGACGACGGACTTCAGCGTCGGGCCCAGCGGACTATCGGTGAAGAACTCCGTCAGCGAGACCGTCGGGTCCTCCTTGACGACCCGGATCGCGGTCGCGACGTCGCTGCCGCGCAGGGGGTAGCCCACGGCCAGCAGGTCGGACAGGCCGACCAGAAGCTTGCGGACGACGTCCTCGGCCTCTCCCTCGCCGACGACCGAGATCTCGCTTCCCCGGGCCTGCAGACGAACCCCGAAGGTCGTCTCGATGGTCCGGAGGTTTTCGTCGGCGATTCCGAAAAGCGCGGTCAGCCCGGATTCGGGCAGGGTTACGGCGTGATTAGGCTCGGAAATGGGCGCAGCTCCTTCAGGGGGATAAAAGCTACCATGAGAGAGGCCGGCCCCGCCGGCCGGTCTCTCTCGTTGCCGTTTAAGTTGTGTTCGGAGAATGGGTTGGGAAGCAGAAACCCTCGCGGGTTATTTGCCCTTGGCGACGGCCTTGATCATGTCCTCGAGGGCGTTTTCCACCGCGTCGCGGGGGGTCGAGCCCTTGGACTTGTGGCGCACCTCGCCGACCACCTTGCCCCCGGCCTTGCAGAGGAGCTCGATGCCCGCGCCGGGATTGGCGGCCCAGCCGCCCCAGTACCGGGCCGCGCCGCTCGGCTCCCAGGCGTTGAAGACGTTGCCCTCGATCTGGAGGTCCCCTCCGGACTTGACGACCTTGAAGCCCTCCTTCTCCAGCCACTGCTCGGCGTAGTCCTTGCCCTCGCGCGCCGCGTCGCGGCACTCGGTACCGCGTCCGGTGTGGTCGAAATCGCTGACGGATACCGTCTTGTATTTTGCCGAGGTCAGGGCCCCGTCCGGGAAATAGACCCAGTCGGCATTGGAGCCCTTCACCAGCTTGTCGTAGTCGGGAAGGAACTTCTGCGGCTCGTCTTTCTCCTTGGCGTCCTCGGAGTCAGTGAAGCGTTTCTCGGCCAGCGCCACCGAAGCGGCGAACATCAGGCAGACCACGCCGATCACGGTCAGGAACCTGCGCGCGAAATGAGACATTTTTGGATCTCTCCTTATGTCGGCAATTGTAGCAGGGAGGCTAATCGCGGGTTTCAAGTTGCAGGTTGCAGGTTACAGGGGGCGCCCCTTGCAACTCGGAACTTGTAACCGTCTCACAAACGCAGCCGCTCGCAGACCGCATCGCCCGCGGCCGAGGTCGAAAGCGAGCCCCCGACGTCGGCCGTCGCCTTCCCCTCGCGCACGCAGGCCGCGACCGCGGCCTCGACGGCGTCGGCTTCGGCCGTCTTTCCGAGGTGCCCGAGCATCAGGCCCGCGGTCAGGATCGCCCCGAACGGGTTGGCCTTGCCCGTGCCGGCGTACTTGGGGGCCGAGCCGTGGACGGGCTCGAACATGGAGGTCCTGCCGGGATGGATGTTTCCGGAGGCGGCCATCCCGAGTCCTCCCTGCAGCGCCGCTCCGAGGTCCGTCGCGATGTCCCCGAACATGTTGTTGGTCACGATCACGTCGAACTGGCGCGGATCCTTGACCATCTGCATGCACAGCGCGTCGATGTACAGGTGGGAGGCCTCGATGCCCGGATACTCGCGCGCGACCTCGGCGAAGGCGCGCTGCCAGAGGTCTCCGACGAACCGCATCGCGTTGGACTTGTCGGACATCACGACGCGCTTGCGGCCGTTGGCCGTCGCCCAGTCGAAGGCGGCGCGCAGGATCCGCTCGACGCCCTTGCGCGTCGAGACGTCTTCCTGCACCGCGACCTCGTCGGGCGTGCCCTTCTTCAGGTGCCCGCCCGCTCCGACGTAGGAGCCCTCCGTGTTCTCGCGGAAGACGACGAAGTCGATCTGCTCGGCGGCGAATCCCTTCAGCGGGCAGAGCCGGTCGGCGAGACAGCGCACCGGGCGAAAGTTCACGTAGAGGTCGAGCTGGAACCTCGCGCCGAGCAGGATGTCCGCGGCGTGTTTCATGTCCGGGACGCGGGGATCGCCGAAGGCTCCCATGAAGATCGCGTTGTGCGAGGAGAGCTCTTCGAATCCGCCCGGCGGCACGGTCTCGCCGGTCTTCAGGTAGTGGTCGGCGCCCCAGGGATAGAACTTCAGCTCGATCGGGAGGCCCCGCAGGCGGCCCACGCGCTCGAGCACCTTGACCGCTTCCGCGGTGACGTCCACACCGATCCCGTCGCCCGGAACGACCGCGATTTTCATGAACCGGCGGAAGATAGCAGATCCGCGCCGGGTGTTGAGGGCGCCGACCGAAGGTCATAGAATTCTCCCGGTGACATTCGCCGAAGCTGTCCAGGAGGTGATTCGCGACGCCTCCGCGCGGCCGGAGAGGCCGACGCCCGGCAGTCTCTGCGAGCGCGTCGCGCGCGAGACCGAACGCTACTTGGACCGCGTGCAGTTTTCGTCGGATCGCTACCTGCGCCACCCCATCCTTCTCTGGGACGACTGGGAGGTCATGCTGATCGCCTGGGAGAGCGGCCAGATCACGCCGATCCACGACCACCGCGGCGTGATGGGCGGAATGGTCGTACTCTCCGGCACGCTCGCCGAGGAGCGCTTCACCACACCCGACAACCGGCCCGAGCTCTTCGACAACCGCGCGCGCCCCGAGGGGGACCTCTCCGACATCGGCCCGGCGGTCCTCCACCGCCTGACGCCGACGAGCAGCCGTGCGGTCTCGCTCCACATCTACCGGCCGCCGCTGCGGACGATGGGGGTCTGGGACGCGAACGGTTTGATCTCGATCATGCCCTCGGCCTTCGACGTCGGCGGGGACATCCTGGCCGAGGCGACTCGCGTTCCGGCGGACAGCCGGGCGTAGGGTCGGCGTTGCCGCCGTCCTTCGGACGGCGGCTCCTACTGTCGTGGGTCCTCCTCTGGTGGACGGACCGCGGCCGCCCAGGAGCGGGGACGAGCCCCGCCCCTACTCTGCTCGGCGCGCGAAGACGAGCGCCCAGGTCCTTCCGCGAGGATCCGCGATTCGCTCGACGATCCGCTCCGACGCTCCTCTCCGATCATTCGGCGCGACGATCCGCAGACGAAATCTGAGCGGTGAGATCGCAGGCGCCGGCAGGTCCGGGTCCAGCCGATAGCGCCGGATCTCGTCGACCGCAACGGGCGAATGCCCCAGACCCGCAGCAATCGAAACACTTCCGTACGCATCCCAGCGCGCGGCCGCACGCCCGATCAGGGTGTCCTGCCCGTGAAAGCCGCGGAACGTCTCGGGGCGCTCGCTCCAGACGGTCAGCGCGTCCCGCGCTCCGACGACACCGGACACGGCGACGACACCGACGGCCGCCAGCGCGCCCGCCCGGCGGCGACGAGTAGAAGTCACACCGATGAGCCACATGAGGCCGGCGGCGGTGGCGACCGCGGCCACCGAAGCCAGATACGCGAAACGCGAACCGTTGGGCAGGTCCGCCTGTCCGCCTGCCACGTTCGACGCCAGAAACGCCGCGGCGTGGGAGAGCAGAAGACCCGACACCGGCTCCGCGGGGCGCAGCAACGCCCGCCCCAGCGCGATCGCGACCGGAATCCCGAGAACCCACGGCAGACGCCTCCGCCCCGGCAGATCGTGGCGGGGAGAGGGGTCGGGGAGAAACCACGGCGACGCGAGAGCCTCCGCGGCGGCGGCGGCGGGCGGAAGCAGCGAGCGTGCGCGCTTCATCTCCAGGACCACGTTGTGGTCGGACGTGCGCGCGAAGTAGGCGACCGTCCGGTTCTCGCGAAACAGAAACAGAGGCGCGGCGCAGGCCGCGAAACCCGCGGCGAAGGCGGCTGCGAGAAGAATCCGCTTTCCGAGGCGTTCTTCGGGCGCCGACGGCCATAGAGCGAACAGCGCCAGAGCCGCTCCGGCCGACCACACAGAAAGGTACACGTGCGCGCCCACGCCCGCGACGGCTCCGGCGGCCAGGGCAAGCACGGGCTGCCGCCGGCGCCGCGCCGCGATCAGGGCAAGGGTGGCCAGGTCCACGATCGGAGCCACCAGGATCATGACGAAGGCCCAGCGCGAGAGGATCAGGTGCCATCGCAGGCCCGCGAGGATCAGAGCTGCCAGCATTCCTCCGCCCGCCGGAAGAAGCGCGCGGCCGAGCAGCGCCGCGGTCACCAGCGACGCCGCGCCCGCGAGAGCCGACGGCAGCCGCACGCCGAGGACGGTCGTTCCGGCCAGACGCAAGAGGCCTCGAAACCCCTCCAGGTACAGAACGCCGACGCTCCCATAGGGCCGCGCGACGCCGTAGGGCGTGGGACGGATGGCGTCGGCGAAGTCGGAGGCCGACCCGGAGAGCGCCAGGGCCGGAGAGATCAGCGAGACGTCGTCGATCCACAGCGTCTCGGGCACACGAGACAGGGCGACGAATCGCAGCGCCGCGCCCACGAGGACCGCGGCGAGCGTCAGCGCCGCGAGTGTCGCGCGGCGAAACGGAAGGGGCTCGAGCGGGCGGGAGACGCACCGCGTTCGCCCCCATGCGGAGAAGAGCGCGGCCGCTCCGATGCCGGCGGCCGCGGCCCCGGCCGCCGCCGCGAGGCCGAGGACGAGGCGGGCCGGCGCCCAGGACGGCTCCGGATCGGCGAGCACTCCCGCGCGCACCCACCGCAACAGCTCGACGCCGGCGGCAAGCCCCACGGCCACGCCGACGAGAGCGGAAGTCCGGGCTCCCGTGTTCCGGAAGACCCGGGCCAGGCTCACTTCTGGAAGAACAGGAACAGGTTGACGGCCGACGGTCCGAGAGAGAAGAAGTCGCCCGACTTCAGCTCCCGCGCGCACTCGTCCTCCGAGGAACCGCCGAGGTCGTCGGGCACCGGGATCGGATCCCCGTTCAAGTAGGTCCCGCACGTCGAGCGCATGTCGATCAGGCGATAGAGGACGTGGTTGCCCTCACCGTGCCGCACGACCTTGGCGTGCAGGCGCGAGACCTCGACGTTGAGAAACGCGTCGGGCGACGAGACGCGGAATCCCGAGACCGGCATCCCGACGCCGATGAACTCGGGCACCTCGCGGCCGATCAGGAGCTCCTCGAAGTCGAGCTTGACGAGGCCCGCGTTGTACGGGCCCAGGCCCAGCAGGAAGTAGCCGGAGGGCAGGCGCAGAAGCGTCTTCTCCAGACGCGTGGACATTCCCGCCATACCGTTGTCCACGAACGACATGACGTCCCGCTGGCGAGACTCGAGAGCCTCGCGGCAGATCGCGGAATAGATGTCGTCCCTCATTGGCCCGTTGCCTCCATTTTCGCACAACAGGCTCAATTCACGGGTTCTTCCGCGGCGTGTTCGTCCTCACGGGCGTCCTCTGGAGAGGCCTCCCGCTCGATCGTCCACCGCTCGTACACGGAGTCGGGCAATTCCGCGACGAAACGGGATGGTTCCAAAATCACATCCACGCCGTAGCGGTCGCGCGCGAGCATCGGGTAGACCAGAGCGACCTCGTTCTTGGCGCGCGTGACGGCGACGTAGAACAGGCGCCGCTCCTCCTCCAGGCCCTCTTCCGTCGCCACGGAGCGGTAGTTCGGGAAGCGACCTTCCGAAAGACCCATGACGATCACGCGGCTCCACTCCAGTCCCTTGGCCTGGTGGATCGACGAGAGCACGACGCGATCGTCGTCGGGTTCTCCCGGCACCACGTCCTCGCCCGAGAGCTCGTTGAAGAGCGTGACCTCCTCGAGGAACGACGGCAGCGAGTCGTACGTCTGCGCGAACTGGGCGAACTGCTCCAGGTCGTCCAGACGGGCGTCGCCGTTGGGGAACTTGGCCCGCGCGTAGTCGCGATAGACGTCCTCGACGACCGACCGGATCGCCTCCGCCGGCGAGGAGCGCACGGCCGGCGAGTCCAGCCGCGAAAGCAGCGAGCGCAACGGCCGGATCGCGCCCTCCGCGCGTCCGAGCTCGAGGTTCTTCGGGTCGAGCGCGCGGAAGGCCGCCAGAGGGTCGGGACGGGACCCAATCGCCTCCCAAACCGCCGTGGCCGAGCGTTCGCCGACGCGCGGAAAAAGCTTGAGCGCCCGCTTCCACGACAGCTCGTCCTTGGGATTGACCACGATCCGGAGGAACGCGAGGACGTCCTTGACGTGGCGCTGCTCGAAGAAACGAGTGCCCGAGCGGATCTCGTACGGGATGCCGCGGCGGGTCAGCTCGATCTGGAGCTCCAGGGCCTGGAAGTGCGCGCGGTAGAGGACCGCGAGGTCGGAGAGCTTCTCCCCTTCGTCGTGCCACTCGAGCAGGCGTTGCCCCACGAAGCTCGCCTGGTCCGGGATGTCGGGCAGCGCCACGACCGCGGGCATCGCTCCCGGCGGACGCGACGCTTCGAGCTCCTTGGGAAACTGCCGCGCGTTCTGCGCGATCGAGGCGTTGGCGAGGGCCAGGATCTCGGGCGTCGACCGGTAGTTGCGCGTCAGCCGGTAGGTCTTCGCGTCGGGATATCTCTGCGGGAAACCCAGGATGTTCTCGAACGACGCGCCGCGGAACGAATAGATCGCCTGGGCGTCGTCGCCGACCACCGTCACGTTGCGCTTGACCTTCGCCATTCCGTCCACGATCTCGCCCTGGAGGCGGTTGGTGTCCTGGTACTCGTCCACGAGCACGTGCTCGAAGGATCGCGCGAGCTCCGCCGCGGCGTCCGGAAACTCGTCGAGCAGACGCTTCCAGAGGAGAAGCAGATCGTCGTAGTCGCAGGTGTTCCCGAGGCGCTTGCGCTCCCGGTATCGGTGAAAGACCGAGACGATCTCGTTCTCCAGCGGCGCGAAGTGCGGCGCGTGCTCGGCGAGGACCTCCGTGAACGGGCGCCCGGTGTTGACCGTGAACGAGTACAGATCCTGGAGGACGTCTCCCTTGGGGAAGCGTCGGTCGAGCGTCGGGATGTTCTTGTCACTCGTGGAGGCTTCCAGCATCTCCCGAGCGTCCTCGGGGTCCAGGATCGTGAAGTTCGTGGAAAGGCCCAGCCGCGCGCCGAAGCGCCGCAGCAGACGGTTCCCGACGGAGTGGAAGGTGCCTCCGGTCAAGCGCCGCATGTCCACCGAGAGGAGCGTCTCGACCCGGCGCAGCATCTCGCGCGCGGCCTTGTTGGTGAAGGTCAGGAGCAGGATCTTCGACGGGTCGAGGCCGGACTCGATCAACCTCGCCACGCGGTAGACCAGCGTGCGGGTCTTTCCCGAGCCCGCCCCGGCGATGACCAGGATCGGCCCGCGGCCCGCCAGCACCACTTCGCGCTGCTCATCGTTCAACTCTCGGTCGTAATCGACGCGGTAGGACTTCAGCCGCGACAGCGTCTTGAGAACGTACTTGCGCTCCACGCCCGCAGTTTAGCCCTCCCCGGCGTAATCCTCCCGCGGCCCGCGGTCGTATCCATTGCGGAACACAGGAGGATCACTCGATGTCGATCGGAATGCCTCGCCGCATCTTCTTGCTCGCCGCGGGCGTCGCGGCGGTGACCGGTCTGTCCCTCGCGGGGCACGTCGCGGCGCACGAGACCGGCGGGCCGGGTGGCGACGGCTGGGCGCCGCGTCCGTACCGCCGGGCCGTTCGCATGCTCGCGTTGACGCCCGATCAGCAGACGAAGATCCGGGGAATCCTCAAGAGCCACGCCGACGAGATCCTGGCGCAGCGAAAGGCGGGAGTGGAAAGCCGGCGCGCGCTCCGCGCCGCGCAGCTTTCGCAGCCGGTGGACGAGACCGCGATCCGGGACAGCGCCCGCAGGCTCGGAGAGGTCCGGGCCGACGGCGCCGTCCTCGACGCGAAGATCCGCTCCGAGATCTGGCCTCTGCTGACGCCCGCGCAGCAGGAGAAGGCGACGAGCCTCCGGGCCCGGCGCGGCGACCGCTTGGAACGACTAGAGAGCTGGCTCCGCAAGGGTTCGTAGGGGCGGGGCTAGTCCCCGCCCGCGGGCGGCCACGAGGACCGCCCTACGGCAGTCGGACTAGACTCCCGCCATGCCGCTTCGCCTTCTCACCGCCGGTGAATCCCACGGTCCACGTCTGACGGCGATCCTGGACGGGATTCCGGCGGGTCTTTCGATCGACGCGGAGTTCGTGGGGCGCGAGCTCACCCGCCGGCAGCACGGCTACGGCCGCGGCGGCCGCATGAAGATCGAAAAGGACGCCGCCGCCTTCGAGGGCGGAGTCCGCGGCGGGATCACGCTCGGCTCCCCGATCGCCATCGGCATCGTCAACGCCGACTTCGCCAACTGGAAAGACATCATGGGACCCCTGTCCGTGGATCCCGCGGCGGCGGCCGGCAAGCGCCTCACGCGCCCCCGTCCGGGCCACGCGGATCTTGCGGGAGGCATGAAGTACGGCGCCGGGGACCTCCGCGACGTGCTGGAGCGCGCATCGGCTCGCGAGTCCGCGGCGCGCGTCGCGGCCGGAGCCGTCTGCAAGCTGCTGCTGAAAGAGTGCGGGATCGAGATTCGCAGCGGAGTCCTCGAGCTCGGCGGCGTCGGCGCCGAGGCGCCTCGCTCCTTCGTCTCCCTCGAGAAGGTCCGCGAGGATTCCCCTCTTCGGGCAGTGGACGCGAAGCTCGAAGCGAAGATGGTCGCCGCGGTGGATGCCGCGAAGAAGGACGGCGAGACGCTCGGCGGCGCGATTCTGGTCGGCGCTCGCGGCGTCCCGGCGGGTCTCGGCGCCTACGCGTCCTGGGATCGCAAGCTCGACGGCCGCATCGGACAGGCGCTTCTCTCCGTCCCGGCCGTCAAGGCGGTGGAGTTCGGATCCGCCATCGAGGCCTCGCGCGGGCCCGGCTCGCGCGCACACGACGAGATCGAGCGCGGCGCGAAAGGGACGCTGCGACGCCGGACCAACCGGGCCGGCGGGCTCGAGGCCGGCGTGACCAACGGCGAAGAGCTCATCGCGGTCGCGTACATGAAACCGATCTCGACACTCGCCCGCGGCCTCGACTCCGTGGATCTGGAAACCGGCCAGGCCTCGCGATCCGCTTACGAACGCAGCGACGTCACCGCCGTGCCCGCGTGCGGCGTGATCTGCGAAGCCATGCTCGCCTTCGTCCTCGCCGACGCCCTCCTCGAGACGACCGGCAACGACCGCATCGAAGAGGTCGTCGCGCGATTGAAGACCCACCGCGAGCGCGTCGGGCGATATCCGAGGTAGTTCCGGGTTCCAGGTTCCGGGTTCCGGGTTCCAAGAGATCTAAGTCACCTGGAACCTGGAACTTGGAACCTGGAACCTCCGTGGGACTTCATCTGTCCCTCTCCCGGCGGATCCTTCCTTCATGACTGCCGCACTCGCCGCCCTTCCGGCCGTCCATGCCATATGGCATAATGTGGACTGCCATGTGGCAGAAGGACCCGCCGTGAGCGGCATCGCCGACCTCGTGCGGACCCTCGGCGGTCGCCGGCTCGTGCCGGCCCGTACCGCCGAGGAGTTGCGCGACCTGGTGCGCGCCGGACTTCCCTACGCGTCCCTTTCGGCGGTGGCGTCCGGCTTCTCGCTCGACGGCGCGGACGTGGTTTCGATCCTCCGGATCCCCGCCCGCACGCTCGCGCGCCGCAAGCGCGAGCGCCGGCTCTCGCCCGAGGAGTCCGACCGGCTGTTCCGGCTGGGCCGGATCGGCGCCATGGCCGAGGACGTGCTGGGCAGCCGCGAGAAAGCCAACCGCTGGCTTCACGCCGCCAACCGCGGCCTGGGCGGCGCGGCCCCCCTGTCACAGCTCGACACCGATCTCGGAGCGGAAC